>NZ_JAQTMS010000018.1 GCF_028714215.1 Rhodoferax sp. | reverse complement strand
GGAAATCTGTGTTGCCAGTGCGGTGGACTGCAGTTTTTGGGCCTTGACCTCGCCCGATCCCGAAATGGAAATACTGTCTATCGTGCGCGCGTTGATCGTGATCCGGGTGGTCTTGGTCTTGAACGCAGTGAAGCGTCGCGCCGGCCGGATCTTGAGCTGCCCGTCTTCGACCACCGTCTCGATCAGGGGCGCGATGTTGTCGTCGGTTTCGATCAGCACGCCTTCGGTGTCGCCCTGGACGATTTCAACGCTGGCCGGCAGTTCCAGAGCCAGACCTTTGAAGCCACTCAGCTGGCGCTGGGTTTTGCTCACTTGGCCGGAGCCAAGGACCACCTTGCCCGGCGTCCAATCCCAGGCTAAAGCCGGCAAGCCGGACAGGCTCAAGACGCCCGCGATAGCCAGGGCGGCGATGCTTTTCAAGGGTGAGGAGGAGGTAGGCATGGGGATTCGATTCAGGGTCTCTGGATCAGTTCGATCTTGTAGCCATCCGGGTCGGTGACAAAGGCAATCACCGTGCTGCCGCCCTTGACCGGCCCGGCTTCGCGCGTCACATTGCCGCCGGCCGCCTTGATTTTCTCGCAGGCGCCGTAGACGTCGGGCACACCCAGCGCCAGGTGGCCAAAGGCGGTACCTATCTCGTAGGAGTCGACGCCCCAGTTGTAGGTCAGCTCGATCTCGGCGTGCTCCGGGTTTTTGCCGAAGCCGACAAAGGCCAGCGTGTATTTGTAGTCCGGGTTTTCTGTCTTGCGCAGCAATTGCATGCCCAGCACCTGGGTGTAGAAGTCGATCGAGCGTTGCAGGTCGCCGACGCGCAGCATGGTGTGAAGGAATCTCATGAGCGCGATTGTGACGCAATTTCGAACACCAGGCAGGTGGTGGTGGCGTGGGCATAGAGCGTGCCGTCCGGCCCGATCAGGCGGCCCTCGGCGGTGGCCAATTGCCGCCCGCAGTGAATCACTTTACCCTCGGCGCGCACCCGCGTCACCTTGGGCGTCAGGGCGCGCACGATGTTGACGCTCAGTTCCGCCGTCGTGTAAGCCTGGCCCGCCGCCATGCGGGTGTGCACCGAGCAGCCCAGGGCCGAATCGAGCAGGGTGGCAAACCAGCCGCCATGCACCGTGCCCATCGGGTTGAGGTGGGCCGCGCCGGGCGTGCCTTGAAACACGGCATGGCCATGTCCGATCTCGACAATCGTGAAGTCCAGCGTTTGCGCGATCGGCGGGAAGGGCAGTTCGCCGCGCAGCATCGCCTGCATCAATTCGAGTCCGGTTTTGCCGGCGACCTGATCGGGTCGGGCGACGCCGGCTCCGGCCCCTGTCTCCATCACGGCACGGATCGCATGTTCCTGGGCCAGCCAGGCGTCGAGATGATTGGTTTTGCTCATGTTGCTTCCAGTTCGCTTCTAAAGTTGCATATGCAAATATTGTAGCTACAATGGTTTCATGGATACCAAGCCACTGTCACCACCGTTACTCGCCGCCACCAAGCTGCAGGGCTGCACCAATTTCAAGCTGCGCCAGTTGACGCGGCGCATAAGCCAACACTACGACGCCGAACTGGCTCAGGCCGGGCTGAAGACCACCCAGTATTCGCTGCTGTCGCATGTGCTCAAGCTGGGTCCGATCCGGCCCGGCGATCTGGCGCAGTCCATGAAAATGGACGCCTCCACCTTGACGCGCAATCTCAAACCGCTGCTGGCTGCCGGTTGGGTGGAACTGGCAGCCGGTGTCGATGGCCGCAGCCGCCTGATCAGCGTCACCGAGGCCGGGCGCGAGAAGCGCCAGGATGCGCAGCGGCACTGGAAAGCGGCACAAACCAGCCTGAACCGCCTGCTGGGCACGACGCGCATGCTGGCACTGCACGCCCTGATCGATGAGACCCAGGCGTTGCTGGTGCAAGCCGCAAGCGGGGACCGCGATGAATAGGCCCTAGTCCGGCGCCGGCCGTGTTGGCCATCGCCGCTGTCTTGATCCTTTTGCCGATTCGCGAAGGTCCGGTTCTGCCGTATTGCAGATAAAAAAAAGGGCCGGTCTTGCGACCAGCCCTTAAGGGATCCCTGAACCTGATGGTTTCGAAAGGACCCGAGGAGACAACCGTTAGAAACTAGGTGTTTCTCAAAAATCAAACTTGACTGAAGTATCTCAGGGTTTCCCCTGATTTTATAGAGTCAAAGCACCAAAAATGCGACTTGGCTCAATGTTTCTTCACCCAAAACCACGAATTAGCGCTTTTTGGCGGCCGGCTTGGCGGCGTCAACAGCGGAAGCGGCCACTGCATTGAAGTTGGATTGGGCAACGTCAGTCGCTTGTTTGACAGCTTTCTGCACCGATTCCAGCGCATTGCTGGCAGCGGCTACGGCGCTCTTCATGACCGCAACAGCGGTTTCGGAGCCAGCCGGTGCATTCTTGGCAGCGTTGTCCACCAAACCCATGAATTTCTTCTGCGCGTCGGCGGCCTGGCTTTCAAACGCCTTGCCCAATTCGGCGCTGGAGCCGGAAGCGATGTCGTACAGATGACGGCTGTAGGCCGCAGTTTTCTCGGCCAGAGGCTGGAACAGGCTCGATTGCAGTGCCAGCAACTCTTGTGCGTCTTTTACGCTGAGCAAGGCTTTGGCGTGCTCGCCGGACTCGGCCAAGGCGGCTTTGGAGGCGGTCAGATTGAGTTCGACAATCTTCTCAACGCCTTCAAAGGCTTTCGAAGTCAGACCCAGCAGGGTCTCGACGTTTGCTTTGTTGGAAGCCAGGACTTGTTCGACGGTCAGCATATAAATTTCTCCGATGAGAGTGAGGTAAAAAGGTATCTGCTCCGAAACCCGGCTCTTGCTCGGTTTATGTTGCAGTGCAGCATGGAACGAATTATAGGGTTATCACTAGGCTGCGCAAGTACTATTTGCTGCAATGCAACAAATTAGACCGAAAATTCTAAAAATGGCGAATTTCATCGCATCGAAACAATCCCGGTAGCCAGCTTTTGAAGCTGCGCGGCCGGCCGGCTGAAAGCTCCAATTGCCACACTGGCAAAATCAGGCCCCATGAGCCAAACCAAAGCAGAAAAACCACAGGCCGCGCCGCGCAGCGCCTATAAGGTGTTTCGCCGCATCAGTACACGCTGGATGGACAACGACGCCTACGGTCACGTCAACAACGTGGTCTATTACAGCTGGTTCGATACCGCCGTCAATGCCTACCTGATAGAGCAGGGCGCACTCGATGTGGACCACGGCGAGACCATCGGTCTGGTGATTGAAACCCAGTGCAACTACTTCTCGCCGCTGGCCTTTCCGCAGACGGTGGAGGCCGGTATTCGGGTCGCCCGGCTGGGTTCCAGCAGCGTGCGCTACGAAGTGGGACTGTTTGGCGAAGGCCAGCCACTGACCGCCGCCAAGGGCCACTTCATCCACGTCTATGTGGATAGACAGAGCCGCCGGCCGACCCCCTTGCCTTTGAAACTCAAATCTGTTCTGGAGACTCTTGTATGACGCAAACTGTTTTGGATTCGGCGGTGGTGGATGCCGCAATTACCTCGCGCATGGCGGTGCGCGCATTCAGCTCGGCCCCGGTGGCACGCCAGACCGTGGCCGACTTGCTGCAAGTCGCCAGCCGTGCGCCCTCGGGCACCAACACGCAACCCTGGAAGGTCTACGTGCTGACCGGCGCCAGCCGCGCCGCCCTGGTGCAGAAGGTGTGTGCCGCCCACGACGCCATCCGTGCCGATCCGGCGCTGGCCGCCGACTACCACGAGGAATACGACTACTACCCGGAAAAATGGTTCAGCCCCTACATCGACCGCCGGCGTGAAAACGGCTGGGGCCTGTATGGCCTGCTGGGCATTGGCAAGGCGGACCGGGACAAGATGCATCTGCAGATGCAGCGCAATTTCCGCTTCTTCGACGCGCCGGTCGGTCTGATGTTCACCGTCGACCGTGGCATGGGACGCGGCTCCTTGCTGGACTACGGCACCTTTTTGCAAAACATCATGGTGGCGGCACGCGGCCGCGGCCTGCACACCTGCCCGCAGCAGGCGTGGAACCTTTTCAATCAGATTGTCCTGCCCCACGTCGGTGCCGCTGCCAACGAGATGCTGGTCTGTGGCATGTCGCTGGGTTACGCCGACCAGACCGCGCTCGTCAATACCTTTCACACCCCCCGGGTACCGGTGGAACAATTCACGCAATGGCTGGAGTGATGGTGCTTTTTGACAGAGGTCGATTCGCTGTTGTGCCGAACACGGGTTTACCAAGCCGAGCAAAATGCCTGTCATGCCGGCCCCGGATCAGGTCCGGGGTTTCAACATCCGGCATCCATGGATTGCGGGTCAGGCCCACAATGACAGTCAGGGCCGGCGTTAGAACTCGCTCTTAATGACTTTCATCGCCATCCAGTGCCTCAACGGCCTGAGTTACGCCACCACCTTGTTTCTGATGGCGGCCGGCCTGACGCTGATTTTTGGCGTCACCCGGATCGTCAACTTTGCCCATGGCAGCTTCTTCATGCTGGGTGCGCTGTTCACCGCGCATTGGGTGACCGACTGGTATCCGGCCTGGGGCGAGACGCCGGCCCTGTACGCCGGCGCCATGCTGTTGGGCGCCCTGTGCGCCGGAGCCGCCGGTGCGGTCGCCGAATTTGTCCTGTTGCGGCGACTGTACGGTGTCCCCGAGCTGTACCAACTGGTGGCGACCTTTGGCCTCAGTCTGGCGCTGTCCGATGCCATGCGCTGGGGTTTTGGACCGCAAGAGGTCTTTGCGCCACGCTTTCCGGGTTTGAAGGGCTCCGTGGCCTTGTGGGGCGAGTACTTTCCAGAGTATCAGTTGTTGACCATCGCGCTCGGGCCGCTGGTCTGGCTCGCCTTGCATCTGCTGCTGCACGGCACGCGCTTCGGCCAGCGCTTGCGCGCCGCCACGCAGGACCGCGCCATGCTCGGCGCCCTGGGTGTCAACCCGAAGCCCTTGATGCTGGCCGCCGTGGTGCTGGGCTGCCTGCTGGCCGGCCTGGGTGGCGCCTTGCAGTTGCCGCGCGAACCGGCCAACTTGCAGATGGACCAGAACGTGGTGGTGGAGACTTTCGTGGTGGTGGTGACGGGGGGCCTGGGCAGCATCGCCGGGGCTTTTTTTGCCGCGCTGCTGATCGGGCTGGTGCATGCCCTGGGCATCAGCTTTTTTCCGCAGGCCACGCTGGTGCTGGTGTTCCTGGCGATGGCCGCGGTGCTGGCCTTGCGGCCCACCGGTTTGCTGGGCCGGCCAGTCGCTACCGGGCCGCTGGAAATGGCGCAAAAATTCATCCTGGCCCCGGCTAAGGCGCCTTGGTCGGTCATCACTTTCATGACGCTGGGCCTGGCCATGAGCGGCGTCGGCCTGCTGGGCGGCTACTGGCAGTCGCTGGCCACCGATGGTCTGATTCTGCTGATCTTTGGCATCAGCCTGCAGGCCATGATGGCGCTGGGTGGCTTGGTCAGCTTTGGCCATGCCGCTTTCTTTGCGCTGGGGGCTTACGGGGCGGCGCTGTCGCACAGCAGTTGGGGCTTCTCCTTGCCCGGGGCGCTGGCCGCCGGCTGTGCGCTGGCACTGGCGCTGGCGGCGCTGTTCGGCGCCTTGCTGGTGCGCAGTGCTGGGGTCTATCTGGCCATGCTGTCGCTGGCACTAGCCCAGGTGTTGTGGGCCGTCGCCAGCCAATGGCTGAGCCTGACCGGCGGCGACAACGGCGTCATCGGCCTGAACCTGGTGCCGCAGGACTGGCGCCTGGCCTTTTACTTCGCGCTGCTGGGACTGGCTTTGCTGAGTGTCTGGGCACTGGCGCGCCTGAGCCGCTCCAGCCTGGGCGCGGCCTTGCAGGCGGTGCGCGATGCGCCGTTGCGCGCGGCGGCCAGCGGCCTGCCGGTGAACCGGCTCAAGTACCGGATTTTTGTGCACAGCGCGACCCTGGCGGGTTTGGCCGGCGGCTTGTTTGCGGCGCACAAGGGGGCGGTGTTTCCCTCGGTGGCCAGCGTTTCGACCTCGCTGGATGCCTTGCTGGTGCTGCTGCTGGGCGGCATGCACCAGGGGTGGGGCGTGGTGGCTGGCAGCGCCGTGCTGGTCTGGGCCGGGGCCGAGCTGGGTCGCGGCTTCGACTACTGGCGCGGCGCCCTGGGCTTGTTCGTGATGCTCATCATGGTCGCCTCGCCATCGGGACTGCTGGGTCTGCTCAGAGGGCGGCGGCCATGACGCTGCAAGTGCGCGATCTGCGCCAGCATTTTGGCGGCGTCCAGGCGCTGCGGGGGCTGAGTTTCGAGATCAATGCTGGCGAGTGCGTGGCTTTGATCGGCCCCAATGGCGCCGGCAAGTCGACTGCTTTTGCCTGCATCGCCGGGCAGCAGCGCGCGGCGCGGGGCGAAGTCTGGTGGGCTGGCGCGCGCCTCGACCTTTTGAGTCCGGCGCAGCGGCTGGCGCGCGGTGTGGCGCGTACCTTTCAGGTGGCGCAGACTTTTGAAGCGCTCAGCGTGCTGGAGAACGTGCAATTGCTGCTGCAAGCACCACAGGGTTTGTCGGCGTGGCGGCGGCTTGACCGCGCGCCGCAGGACCGCGCTCGCGTGCTGCTGCAGCGGGTCGGCTTGCTGGCGCTGGCCGATGCCGACGTCTTGAGTCTGCCCTACGGTGCCAAGAAGTTGCTGGAACTGGCACTGGCGCTGGCCGGCCTACCTCCCGCGCCGGCGCAGCGCCTGCTGTTGCTCGATGAACCAGCGGCCGGTCTGTCGGGCGCCGAGCGCTCCGACCTGATGGGACTGGTCAAGTCGCTGGCGCATGAGCAGGCCGGGGCCGGCATGGCCGTGCTCTACAGCGAACACAATATGGACGCCGTCTTTGGCGTGGCGGACCGGGTGCTGGTGCTGATCGACGGTCAACTGGTGGCGCAAGGTACCGCGGGCGAGATTGCGCAAAACGAAACGGTGCGGTCGCGCTACCTGGGGCGAGCCGGCGCGGATGGATCCCGGATCAAGTCCGGGATGACAACTGGCGGGTCCGGGATGACAAGTAGCGGGTCGGGGATGACAAGTAGCGGGTCCGGGATGACGGCTAGCGGGTCCGGGGCGGCAGAGGGCGGGATTGGGGTGAGCGCAGTCACCCCGGCACCCATGCTGTCGGTCCAGAACCTCAAGGTCTGGTACGGCGCGGCGCAAGCGCTGTTCGATGTGTCCTTGCAGGTTGGGGCCGGTGAATTGCTGGTATTGCAGGGACTCAATGGCGCCGGCAAGACCACGCTGCTGCATGCCATCATGGGCCTTGCTGCGCGTGTCACGGGGGCCATAAGCTATCAAGATCAGAGCATCACGACCTGGCCCGCGCATCAGAGAGCACAAGCCGGGATCGGCTTGGTGGCGGAGGACCGGCGTCTGTTTGTGGATTTGAGCGTGCGGGAAAATTTGCGCCTGGCGGCGCGCGGCGATGTGCCGGCCACCGAGGAGTGGGTGCTGGGCTTGTTCCCGGCGCTGAAGACCATGTTGCACCGCCCGGCCGCCCAGATGAGCGGCGGCGAGCAGCAAATGCTGGCCATTGCCCGCACCCTGATGACGCAGCCACGCTTGCTGCTGCTGGACGAACCCTGCGAAGGCATTGCACCGGTGCTGGTGGAAAATATCGTGGCCGCGCTGTTGTTGCTCAAGGCCCAAGGCACAGCGCTGTTGGTGGCCGAGCAAAACAACATTCTGGCTCAGCGTGCGGATCGGGTTATCACGCTGGTGGCAGGGCAACTAAGGATTTAAAGTCGAACCATGATCATTACCAGTCTTCTCGACACCGACCTCTACAAGTTCACCATGATGCAGGCCGTGCTGCACCAGTTTCCGGGGGCCCAGGTCGAGTACAAGTTCAAGTGCCGCAACCCCGGCATCGACCCGGTCAGCGGTCAGGCCAAGCATGCGCTGGCGGCCCATGCGGACGAGATACGCGATGAGATCCGATCCCTGTGCGGCCTGCATTTTCAGGACGCCGAACTGGCTTATCTGCGTTCGCTGCGTTTCATCAAGAGCGACTTCGTCGATTTTCTGGGGCTCTTCAAACTGAACGAAAAATACATCAACGTGACGGCGCTGCCGTCGGGCCAGATCGAGATCGTCATCCGGGGTCCCTGGCTGCACACCATTTTGTTTGAGATCCCGGTGCTGGCGATCGTCAACGAGGTCTACTTCCGGAATGCGCAAAAACTGCCCGATCTGATCGAAGGGCGCAGGCGCCTGGACCTGAAAATAAGCCAGTTGCGCGAGACCGGGCTGAGCGATCTGAAAATTGCCGATTACGGCACGCGCCGGCGCTTTTCCAAAGCCTGGCATGAGGAAGTCTTGCGCGTGCTCTCGAATCGTCTTGGTACCGGCCAGAGTCCGGGCAACGCGGCGGGGATGGCCGGCCAGTTGGCCGGCACCAGCAATGTGCTGTTTGCCATGACGCTGGGTCTCACGCCGCTGGGCACCATGGCGCACGAGTACCTGCAAGCCTGCCAGGCGCTGGGGCCGCGTCTGCGCGATAGCCAGATTTACGCCTTCGAATCATGGGCCAAGGAGTACCGGGGCGACCTCGGCATTGCCCTCAGCGACGTCTATGGCATGAGCGCATTTCTGCGCGATTTCGACCTTTATTTCTGCAAGCTGTTCGACGGCGCCCGCCACGACAGCGGCGACCCTTTCCTGTGGGGCGAGCGCATGCTGGCCCATTACCATCACAACCGGGTCGATCCGCGCACCAAAACCCTGATCTTCAGCGACGCCCTGACGGTGCCGCGCACGATCGAGCTGTACCAGCAGTTCAAGGGCCGCTGCCTGCTGGCTTTTGGCATCGGCACCAACCTGACCAACGACCTCGGCTACGAGCCGCTGCAAAACGTCATCAAGATGGTGCGTTGCAATGGTCAACCGGTCGCCAAACTGAGCGATTCGCCGTCCAAGGACATGTGCGAGGACGACAAATACCTGGCCTATCTGCGCCAGGTTTTTGACATCACGCAACCTTCCTGAGCGGGTATCCTTTGGCACCTCCACGATTCAGAGACAAGAACATGAAACTACTTCGCTGGGTTGCTTTCGCTGCCCTGTTCGCCCTGCCTGGTTGGGCACTGGCCGCGCCCATCGACGGCGTCCGGCTCTCGCCCTTGTGGGGGGTACCGTTTGTCGGCATTCTGCTGTCCATCGCGTTGCTGCCGCTTTTCGCGCCCCTGTTCTGGCATCACCACTTCGGCAAGGTGGCTGCCGCCTGGTCATTGGCCTTCCTGTTGCCGTTTGCCCTTGTGTTCGGTCCGGCGACGGCCGGGGTCAATTTCGCGCATGCGCTGTTCGGGGAATACATCCCCTTCATCGTGCTGCTCACCGCTCTGTATGTGGTGGCGGGTGGCATCTACATTCGCGGTAACCTGCACGGCAGCCCTGGGCTGAATGTTGCAATTCTGGCCATTGGCGCGGTTCTGGGCAGTGTCATGGGTACCACCGGCGCTTCCATGCTGATGGTCAGGCCGCTGATTCGCGCCAACGACAATCGCCGGCACAAAGCCCACGTGGTGGTGTTCTTCATCTTCATCGTTTCCAACGCGGGCGGCTCGCTGACGCCGTTGGGCGATCCGCCGCTGTTCCTGGGTTTCCTGAAAGGCGTGGACTTTTTCTGGACCGTGAGCCACATTTTTCCGGAAACACTTTTTCTGATTGGCTCGTTGTTGGCACTTTTTTATGGGATCGACTGGTGGTATTACCACCGGCGCGAGGAAACTGTGCCGGTCGATCCGACACCCGATGACAAGCGCATCGGCTTCGATGGCGCCGCCAATTTTTGGTTGCTGGGCCTGATCGCTTCACTGGTGCTGTTGAGCGGTCTCTGGAAGTCGTCCGTGGTGTTCACCCTTGCCGGCACCGAAGTCGGGCTGCCGGGTCTGGTGCGTGATATCGGCTTGATTGCCGTGACCTTCATTTCGCTCAGGATCACCGCCAGCCAGGTGCATGAGGACAACCAGTTTTCCTGGGGGCCTATGCAGGAGGTGGCCAAACTGTTTGCCGGGATATTCTTGACCATCATTCCGGTCATCGCCATGCTCAGGGCCGGCGTCAACGGTCCGTTCGGCGCCATCGTCGCGGCCGTGACGCGGCCCGACGGCTGGCCCGATCCGGCGATGTATTTTTGGGCCAGCGGCGCACTGAGTTCTTTCCTTGACAACGCTCCCACCTACCTGGTGTTCTTCAATACCGCCGGTGGCGATCCGGTCCTGCTGATGACCACGCTGGCGCCGACCCTGGCCGCGATTTCAGCCGGCGCCGTGTTCATGGGCGCCAACAGCTATATCGGCAATGCACCGAACCTGATGGTCAAGGCCATCGCCGAGGACCGGGGTGTCAAAATGCCCAGCTTCTTCGCTTATATGGCGTGGTCGGGTGCCATCCTGATTCCGCTATTTATCGTCATGACCTTCATCTGGTTCCGCTAGAGGCTATTGCCATGAATCGACCCCAAATCCTGATCGCCCGCGCCATCTTCCCGGAAATCATTGCCAAGTTGGCGCAGCACTTTGAGGTGACCTCGAACCAGGACGATGTGCTGTGGACGCAGCCGCAAATGATTGAGCAACTGGCGGGCAAACAAGGCGTCTTCACAACTGGTGGCGAGCGCATTGACGCGGCCTTGCTGGCGGCTTGTCCGGCCTTGAAAATCTGCGCCAACATGGCGGTCGGTTACAACAACTTCGACCTCGACGCCATGACCGCGGCCGGTGTGCTGGCCACCAACGCACCGGACGTGCTGACCGAGACCACGGCCGATTTCGGTTTTGCCCTGCTGATGGCCACCGCCCGGCGCATGGCGGAGAGCGAGCACTTTTTGCGCGCCGGTCTGTGGACGCGCTGGCGCTACGACCTGTTTGCCGGCGGCGATATTCACGGCGCCACGCTGGGCATTCTGGGCATGGGGCGGATCGGCCAGGGCATTGCAAAACGCGGTGCCCACGGTTTCGGCATGAAGGTGATTTACCACAACCGCTCGCGTCTTGACGCCGCCACCGAAAGCGCCTGTCAGGCGTCTTACGTCAGCAAGGAAGAGCTGCTCAAAACAGCCGATCACCTGGTGCTGGTGCTGCCGTACTCGGCGCAGTCGCACCATGCCATTGGCGCGGCCGAGCTGGCGCGGATGAAACCCGGCGCCACGCTGGTCAACATTGCGCGCGGTGGCATTGTGGACGATGCGGCGCTGGCAACCGCGTTGCGCGATGGGGTCATCGCCGCTGCCGGCCTGGACGTCTTTGAAGGCGAGCCCAAGGTGCATCCGGAGTTGTTGACCCTGCCCAATGTGGTGCTGACCCCGCACATCGCCAGCGCCACGCTGCCGACGCGGCTGGCCATGGCCAATCTGGCGGCGGACAACTTGATCGGGTATTTGATCGGCAACAGACCACTAACTCCGCTCAACGCAGTAGGGCGAAGCTAGCTTCCAAAAGATCAGCTTTTGTGAATGTTGATGAATGGCCCCCATGACGGTTCTCGTATGTCGCCAGAGTTGCCAGTAAGCTTTGCCCTTGTTGCCCCGTCCAGGGTAGTGGTCATCAAGGCGTGGCGCCCGTCAAGTTCCGTTGCGTAGATGATCTGTTTGCCATTGGGCGAAAAGCTGGGGTGTTCGTCGGCCAAAGTAGCGGTAATGGCATTCACTTTTCCAGTTGAAAAATCCAAGACGTACAGCTTGAATGATCCATTTACCCGAGACACATAAGCCATCCAGCGGGCATCCGCGCTGATTGTCGGCGAAATGTTGTAGTTACCTTCAAAGGTAATGCGTTCCGCGATCCCGGTCTGAATGGGCATGCAGTAGATTTGTGGCGAACCGTCCCTGTCGCTGACGAAATACAAACTCGACCCATCCGGTGAAAACACCGGTTCGGTATCAATGCTGCTTGATTTTGTCAAACGCCTGGGTTGACCATTGCCGACAGTGTCCAGCAGGTAAATCTGTGACTCACCATCCTGCGTCAAGGTCACCGCCAAACTTCTTCCGTCCGGCGACCAGGCCGGTGCGCTATTCGAGCCCCGAAAGTTTGCCAGCAGGCGGCGTCGGCCGGTTGATACCTCGTGCGTATAGACCACGGGTTTGCGCGACTCAAACGAGACGTAGGCAACGTGGGTCCCGTCCGGTGACCATGCCGGTGAAATGATAGAGGAGGGGCTGGTGAGGGCTGATTGACTGTTTTCGCCATCGGCGTCAGCTATCCAAAGGTTGTAGACATTGTTTTGCTTGGTGACATAGGCGATGCGTGTGGCGAATATGCCCTTGTTTTGAGTCAGCGCTTCAAAAACAAAATCGGCGACGCGATGGGACGCCAATCTCAAATCGGCCTCGGTGACCTCATAACTTTGCCCGCCCATATCTTGCCCCTCGGGGACATCCCATAGCCGAAATCGAACGGCATAGCGTCCATTTCGAGTTTTGACTACGCTGCCGGCAACCAATGCGTCCGCGCCGCTTTGTCTCCAACTTGAAAAATCTGGCCGGGTGGACTCGTCGAAGTCCTTCTCTTGTGTTTCAATCCCCCGAAATTGTCCACTTCTTTCCAGGTCGGCACGCACGATGGCGGAGATTTTTTGCGGTGATTGGTGTTCCCCTCGAAACTGCACTATCGCAATGGGGAGTTGAGAGAGTCCAATACCTGAAACTTCAACTCGAAACTGTGCCATCACCGGTACCGTCGGCAGTGCGAGCAAGGTCGCAAGTATCTGTCGCCGGGTATAACGTTTTGGGAACGATGCACTCAAGAATTCTTCCTCTCTACGCCTTGTAACGTCAAGGTTCTGTTTCTAATCGCGCTTATTTGCGATTGCCTTTGTCCTCGCCTGCGACAGTCTCTGGCATATGCCCTGGGGTAAGTCATTGACCCCAGCCGACATCGAAGCCAAGACTTCTTGTATGAATCGCTCTGGACGCTGCGATACCTTGGCCTCGCCGGCCGACGCATAGCTCCCAGATGGGGCGGCTGAGGAACATCTTTCTTGCTGATGCGCAATAGGCAAAACGCTGCTATCGCCTTGCAGCAGGAACTTCATTTCGGTGATCCCTGTGGCTTGACTAATGGTGATCACTTTGGTGTTCGACCCGACAAGTTGAGCAATTCAATGGCCGCCAAAACCGGGCATTCTCAACGGTCTGGATCTGACTCTTGGAGGATTTCCGAAGTTCTGGACCGAATGCAAATTTGGACGGACAGCGTAAGTTCTGGGCTCCCTAGTCAGCACATACAAATAGACGCTAGCGCAAATATCGAACAACGTGGCGACGACGAGCACAGCGTAAAGGAAACGTTTCATGGCGTCCTATCCTTGCGTGGTCAGCCTGAAGCACCTATCAGGCTTGAACCAGCGTGTTCCCGATTTTCTCAGTATCATTTGTGCAAATGTATCTTTCTATTTGAGTTGGTTCTGGTGTCGAGTGCCTGTTTTCAGCAAATCCATTCACTTGTTAAATACATTGTAGCAAATGTATAATTCACTCGGATGCAGGCCATTTCGCAGTTTGCGTGGTCACATCGGAAGCCCTTCCACTTCACCTTGAGATACTGGAGTCAACCTGTGAAAATCGTCAAAAACCTGTCAATTCTCTGCGCCAGTGTCGTGTTGCTTGCCGCCTGCAGCAGCACACCTGTCGCCCCTGTAACACCGCCCCCACCCCCGGTTGTTCAAGCCCCCGCGGTCCAACCCAGTCCAGCCAGCCCGGCACCGGCCGCTGAATCGAAAGTGCAATCGGTGGTGATACCGCCCTATTTGGACCCGAAGAACCCTCTGTCGACAGACAGAAGCGTGTACTTTGACTACGACATCTTCTCGATCAAACCGGAGTTCAACCAACTGCTGGAACGGCATGGCAAGTTCCTGGCGGTTAACCCCCAACTGTCTATCCGGGTTGAAGGCAATGCCGACGAGCGCGGGAGCGCCGAATACAACTTGGCGCTCGGTCAAAAGCGTGCTGAATCCGTGGTCCGTGCGCTAAAAGTCTATGGCGTGAAAGACGCGCAATTGGAAGCCGTCAGCTGGGGCAAAGAGAAACCCAAAGCCGCTGGTCATGATGAGGCCGCGTGGGCGCAAAATCGTCGTGTGGACCTCGGTTACCCCAACAAGTAACACGCTGAATGCGCAATCGGGCAGCGACCATTTGTGCAAATAGGCTGAACTGAAAGCTTCATCGGCTCACCGGAGACCCGTACTGAGGCACGGGTTTACCACCGCTGGGATCGAAATGGGTACACAAACACCATGAGGACTTCATGAAGTATTCGTCAAAGCGGTTCGTTGTTGTCTTTCTCTTGGTTGGCCTCGGCGGTGCCGAATACCTGTGGCTGCAATATGGACAGCGCGCAGTACCGGTACCCACAGTGAAGCCGGCGCCGATAGCCGCACTGCCGTCAGCTGTCGAAGCGGCTGCTCCAGCCAAGCCGGTGATCCATCATCCGGTTGAAGCGCTTCAATCATCGGTCGCGGGGCCAGTGACGCTGCCGACACTCGGCAATTCGGACGGCTTCGCGAAAAATGCCTTGATCGACTTGCTAGGTCGAAAGGCAGTACTCTCGTTCCTGGCGGTCGATGATTTTGTGCGCCACGTCGTGGTCACTGTTGACAACCTGGCCCGGGGACAGGCGGCGTCGCGTCTGTGGCCGGTGCTGCCCACGCCCGGGCGCACCTTGGTCGTCGAGCGTGGCGACGGCACCTATCTGGCCGATGGCAATGCCGAGCGCTACACGCCGTTCATCCGATTCGGGACGTCGGTCGATACGGCGAAGGCCACTGCGCTGTACCTGCGGCTGTATCCGCTGTTCCAGCAGGCCTACGAAGAACTGGGCTATCCAGGCAAATACTTCAACGATCGACTGGTCGAAGTGATTGACCAACTTCTGGAAACGCCCGAACTGACAGGGCCTGTCAAGTTGACCTTGACCGATGTTCACGGATCGATCCCGATAACCCGGCCCTGGCTCAGATACGAATTCGCGGACCCTTCTCTGGAATCCCGCCCCGCCGGCCAAAAGATTCTTCTTCGCATGGGCAGTGCAAACGCGCGGATGATCAAAGCCAAGCTGGCGGAGTTTCGTGAGCGCATTACAACTCGCGGCGCCGACCGATAGAGCCGGAATATGACAGCGCGGTGGGCCGTTGCCCGTTTTCCGCACTCCACTCATTGAACCGGAAAAGCAATTGTCATGCGTCAGTTCCGGCAAATTCCCATTTGAGCAAATATAATAGGATTGCTTACCTGAACTCGAGATTAGGGTTGGCGAGACGGAACGAGTTTGGAGCCCTTCGGGGCTCCTTTTTTTTGCGCGTCACGCAATGGCAAACGTAAAAGTTGTAGCCGGGCCAAGGTTGAATAGAGCGGTGCACTGATCAAGCGGGAAATTACACTTGCCAGCATGGCGCTGGTCATCAAGCTCAATACCAGCGCATGCCCATCCACCATTTCCATCACGATGATGAAGGCAGTCAGCGGCGCTTGCGTCACGGCGGCCAGAAAACCAGCCATGCCCAGAGCAATCAGGGTGGGCGCGTTGGCCTGGGAGGTGAGTTGGGCAATGTCATTGCCCAAAGCGCCACCGATGGCAAGCGAGGGCGCGAAAATCCCCGCCGGTACCCCCGACCATGTGGTTAGCCAGGTTGCAATGAACTTGAACAAAACGAAGAGCGAAACCGTTTCGCCTTTGTTGTCCAGCATCGCGCGGGTGTGGGCATAACCGCTGCCATAGGTTTCGCCTTGGCTGACCAGCCCGAGAATCGCCACCGCCAAGCCGCAGGCGGCAGCAAACTTGACCGGGGAATTGCGCCGATAGGCGCTGAACCAGTCAAGTGAACGACCGGCCAGCGAAACAATCAGCAGGCGCGAGAAAAGTCCACCGGCAATGCCGCTGCAAATGACGACCAGCAGACCAGGCAAAATGAGCGCGCTGCCGAATTGCTCAATCCTGATGACGCCGAAATAACTGGCGTTGCCATAGACGGATACCGCCATCATCCCGCCCATGACAATCGCCGCCAATATCAATCCATTGCTCCGTTGCTCGGGATTTTTCGCCAACTCTTCGATGGCAAACATCACGCCACCCAGTGGCGTATTGAACGCGGCGGCGATTCCGGCGGCACCACCGGCAATCAACAGGCTGTGCGCCGAAACTTGAGATCGCTTGGGGATCCAGCGCCGAGCCTGGTGCATGACCCCGGCGGCAATCTGAACGGACGGACCTTCCCGCCCCAGCGACAAACCGGCCAGCAGACCCCAAGCCGTTAATGCCACCTTGGCCACGGATAGCCGCACGGATACGAACATACTTCTTGCCGGTCCCTGCGCATCGGGCTCGAGTGCCGCCATCACCTGCGGTATGCCCGATCCAGCGGCCCCGGGGGCGAAACGCAAGGTGAGCCAGACAATGGCCGCAGTCGAAACCGGTGTCCAAAGCAAGGGTGCCCACCAGTGACTTCTTTGCACGGAAAAAAACTGCGCCAACGCGTGCTCGGTAAGCCAGGTGAACGCAACAACCGTGATGCCGGCAAGCGCCGCAAAGGCGATCACCATGGCGCGACCAGTCCACAATTGCCAGTCATAGAGCTCTTGTTTGAGCGCAGACATAACGTGAGGTTCCGACCGCATTTGTGACTTTCTTGTTGGTACCGAAATCGCGTGAATTGAGTGGTCAAAGACAAGCTATGCATTGTAACAAATGTATTGTGTAAAATAGGCCAAGCGTTGCAGGATGAGCAAGTAGGCGTATTCCGGTTAAGTCACTGCCGTTACCTCAAATCAACCTATCATCACGGTTTATCTGCTTCCAGACGACGCCTCCATGAAACCAGACACCTCCAAAACAACAGAGCCCATCACGCCAGCGAAAGTACTGCGCAGATTTCGCGTGGTCTTCAATGCGGTGCGAACCCATTTCCGTCAAATCGAAAAACAGGTTGGACTGGGCGGTGCACAGGTCTGGGCACTCAGCCTGATCAAGGAAAATCCCGGCATCGGGATGGGTGCTATCGCATCAAATATGGATATTCATCAGTCCACCGCCAGTAACTTGATCAAAATACTTTTGCAGAAAGAGTTGATCACGATGGCCAAGGCGCCAGACGACAGGCGCAACGTCCGGCTGAAAATTTTGCCGGCCGGGAGGAAGCTTTTGACCAAGGTGTCGGGTCCATTCGAGGGTGTTTTGCCGGCCGCTCTCAGCAACTTGAGTGCTGCGACTCTGATCCGAATGGACCGGGATTTGTGCGAGTTGATCGGTCTTCTCAAGGTCGATGAAACAGCCGAAGAAACACCGTTGGCGGAAATCTGAAACCACCGATCGCCACTCACTTGCCGGCCTGGGACGATCAATCGAAAGCGCTGGCATGCAAACGCCGACCATGGTGATCGAAGTGAGCAGCAGAGGCCTGTTTAGTTAGTTAGCCGCCTCAAACATGGACGAAGATACGTTCATGATACATTGGCACAAATGTATATGGAAGATAATTTCCACGCGGAAGTGAATGCGCCGCTTCTTTCAGCTGGTACAGATGAATTGTTTGAAGTTGGAATCTTGGTGTCGATTTACTCGGAGACGGGAAATACATGAGATTGTCTTTGCGCTTCGTTCTGCCCCTGCTACTGGTGCTGGCGGGCATTGCCTACGCAGTAGCCCCTTTGGTCGACCGATTGACTTTAAGCTGGTTCGTGCGCGATCTTGAGATTCGTTCCTCGCTGATTGCCAACACCATCCAGGATCCTTTGCAAGAACAGCTGGCAGCCGGCAAGAAGGCCAAGATCCAGGAATTCTTCAACCGCATCACCCAGGGTGAGCGGCTCTATGCGGTCGGCTACTGCGCATCGCCGACCAGCACCGCCCTGGCCAGCCGCTCGCTACCGGCCGAGATTCGTTGTACCGTGCTGGACCGCTGGGAACAGCCCGGCGACCATTTGTTGCAAAGCACTCAAGGCCCCCTGCATGTGGCGGTGAAGCCGATGGTCAGCGAGGCGGCACCGGGCGGCCGCCTGGTGCTGGTGCACGACATGAGTTTCATCACCCGCCGCAGCGAGGAGACCAAGCGCTACGTCTTCTATTTCTTCATGGCGCTGGCGGCCGCGGTCTCGCTCATCACGGTCATCATTGCCCAGCTTTCGTGGCGCGGCTGGATGGCCGGCATGCGCTCCCTGTTGCGCGGCGAAGGTCTGTTGCGCCAGCCTGAGTTCGACACCCAACCCGACCTGCCTGGGTTCAAGCCCATTGCCCGTGATCTGCAGCGACTGGTGCGCGAGCTGGAGGCCGAGACGCGCACGCGCGACGAGAGCCAGGTCACCTGGACGCCGGAGGCCTTGCGCACCATCCTGCACAGCGAACTCAGTGGCGAAGACGTGATTGTCGTATCGAATCGCGAACCTTACATCCACCAGCGCCGCGGCGAACGCGTCGAGGTGACGCGACCGGCCAGCGGGCTGGTCACTGCGCTGGAACCCATCATGCGCGCCTGCTCGGGTACCTGGATCGCCCACGGCAGCGGCTCGGCCGACCGCGAGGTGGTTGACAAGAACGACCGCGTCGGCGTGCCGCCGGAAAAGCCCGCCTACCAGCTGCGCCGCGTCTGGCTCAGCCCCGAGGAGGAAGCCGGCTACTACTACGGCTTCGCCAACGAGGGGCTGTGGCCCTTGTGCCATATTGCCCATGTGCGGCCGACCTTCCGGTCGAGCGACTGGGCCCAGTACGTGGCAGTCAACCGCAAGTTCGCCAGGGCGGTGGTAAGCGAGGCCAAGACCAAGGACCCCATCGTCCTGGTGCAGGACTACCACTTGGCGTTGTTGCCGAAGATGGTCCGCGAGGAATTGCCGGATGCCACCATCATCACCTTCTGGCACATCCCCTGGCCCAACCCCGAATCCTTTGCGATCTGCCCCTGGCGCGAAGAGGTATTGGCCGGCCTTCTGGGCAGCAGCATACTGGGCTTTCATACCCAGTTTCACTGCAACAACTTTGTCGATACGGTGGACCGGTTTCTGGAAGCGCGGGTGGACCGGGAGTCCTTCAACGTATCCTTTGGGGCAAAGCTCACCGCCGTGCGCCGTTACCCGATTTCGATTGCCTGGCCGCCGGAGGCGGAAATGCTGCAAAAGAGTGTGCCGGACTGTCGCAACGCCATCCGTCAACTGAACGACTTGCCGCCGGAACACAAGTTGGGCGTCGGCGTCGACCGCCTGGACTACACCAAGGGTATTGTGGAACGCCTGCGCGCCATTGAGCGTCTGCTGGAGCTGAACCCGGACTGGATCGGCCGCTTCACTTTTGTCCAGATCGCCGCGCCGACGCGCTCGGGCATCGACGAATACCAGCATCACGAGGCGCAGGTACGAACCATGGCCGCGCGCATCAACACCCGCTTTGCGCGCCAGGGGCCACCGCCCATCGTGCTCAAGATCGAACATCACGAGCCGCGCGCGGTGTATGAATATTTTCGCGCCGCCGACCTGTGCTTCGTCAGCAGCCTGCACGACGGCATGAACCTGGTGGCCAAGGAATTTGTCGCCGCCCGTGACGACGAGCGTGGCGTGCTGATCCTCTCTGAGTTCACCGGTGCCGCGCGGGAATTGCCGGAAGCGCTGATCGTCAATCCCTACGATGCCGACCAGTGCGCCGCCGCCCTGCACATGGCCTTGACCATGCCGGCCACCGAGCAGCGCGACCGCATGCGCTTGATGCGCGGCCTGGTGGCCGAGTTCAACGTCTTTCGCTGGGCCGGGCGCATGCTGCTGGATGCCGCCGCCATGCGTCGGCGGGATCGACTGACCGACAAACGAGATACCTCGACCTTATGAAGAGGAAGATTTCGCGTTCCCCCTTGCCGCCCCCGGCCAGCTTGGGATGGGCCTATTTTCTTGATGTGGACGGCACCTTGATCCACATCGCAGATACGCCGCAGGCGGTCCTGGTGGACCGGACCCTGCTCGATCTGATTGCAGGTCTGCATCGCGCCAGCGGCGGCGCCCTGGCCCTGATCAGTGGCCGCATGATTTCCGATTTGCAGCATTTGATTGGGCTGCCGCGGCTGCCGCTGGCGGGACTGCACGGACTGGAACGGCGCGATAGCCTCGGGCGTTTGTGGATTCATTCCACCCTGCCGGCCGCCAAGTGCGCGATCAAGGAGGCTCTGGCACCGGTTCTGGCGCGCCACCCGGGCCTGTTGCTGGAAGACAAGGGTCTGACGCTGGCGCTGCATTATCGACTGGCCCCCAAACTGGCGGCTTACGTGCATCGGTTGATGGACCGTTTGCTCAAGTCGCAGGGGCAAGGCCTGGAACTGCAGCGCGGCAAGCGCGTGGTGGAGATCAAGCCGGCCGGTATCGACAAGGGTACGGCGGTGGCCGAATACCTGATGGAATCGCCCTTCAAGGGGCGCCGTCCGGTTTTCATCGGCGACGACCTCAACGACGAGCACGCATTCGCCGAGGTCAACCGGCTGGACGGGGTTTCGATCAAGGTCGGCAAGGGGGTGAGCTGCGCGCGCTTTCGCCTGCCCGATGTCGTCGCCGTCCACCGCTGGCTGGGTGAGGCCCTGAAAGGCAGTCTATGAAAACGCTCGATCTGGCCCTGATCGGCAATTGCACCGTCGGTGCCTTGGTCGATGCGAGGGCGAATATCACTTGGGCCTGTTTTCCCCGTTTTGATGGCGATCCGGTGTTCTGCGCCTTGCTCAAGGACTCGGATGACTACGGATTCTTCTCGGTTGATTTACTCGATTGCGAACGGACCGAGCAGGCGTATCTGGAAAACACGGCCATTCTGGTCACGCGCCTTTACGATCGTCATGGCGGCGCCGTCGAGGTGACTGACTTTGCGCCGCGCTTTGGTCAGCATGGACGCCGGTTTCGGCCCATGATGCTGGTGCGCCGCATCCAGCGACTGGCCGGAAGTCCACGGTTGACACTGCGTTTGCGCCCGGCCTGCGGCGACGGCGCAAGTCGTCCCGCGCTGACCTGGGGCAGCAACCATATCCGCTACGTGGCACCCATGCTCACGCTCCGGCTGACCACCGACGCCTCGCTGACCGCGATCATGCAGGAAACACCGTTCTTTCTTGAGGACACCGTGACCCTGCTGCTGGGCGCCGACGAAACGGTGCACGAGGCCGCCAGCGAGGTCGGGCGCCGCTTTCTGGAAGAAACCACCCGGTACTGGCGCGAGTGGGTGCGCAATCTGGGCATCCCCTTTGAGTGGCAGGAAGCCGTCATTCGGGCGGCCATCACGCTCAAGCTCAACGCCTACGACGACACCGGCGCCATCGTCGCCGCCATGACAACCTCGATCCCCGAAGCGGCGGGCAGCAGCCGCAACTGGGACTACCGGTACTGCTGGCTGCGCGACGGCTACTTTGTGATCAATGCCCTGAATCAGCTTGGCGCCACCCGCACCATGGAGCGCTATCTTGGTTACATCCTCAACATTGCTGCCCGGGCCGAGGGCGGCCCGCTGCAACCGGTTTACGGCATTGATGGTCGCGCTGAACTGGACGAACGCGAAGTAGCGGCGCTTGCGGGTTATCGTGGCATGGGGCCGGTGCGCATGGGCAATTTGGCCTATCGGCAAGTACAGCATGACGTTTATGGTTCGGTCATCCTCGCCGCCGCCCGCGTGTTTTTCGATCGACGCCTGACGCGCCATGGCGACAGCGCGCTGTTCCGCCGCCTCGAATCGCTGGGCGAGCAAGCCAGACGTTGCCATGACCAACCGGATGCGGGCCTGTGGGAATTGCGCGGCAGCGCGCATGTGCACACCTTCTCAGCCGTGATGTGCTGGGTGGCTTGCGACCGCCTGGCCCGCATCGCGACGCAACTGGGGCTGGCCGAGCGCGCCAGTTACTGGCTGGATCAGTCGCGCCAGATTCACGAAACCATCAGCCGGCGCGCCTGGAGCGAAAAGCGTGGCGCCTTTGTTGCGACCTTCGAGGGCGAAGCCATGGATGCGAGCCTGTTGCTGCTGGCCGAGCTGGGTTTTCTGGACGCCAGCGACCCGCGTTTTGCCGCTACCGTCGCTGCCGTGGAAAAGGACTTGCGCCGAGGGGATTTCATTTTCCGCTATGTGGAGAAGGACGACTTCGGCGAACCGGAGAATGCTTTTATCGTCTGCACTTTCTGGTACGTCAATGCCCTGGCCACACTGGATCGTGGCGCCGAGGCGCGTGCGCTTTTTGAAAAATTGTTAGCTTGCCGCAACCCGCATGGCTTGCTGGCGGAACACATCGATTTGTGCAGTGGCGAACAGTGGGGTAACTTCGTGCAGACCTACAGCATGGTGGGATTGATCAACGCCGCCATCCGACTGTCGATTCGCTGGGATCAGGCTTTCTGACACCTGTGAAAGCCATGGTTCAGCGTTTGCCTTGATCTGCCGCAATCGGTTCGCATGGTGAAAGTGTCCGACAGCCCAGGCTTGGCCTGAAATTGTGGTTACCATCTGCGCAGGAGATGGACCGGATGGTTAACGCAACTGCCAGCGACAAAGGTGATTTCAAGTTATTGCGGTATTTCACCACCGCCAGTCTGGTCGCGTTTCTCGTGGTGGCAGTTCTGCTGGGCTACGTTTTTCGCAAACTGGCCATAGACGGGTTGTTGAGCGGCTACGAAAACGAGCACGTCAATCACGCCAAGATTATCGCCAACGAGATGTGGGACCGGGACTTCGTGCCGCTGCTGGCGGCGTCCGCCGGCAAGTCGGCAATCGAGCTTCAGACCGAGCCGCAGACCCTGGTTGTGCACAGCAAGGTGCTGCGGCTGTTGAGTGGTACCAAAATCTTCAAGATCAAGGTCTATGACCTCAAGGGCATGACCATCTACTCGACCGAACTCAAGCAGATCGGTGAAGACAAACACAACAATGCCGGTGTGATGGACGGCTTGCGCGGTGTCAGCGGTTCCGAGCTGGTGCACCAGGACACTTTCAGCGCGTTCGAGGGCGAGGTGCAGAACCGCGATCTGGTGGAGACCTATGTGCCGCGCTACGACCCGGTCAGCGGCAAGGTCAGCGGCGTGTTCGAGATCTACGGCGATGCCACCCTCCTGGTGGCCGAAATCGACCAGCGCCAGCGGCTGGTCGTTGGCGCCGTGGTCGGCTTGCTGGCTCTGCTGTACCTGGCGTTGTCGGTGATTGTGAAAAGAGCGCAGGACCATATTGATGAGCAGAATCGCGAGCGCGAAAAAGTCCAGCAGGCCCTGGGTTTGAGCGAGGAGCGCTGGAAGTTTGCCCTGGAAGGCGCCGGCGACGGGGTTTGGGACCGCAACCTGCAAACTGGCAAGGTGGTGTTTTCAAAACGCTACAAGGAAATTTATGGCTTTGCCGAGAACGAACTGGAGGCGCGCAACGAGTCGTGGGATGCGCGCGTTCACCCGGACGATCTGGCCCGGGTGGAGGCCGACCGCGCGGCCTATTTCAGGGGAGAAAAGCCAAGCTACGTGAATGAACGGCGCATGCAGTGCCGGGACGGTAGCTGGAAATGGATACTTTCGCGCGGCATGGTGGTGGCGCGCGATGCGCAAGGAAAACCCTTGCGCATGATAGGCACCCACACCGACATCTCGGAGCGCAAGGCGCTGGAAGAGCGCTTGCAGCAGTTGGCGCATTTCGACGTGCTGACCGGGCTGTCCAATCGCGCCCTGTTTTCCGACCGTTTGCGCCAGGGCCTGGCCAAGGCCAGGCGCGACAAGAAGCGCATGGGGCTGCTGATGATAGACCTCGACGAATTCAAGCCCGTCAACGACATGCATGGCCACCACGTGGGCGACCTGCTGCTGAAGGAAGTAGCCCGGCGCATGCTGGAATGCGTGCGGCGCGAGACCGACACCGTTGCGCGCCTGGGCGGAGACGAGTTTGTCGTGATCCTGTCAGGGCTTGAAAAAGCGCAGGATGCGCTGGATGTCGCCGAAAAAATCCGCTACCGGCTCAACCAGACCATTGAAATTGCCGGGTTGCAGCTCAAGGTCTCGTCCTCCACCGGCGTCGCGGTATTCCCCGAACATGGTGCCGACGAAGTGCTGCTGCTCAAGAGCGCCGACGAGGCCATGTACCGTGCCAAGGAAAATGGCCGCAACCGGGTGGAACTGGCGCCCGACCTGGTGCTTGGTGCACAGTAGGCTGTCGGTCCTCGAGAGAGCCGCGGCCATTGAGGGTTCCTTAATCCGTGACACGCGCAGCAGGAGGCGCTGTCATGCCGGACCCCGATCCGGCATCCATGGATTGCGGGTCAGGCCCGCAATGACAACATCGGATCCGTTTTTGCGCAACAGTGTCGTGAATTTCGGAAACCTGAATAGGGTGTGATTTTTTTTGTCATGATGTGTATTGCATTAGTGATACACTGATGCACAATGAATTTCGACATCGCTCCCAATGCGCCGACGCCGATCTACCGCCAGATCGTGGAACAGGTGCGCCGCTTGGTGGCCAGCGGACAGTTGCGTCCCGGTGACGATTTGCCCTCGGTGCGCGTCGTCGCTTTGCACCACGCCATCAACCCCATGACGGTCAGCAAGGCCTACAGCCTGCTTGAAACCGAAGGGCTGCTGGAGCGCCGGCGCGGCCTGGGCATGGTGATCGCCCAAACCAGGGCCCGGTCAACGCAGCAGGACAAGTTGGCGCTGCTGCGCCCGGCACTGAGCACTGCCAGCCAAATCGCCAAACAGTTGGGTCTGGACGACAAGCAGGCGCTGGCTGCATTTCAAACCTGTCTGAACGAATGGTCCAAAAAGGAAGCTCCATGAACCTCGATGAACCCGTGATCGAAATCAACTGTTTGAGCCTGCATGTCGAGGCCGCCACCATTCTCGACCACATCACGCTGGCCATTCCACGTGGTGCCGTCGTCGGCTTGGTCGGGCGCAACGGCGCCGGCAAGTCGACCCTGCTGCGCTGCCTGGTGGGGCTGGCCGAGCCCAGTCAGGGCGAGGCGCGCCTGCTGGGCTGTCCGTCGATGGACCTGAGCGATGCGGTGCGCGAACGCCTGGGCTATGTGGCGCAAACCCCGGACTTGTTCGAGTGGATGGAAGTCTTCGAGCACTTGCGTACCATCGGCCAGGCTTACCCGCGCTGGACCGAGGAACGCTGCCTGCTGCTGGCGGTTCGCATGGGTTTGCCGATCGGGCGCACGGTGAAAAACCTGTCCGTCGGGGATCAGCAGAAGCTCGCCGTGGTGCTGGCGCTGGCGCACGATCCGGACCTGCTGTTACTGGACGAGCCGGTCTCGAATCTGGACCCGATGACGCGCGCCGAATTCATGCGTGCGCTGTTTGTGGACCGCTCATTGGGAGAAGAAGACGGTGTGCCGGGCGGCGAGCGCACCATCATTATTTCGAGCCACCTGCTGACCGACCTGGAGCGCGTCGTGTCCCACGTGGCATTTATCCGCCAAGGCCGCTTGCAATTGTTTGAAGCCTGGGATGCGATGCTGGAGCATTTTCGATTGATTTCCCTGCCGGCGGTCGGCCTGCCAGCTTCCGCAATCGTTTGCGAAAACCCGAAAGCCGCGCAGTGCGTGATCGACACCCGCCTGGCGCCGCACTGGGTCGATGCCGGACGCGTTTTGTCGCTGGACGAGTTGTTTGTGGAGTTGAACTCGTGAAAACCAGCTTGTCATTCAGGCGGCAACCTGACCTCACGCGGATGATCATGGCTGCGACACTGCTGATTTTGGCTGTGTTCTGGCTTGTGCTGCTTGTCAACAGCGCCATGCCAGGCCGCGCTGCAGGCGTCAAAGTCTGGATCGTTGTGGCCGGTCTGTGCCTGTTGGTGCAGGGCCGGCGGCAGTCGCTAGCCATCGCCAGCGGCGCCCGCGTGCTCGGTCAATTGCGCACGCCGGAACACCTTTGGCGTGCCTGGTTGCGCGGCTCGTTGGCCGAAGCGATGCGCGTTTGGGGCCTTCTCGTGCTGGGCGCCGTCGCCCTGCTGCTGCTGTCTGAGTCTCCCTGGCAATGGAGTAGCGCCGTCGCAATGTTTTCGGCGATATTGAGCCTGAGCACCCTCGCGGCTTTGTCGAACCATGGCCTGCTGCACCGTGCCTGGGCCTGGGCTATTGTGGCTGGTGGCGTGCTGTTAACTCTGTTCGCGACCTTGACGATAGGTCTTGTAAATATTCCAAACCAACTGGGACAAACGTCCTTTGTTTTGCAGGGACTGCTGGCCCTCTCGTGGCCGCTGCTGGCGTACTGGCTGATGACGATCTGGCAGCGCCAGGCACCGATGGCGCCGGCAGGCACGGGTCAATCAGCCAAAGGTTTCTGGTCACGCAGTTCGGCTTACGCGCGACGCTACACCCGGCTGAACCCCGTTGCCCGCAATCGAACTTCAGACAACCTGGTCCAGACCTCGCCTTTCTGGACCTTGTTTAAAGAGTTCAGCTCGCTCTTCTGGATTGCACCGGTGGCGATTCAGGGGCTGGCTGTGCCGTGGCACGGCAATATTGGCCCCTACCATTTGCTTGGTTTCGGATTGGTTGCTTTGTTGACCGTGCCTTCGGTGGTGTGCAAAGACCTGCACTGGCGCCAGTTGCTGGCCCCTGGCGGCTTGCATCGTGGGCAACTCGGATGGCCTATTTTGCGTACCACCTTGACCTTTCAAATGCTGGCCCTGTTGCTCTTGGCGAGTCTCTGGACGATGGTGAACTGGGCGGCGTTCGACGTCCCCGTTTCCCGCACCCTGGAAACGGCGTGGAAGTACCGTGTGTTCCCGCTGGAATGGTTTTTCGCGACCAGCCTCGCAGTGGTTCTTCGCGCGATGGGCGCAGCTTCCGTCAGAGCTTTCGTCGTGCTACTTTCTTCCTTGACCGTCACGCTTCTGCTGCTCGGCGGCGCCATGCTGTGGGCCTTTGGCCAATCGCGCGGTCCTACCTTGTTTTCAGTGGGTCCTTCCTATGTGAGCGGCTTATTGATCGCCACCTTTGGCTTGGCCGTCCTGTCGAACCGGCTGTGGACCGTCAAGAAACTGCTGCCCTCTCTTCGCTTGCGTTGAGCTCACAGCGCAAGGATGGTTTCGGCCTTAGGCCAGCGCCTCACTTCTTGGCCTTGTCCATCGACTCCTGCATCGCTTTCATCGGGTCGTCATCGCTCTGTTTGTCGTTGGCGGGCGGAGCGGCATCACCCATGGTCGGATCGGACGCCGGCGCGGCGGGTGCTTCCGCCGGGGCCTCCAATACCACCGTGTTCAGATCGACTTTCTCGGTCTTGTCGAGGCCGCTGGAGACGATGCCGGGGAAGGCGATGATCAACCCCACCATGATGATCTGGATCAGCACAAACGGCATGGCACCCCAGTAGATCTGCATGGTGGTCACCGGCTGGATCAGCTTCTTGGTCAGCTTGTCGGTGTATTCCCGGCTCGGCGCCACGCTGCGCAGATAGAACAGGGCGAAACCGAACGGCGGGTGCATGAAGGAGGTCTGCATGTTCACGCCCAGCAGCACGCCAAACCAGATCAGGTCGATGCCGATTTTCTCCGCCACCGGCGCCAGCAGGGGCACCACGATGAACGAGAGTTCGAAGAAGTCCAGGAAGAAGGCCAGGAAAAAGATCAGCAGGTTGACCACGATCAGGAAGCCGACCTGCCCGCCGGGGACGGAGGTCAACAGATGCTCCACCCATTTGGAGCCGTCGACCCCTTGAAATACCAGGCTGAAGACGGTCGAGCCGACCAGGATGAAGACCACGAAGCTGGACAGTTTGGTGGTGGAGGTGAGGGCTTGTTTGAGCAGTTTCATGCTCAGGCGGCCGCGGCTCATGGCCATGATCAAGGCGCCCATGGCGCCCATGGCGCCGCCCTCGGTCGGTGTCGCGACGCCCAGGAAAATGGTGCCTAGCACCAGAAAGATCAGCAGCAGCGGCGGAATCAGCACAAAGGTGACGCGCTCGGCCATGCGCGACAGCAATCCCAGGCGCGTCACCTTGTTGAACAAGGCGATGACAAAAGCCAGTATCACGCCGGCGCACAGCGATACCACGATGGTTTCGTCGGTGGCCACGGTCAGCACCGTTTCGCCGGTCAGCCAGCTGGTGACCTTGGCGTAGTTCTGTCCCAGGTAGATCGCCAGGGCGCTGGACACGATGGTCAGCAGCAGCAGCGAGCGCAGGCCGCTTTTGCCATTGTCTTCGCGGATCGTGCGCGCCTCGATCGGCAAGGCCGGCACCCAGGTCGGGCGAATAAAGGTGAGGAGCACGACGTAGCCGACGTACAGGCCGGTCAGGGCAAAGCCGGGAATGAAGGCGCCCTTGTACATTTCACCGACGCTGCGGCCCAGTTGATCCGCCAGAATGATCAGCACCAGCGACGGCGGAATGATCTGGGCCAGCGTGCCGGAGGCCGCAATCACGCCCGAGGCGACGCGGCGGTCATAACCATAGCGCAGCATGATGGGCAGGGAAATCAAGCCCATCGAAATCACCGAGGCCGCCACCACGCCGGTGGTCGCCGCCAGCAGGGCGCCGACAAAAATCACGGCAAAAGCCAGGCCGCCGCGCAGCGGTCCGAACAACTGGCCTATGGTGTCGAGCAAATCCTCGGCCATGCCGCTGCGCTCCAGTATCAAGCCCATCAGCGTGAAGAAGGGAATCGCCAGCAAGGTGTCGTTCTTCATGATGCCGAAGATGCGCAGCGGCAGCGCTTGCAGCAGCGCTTCGGGCAGGACGCCCAGCTCGACGCCGACAAAGCCGAAGAACAGGCCGCAGGCGCCCAGGCTGAAGGCCACCGGAAAACCCAGCAGCAGAAAAATAATCAGGCCCCCGAACATGACGGGGGCAATGTTGGCAGTGAGAAATTCCATGCGTGTCTCCGGGATCAAGCCGCGTTGGCTTTGGCGGCTTTTTCTTCGGCCAGCTTTTGAATCGCTTCGGCCAGCTCTTCCTCGGCGGTTTTTTCGACCTTTTTGTGCGTTGGATCTTCAATCAGCCCTTGCAGAAAAGCCAGGCGCTTGATCAGTTCGGAGATGCCCTGCAACAGCAACAGGCCAAAGCCCAGCGGCATCATGGCGTAGACCGGCCACAGGATCAAGCCGCCGGCGTTGGAAGACACTTCACCGGAGTTATAGCCATTGAGGAAGAACGGAATGCCGAACCAGAGAACGGCAGAACAAAAAGGCAGCAGGAAGAAAATGAAACCAAACACATCGATCCAGGTCTGGGTGCGCTTGGACCAGCGGCCGTAGATGACATCAATCTTCACATGTTCGCCGTTCAGCAGCGTATAAGCCGAAGCCAGCAAAAAAGCGGCTGCAAACAGATACCACTGCACTTCAAGGTAGGCGTTGGAGCTGACGTTGAAAATCTTGCGCACGGCGGCGTTGACGGCGCTGATGACGGTGGACGCCAAAATCAGCCAGATCACATGTTTGCCGACCTGGCTGTTGAGCCAGTCGACTGCTTTCGAGAGTTTTAGAAGCGCCTGCATGGAGTCTCCATCATTAGAAAAATTGCAAATCAGCCAGTTACCGTGAGCCGTAAAAAATCGCCGCGGTTCAACCTTTGCCAACACGAGAGCGTAACGTGTTGTGACCCGGAAAAACGTGAAGCGCCGGTATTTTAGGGTCTAGGGTAAACACTGATGGCGCTTGGCCGAGGGCAAGCGAGGGCTACATCCCTGTTTATTCATGGCCGGCTGGTTGCCCCGGTTGTTCCAATTTCAGGCGACCAGGCCGCCAAAAAAATTGGGGGCGGTTGCCCGCCCCCAATCAGTTTGATGCACCGAACGGCCGGCGCCGGATCAGAAGAAGCCCAGCTTGCTTTCGCTGTAGCTCACCAGCAGGTTCTTGGTTTGCTGGTAGTGGTCCAGCATCATCTTGTGGGTTTCGCGACCGATGCCGGACTCTTTGTAGCCGCCGAACGCGGCGTGGGCTGCGTAGTCGTGGTAGCAGTTGGTCCAGACGCGGCCGGCCTTGATGGCGCGGCCCATGCGGTAGGCGACGTTGCCGTCACGGCTCCAGACTCCGGCGCCCAGGCCGTACAGCGTGTCGTTGGCCAGGGCCAGCGCATCGGCTTCGTCCTTGAAGGTGGTGACGGCCAGCACCGGGCCGAAGATTTCTTCCTGGAAAATGCGCATCTTGTTGTGGCCCTTGAACAGGGTCGGCTGCACGTAATAGCCACCGGCCAGGTCGCCGCCCAGATTGGCCTGCTGGCCACCGATCAGCACTTGCGCGCCTTCCTGCTTGCCCAGGTCCAGGTAGGACAGGATTTTGCTCAGCTGCTCCTTGGAGGCTTGCGCGCCCAGCATGGTTTCGGAGTCCAGCGGGTTGCCTTGCTTGATCGCCGCCACGCGCTTGAGCACGCGCTCCATGAACTGGTCGTAGATCGATTCCTGAATCAGCGCGCGTGACGGGCAGGTGCAGACCTCGCCCTGATTGAAGGCAAACAGCACCAGGCCTTCAATCGCCTTGTCGTACAGGCCGTCGTCGGCCTTGGCGATGTCGCTGAAGAAGACGTTGGGCGATTTGCCGCCCAGTTCCAGCGACGCCGGGATCAGGTTGCTGGCGGCCGCTTGCGCAATCACACGCCCGGTGTTGGTGGAGCCGGTGAAGGCAATCTTGGCGATGCGCTTGCTGCTGGCCAGCGGCATGCCGGCTTCGCGGCCATAGCCGTTGACGACGTTGACCACGCCGGCGGGCAGCAGGTCGGCGATCAATTCCATCAGGATCAGGATGCTGATGGGGGTTGATTCAGCGGGCTTGAGTACCACGCAGTTGCCGGCCGCCAGGGCGGGCGCCAACTTCCAGGCCGCCATCAGGATCGGGAAGTTCCAGGGAATGATCTGGCCCACCACGCCCAGCGGCTCATGAAAGTGGTAGGCCACCGTGGTTTCATTGATCTCGCTGACGCCGCCTTCCTGGGCCCGGATGCAGCCGGCAAAGTAGCGGAAGTGGTCCACCGTGAGGGGGATGTCGGCGGCCAGCGTTTCACGGATCGGTTTGCCGTTGTCCACCGTTTCGGCGTAGGCCAGCAGTTCCAGGTTGGCCTCGACGCGGTCGGCAATTTTCAGCAGCACGTTGGCGCGGTCGGCGACCGAGGTCTTGCCCCATTTGTCGGCGGCACCGTGCGCGGCATCGAGCGCCAGTTCGATGTCTTCGGCCCCGGAGCGTGCCGCCTTGGTGTAAACCTTGCCGTTGATCGGGCTGATGACGTCAAAGTAGACGCCTTTGAGCGGGGCCACAAACTTGCCGTTGATGAAGTTGTTGTACTGGGCTTTGAAGGCAATTTTGGCACCAGCGGTGCCGGGGGCTGCATAAATCATGGTGTTTCCTCGTTATGGGCGAAAGATTGAAAAATTCCCTTGCGGGCCGATCTTTCCCTCAAGTCCCGTGCCAGCTTCGATCAGGCGCGGCGGAGCCATGATTTCAAACAACTTTTTGTAAATCCTGACTTTCCGCCGGGCCTGAGGTCATGGTGCGATACGCGACAACTGTCACAAAACGCGACAGTCAAGATCCTTCTGGTCTATGCAAGACGTTTCATATCGCTGGAGATTGGGTCTTTCGCTACGATCCCGGTAGTTCGGAAGACACAGAACGGACAGGAATCCGTTCAGGAGACAAGCTTGCGCAACCCATCACCGGCCCTGGCCTTGCGCCAGGCGCGCCTGCAATTGCTGGAACACGGCGACTTCCCGGTCGAAGGAATAGACGAGCGGGTGGCACGCTCCTGGCGGCGCAGCCTTGCCGCCGGCCTGTCGCCAGGCGCTCGTTTGCTGGATAGCCAACATGCCGGTGGCATCGGCTTGCGCGACACGCTGGCCTTCAACGTCGATCTTTTGTCGCACTCTCGGCCGGTCATGGAATTTCTGTTCCAGCAAGTGCGCCACAGCCAGGGCATGGTGATCCTGGCCGACCAGCGCGGCACCTTGATGCACACGCTGGGGCATCCCGATTTTCTTGGCAAGGCGGAACGCGTGGCGCTGTCTTGTGGCGCCAACTGGCACGAACAGTACCGCGGCACCAATGCCATCGGCACGGCCCTGATTGAAGCCAGCGGGGTCGAAATACATGGCGGCGAGCACTTTCTGGAACGCAACGGTTTTCTCACCTGCACGGCGGCGCCCATCCTGTCGGCCAAAGGCGAACTGCTGGGCATTATCGACATCTCCGGCGACCATCGCAGCGGCCATCCCCACACCCTGGGGCTGGTCAGCATGGCGGCCAGCATGATTGAAAACCGCCTCCTGTCAGCCACCTGCCGGCGTCAGGTCCGGCTGCACCTGCATGCCCAGCTGGAAGGCATAGGCAGCGTTGCCGAAGGCATTCTGGTGCTGTCGGACGATGGCTGGATTGTGGGTGCCAACCGCAGCGGCCTGGCGCAGTTGCATCTCACGGCGCACGATCTGGGCGCCACGCCGCTGGCCCGCGCGATGGATGTGCGGCTGGACGATCTGCTGGCGCGCCAGCAGCGCCGACCGGGCCAGCCGACCCAGGTCCACCTGGCCGACGGTGCCACCTGTTTTGTGCAAGTGCAGACCGACAGACTGGCGTTTCCGGCGATTGCGCTCTCCGCCGCCAGTTTGCCCGGCGCCACACCCCAGGATGCCCTGAGCCGACTCGACACCGGCGACCTGCGTTGGCGCAGCGCCAGCGACAAGGCCAGGCGCGTCATGGACAAACCTATCCCCTTGTTGATTCAAGGCGAATCGGGCGTCGGCAAAGAGCTTTTCGCGCGCGCCCTGCACGACAGCGGCGCGCGCCGCGACGGCCCCTTTGTCGCCATCAACTGCGCTGCGCTGCCGGAGAATCTGGTTGAGGCCGAGTTGTTCGGCTACACCCCCGGCGCCTTTACCGGGGCCCGGCGCGAGGGCAGCCCGGGGCGTTTGCGCGAAGCCCATGGCGGCACACTTTTTCTGGATGAAATTGGCGATATGCCACTGGGCCTGCAAACTCGCTTGCTGCGCGTGCTGCAAGAGCGCCGCGTGACGCCCCTGGGCGGTGGCCGCTCGGTCGATGTCGATTTCGCCCTGGTCTGCGCCAGCCACTGCAAGCTGCGCGAAGCGGCCGAGAGCGGCAGGTTTCGCAGTGATCTGTACTACCGCATCAACGGCCTTACCGTGCTGCTGCCGGCCCTGCGTGAGCGCACTGATTTTCAGGCCCTGACCGAGCGCCTGCTGCGCAATCTTCATCCCGAGCTGGACCTGCACATCGCACCCGATCTGCTGGCGCGCCTGAGCGCCCATGCCTGGCCCGGTAACTTGCGCCAGTACGTCAACCTGCTGCGCACGGCCAGTGCCATGCTGGACCCGCACGAGACTTGCATCGCCTGGCAGCATCTGCCGGATGATTGGCTGCAAGACCTTGCGCCGGCGCTGGTGCCTAGCGGGCAGCACGCGCCGCCGCCAGCGTCACTGGCAGAGGCTTCGCACAATCTGGGAGAGCTTTCCCGTCTGGCCATCCGGCAAGCGCTGGACGCCAGTCGCGGCAATATGTCGCAAGCGGCGCGGCGGCTGGGCATCAGCCGGCAGACCCTGTACCGCAAGCTCAGCGATTGAGGTCCGGCGTCGCGTGAATTCTTCCATGCCTAATTGCAAAGAATGATGCGGTTGCTGCCTGGCGCCGTGGGCGTGACCGTGGGGCTGGGTAGCGCCGGCGCCTGCGCTGTCGCTGTGTGTTTGCCCTGCTGGTGCTGGGCCAGCATCGCGACCGCCAGCGCTTTCATTTGCTGGGCAATCAGCAGCTTGCGCTGCGCCTCCGCCGCGACCATTACATCCTGGTAGTTCATGCCGGCATTCATCATCGCCATGCGCTTGACGGCCTCTGTCTCGATCTGCAAAGGCGTCAAGTTTCCCGGTGGCTCCTTGGCAATCGCTTGAAGCAGCATCTGGTAGTGCTGGTCCGGAGCAAGATGTTCCCACAGGTATTGCACCAGTTGCTGGTGCTTGAGTTGCTGGTAGATCTGTAACGCTGCCGCCGGGTCGTTCGGCGCACGCAACGCCGCCTGGGTTTTGAGGTCCGCATCCAGCTTGGTCTCGGCATCGACCACCTGCTGGTAGCTCATGCCCGACTTGAGCATATTGAGCCGCTTCTCGATTTCCATGTCAGTGTCGGCGTCGATTTGCGTCTTGCCAAGCTGCGCGTTGGGCAGCAGATCGTGCAGCAGCAGCTTGTACTGCGCGCTGGGCTCCCCGGTTGCCGCGCTACCGCTTACGCCGAACTGGTAATCCAGAATCCGGTTGCGCTTGAGTTGCAGCAGCATCTGCGCTTGCGCCGCCGCATCCCCCGGCGGTGCGCGCTTGACCGCTTCGGCCTGCAGCGCGGCGTCGGCCCGGTCCAGATCGACCAGCGTCATGCCCTGATTCAGCAACGCCGTGCGGCGCGCCTGTTCGTCCGTCTTCTGCGCCGGCGTCAGTCCGTTGGCCCAGGGGCCGGAAGCCAGAACCTTGCCAAACCCGCTGGCCCCCTGACTGCCGTCCCCGCGCGCCATCGCCTCGCGCTGATACTTGGCCTGCCGCGCCGCCGTCGTCTGGCCGGTTGGTCCCGTTGTTGCGCCGGGCGTACCTGCCGCGTTGGAAGCCACCGGGCCATTGGCTTGCGCCAGCGCCTGGTCGGGAATGACGCCCAGCGACGCGCCCAGGCAGGCCAGCAGGCCACCCACCGTCAGTGCCGCTGTGCGCTGCTTGTGAAGACGTCGCTCAGAGTTTGTCATGGTTCATTTCCTTCAACTGGTTGACGGCCCATTCCTCGGTGGCCATCACATGGCAGGCCGCCTTGTGGCGCAGGGTGGTCGGCAGCGGCATGCCGTGCCGCTGGCAATAGTCCCGAATGCTCGGATCTGGATCGAGAACGCTGTGCGCAAACAGCCCCAGGTTCAGCGCCCGGGCATCTGCCTTGCCCGCGCCGGCGGTCTGGGCCCCGGCCAAGGTCTGCCTGAAAAGCTGTTCGATGCGGTAATGCAGTCTGGCGTAGATGCCATAGCCTTCGATGGAAGGCAGCGCATCCTGCCCCTCCAGGTAGGCCGCGACAGTGCCATCGAGCCCCCACTGGGCGGCGCTCTGCGGTACCTGGGCTAGCACCGAGAACCACTCGCGTTGGTGCGTCACGTTTCGCACCAGGGGGTACATGCGGCACACCAGCGGGCGGCCGCCATGGACCGCGCAGCCTTGGTCCGTCAGGAACTCGCAGGCGCCGTCCTTGCGCCGGCGCAAGTGCTGGCTGCCGTCGAGGTGCCGCGCTATCACTTCGGTGGTGCTTATTCCAAGCTTGTCCGCCAGCCGCAGCAGGTCGAAGGGCGTCACCGCAATCCGGTAATGCCGGCAGCAGCGCGTGCAACGCTTGCAAGTGTGGGAAAAGGACGCGTCCCGCTGTAGTTGTAACGGGGCGAAATATGCGTGGCCCACGGCAGTGGGGGCAGGCACTGGGCGAGTGGATGTGAAGGCGACCGGGTTCATGTCTTCAAGGCCGGCAGATATCGACCAGTTCTTTCGGCCCCGAATCCGTTGCAGCCGGCCCGGCAGCGACGATGCCGTTCAGCGCCACCAGGGCGCCGGCGTCGGGGAGCTGCACTTCATACAGGTTGCTGATCGGGTCGCTCGCTGGCGGCGCCGGCAGCGCCGCCAAAGCCGCCAACAAGGGCCCGGTCGGTGGGCCATTGCGGGTGGCGAGGCTGGCGTTGAGCACGCCGTTGGCCAGGTTGTTGGCGCTCGGGAAGAGCGCTAGCGCGGGCTTCAGGATTTCGATCCGGTCGGGCAGATAACTCTCCTTGTAACCGGCCGGCAAGGCGCTGGTCGCGAAGCTGCCGGTCTTGCTCGCATAGGTCATCGGCGTCAGCACCTTGTCGTCGGACACAAACTGCGCGCCCGTCACGAACTTCAGCTTGCCATCCAGGCTGGCCGTGCCAGCCAGCTTGACTTTGCCGTAGTCGCTGCTGCTGCGCGCTTCGAATTCAAGCGTGGCACCGATCTCGTTGGTAAACCCTGCGTTGAAGGTGGTGCTGCCGCTGCTGGCGGCTAGCTTGCCGCGATTGACCACCGGCCGATCGATCGTCAGTGCACTGCTCGGGTTGAGCGTCAGCGTGCCGGTCGTATCGTTGATCAGCTTGCCGGTTCCCGTCAGCGTTCCGCCGCTGATGGTCGAGGCGCGGCTCAGGCTCAGGTCGCCGTTGCCCCGCACTTCGCCGCCGTACAGCACCAGCGATCCGATGCTGGCATTGGTGTTGACGTTCAGGACCGGATTGGCATTGCTACTTCCTCTGCGCAGCGTGACGCCGTCCGCGGCGTTGGAGGTGGCGGCGTTGAGGGAGACCGACGACTTATCGTCCAACTGGATGCTGCCGGCAATCCGGCCGCCCGCTGCATTCAGCGAGGCGCCGCTGGTGCCATTGAGTTCCAGCACCCCCAGCGTCGAGTTGGTCGTGCCCACCGTCAAGCCACCGTAGTTGTACAGGCTCAGCCTGCTGCCGGTCAGGGTAGAGCCGGCCTGCGCGTCGATCGACGAATCCCGGATGTAGGCGCCCCGCGAATTGACCGTCCCGCCTGCCAGGTTGTGCAGCGTCATGGAACGGATCGACTGGTTTGTGTCACTGCCGCCGCTCAATTCCACCGTGCCGGTGTTGTCGATCAAGCCGAGGAAATTGGCTATCGACATAGTGCCGGCATTGTGCACAGTGGCCGAGAAATAGAGGGGGGAGCCGAACCCTGGCAGGGTGACGGTCGCGCCGGCCGCGTTGCTCAGGCCACCGGTAAGGGTCACGCTGGCGGCCGGACTGGTGCCGCTGCTGGCCCAATCCAGAGCCCCGAGGTTCAGCACCGGCCTAGCGATCGTCAGCGCGTTGCTCGGGTTCAAGGTCATCGCCGCACCCGCCGCGTTGATCAGCCGGCCGCTACCGCTGAGCCCGATACCGATCAAGGTGTTGCCTCCGAATACCAGGTCGTCGAGCGGATCGCCGAAGTTGCTGCTTACCGAAGTCAGGGGCGAACTCAGGCTCACCGTCTGCGCCGAGGCGTCGGTCGACAGCGCTATGCGCCTGCTATCGATCGCGTTGGACTCGATCACGCTGATGTTGCCGGCTGAGCCGACCCCGTGGCTGACGAGGCGCAGCATCCCGCTGGCGTCGGTGGCGGTCCGTACCGGCGCACCGATGCCGATGCCGCCGGCCGCCTCAAGCGTCACGTTGCGTGCCGTCACGCTGCCGTCGCCCAGGATGTCACCGGCGCTGGCCACCAGCGTGGCGTTGCCGGCCGTCAGTGGCTGGGCCAGCCGCAGATCGCCGGCCGTGTTGCTGATCGAGACGTTGCCGTTGTTGCTGATCCCGGCCAGGGTCAGTGCGACGCCGTTGGCCAGAACGATATCGTCGCCGCCGCTGTTGCTGGCGCTGAAGCTGCGGATCCGGTTGCCGTCAGCGCTGAGCGTGGTGCCCATGGCCGACAGGGTGGACAATTGGTCGGTGACCAGCGGGCCGCTCTGCGTGATGACGCCGGTCGGTGCGCTCAGGCTGACGCTGCTGGCGCTCAGGCTACCGACGTTGAGCTTGCCCTGCGCTTGCGTGAGGGTGGCGGCACCGCTCAGCACGATGCTGCCGCCGGTTTGCCCGAAGCTGTCGCTGACGCTGAGACTGCCGCCCGTCAGGTTGCCGCCTTTTTGAACATAGTCGGTGCTGCTGAGTTGGCCGCTGACATCGAGACTGCCGCCGCTGAAGAAGATGTTTTGGCCGCTGCTCAGGGTTTGCAGGTGGGTCGAACCGGCGCCGGCGTTGTAGGTGACCGTGTACTGGCCGCTGGGGATGGACGCGGCCAGCACGTTGTTGCCGCTGGGCAGGGCATCCCAGTTGGCGGGGTCGCTCCACAGACCATCGCCGCGGCCGATCCAGGTGGAGAGGGGTCGCACAGTGATGTCCACGGTTCGCGTGCCGCCGCTGAGGGTGTAATTGCTGGCCAGTCCGTTGCTGCCGTTGCCCAGGGTCAGGCTGCCCAGGGCGACCGGTTTGTTGGTTCCTACGTTCGGGTCCGCGATGCTGCCGACGCCGCTGAGAGTGAGGTTTTCGCCACTCGCCAGGCCGCTGAGCTTGAAGATGCTGGCATCCACATTGACCGTGCCGTCGTAGACCCGGGTGCCGCTCAAGCTGATGGCGCTCAGACTGGCCGGAGTGATGGTCAGCGTGCCGCTGGCATAGCCGATGTCGTAGCCTTGCTGGTTGGAGTAGAGCCCGCCCGGTGTGACCGTGTAAGAACCCGCGTTGCTGCCGGCGCCGCTGTAGCTGGCGGTGCCCAGGACCTTGCTCATGTCAGGGGTCGGCGAGTAGCTCACGCTGAGGCTGGGCAGCGTGCCGTCATAGACCTTGCTGCCGCTGACCGTGCTAACGGTCAGCGGCGTCAGGAAATTGGCCAGCAACGGGGCACTGTTGCCCTCGTAGATGCGCCATGTCGTCCCGGCATTGGCGCTATTGGCAAGGCTCCAGCCGGTAAAGCTGGTGGCCTGCATCATCTGCGCGCTGCTCAGGCCGGCCGCACCGGCGTTCGTGCCGGCCAGAGTAGCAGCGTCGTAGCCAACGCCAAACGACACCGCCGCCCCGGCCGTCGAGCTATTCCAATAGCTGTTGCCGACGCTACCCAATTTGTTCCAACCCACCACGCCACCGGTCTTGCTTTGTCCGCTGACCGAGGACGTGCTGTAGCTGTTGTTGACGCTGCCCTGGTTTCTTCCGACCAGGCCGCCAATCGCCGAGCCACGGGCGCTGTCGACCGCTCCGGTGGCGTAGCTGTCGCTGACCACTCCGCTGGTTTGATTCTTCCCTATGAGTCCGCCAATTTCACTGCCGGATACAAAGCTGTTCACCCCGCTGGTCACATTGCCGCTGGCATAGCTGGTCGTGAGCGTGCCGCCGTTGGATCCCGTCAGTCCGCCAATGGCACTGCCCAGGCCTGACACCACATTGCCGCTGGCATAGCTGGTCGTGAGCGTGCCGCCGTTGGATCCCAGCAGCCCGCCGGCGTTGGCACTGCCGTAGGTGGTCGATCCGCTGGTGACGTCGCTGACGGTCACCGTGCCGGAGGCATGGCTGGCGCTGATCGTTCCGCCGTTGATGCCCGCCAGGCCTCCCGAATAATTGTTCAAGGTGCTGCTCACGCTCACCGCGGCAGAACTGTTGCTCAGCGTTCCGGAATTGCTGCCAACCAGACCGCCCACAAAACTGCTGTAAGCGAAAATTGGGCCGAAGGTATTGGGGGTAACACTCCCGAAGCTGTTCACCGTGCCGGTGGCGTAACTGGCGCTCACCGTGCCGGCATTGGCCCCCGCCAGCGCGCCTACGTACTGCAAACCATTGATGTTGGCCCCGACCAGGCCCAGGTTGCTGACCGCGCCGCCGGCCCCGACCGAACCAAACAAGCCCACGTAGCTGGCATAGGGTTGCTGGACGGTGAGGTTGTTGAGGGTGTGATTCAGGCCGTCGAGGCTGCCGGTAAATGCGCTGCTGGCATTGCCGACCGGCAGCAGGCCAGCTCCGCCATTCCAGTTCGCCGTGCTTGTGGCATCGATGTTATTGGCCAGTGTGTACGATTTGCCCAGCATGCCCGTGCTGCCCATGCCTTGCACGCCATAGCTGTCGGCCAGCCGATACGGGCTGGCAGGGCTGCCGTCGCCGCCGAGGGCGCGAACGAAGCTGCCGCCGGCAATCCTGAAGTCACCGGCGCTCAGTCCGGGTAGCGTGGCGGCGACCTGACTCCAGGTTCCGTCATTGAGCGTGAGCGTGCCGGCGTTGACGTTGCCGTCGATGTTCAAGTTGCCGCCCACGGCTGCCAGGGTGGCGGTGCCACTGCCGACGTTCAGCGTGGCGCCGCTGGCCAGTGACAGCGTCGCGGTGCCGGCGTCCCGGTAGGCCGCGTTGGCGCCCGGGTCGCCGGCGGTGGCGCTGAAATTTCCGTTGTCGGTGCTGATGCTGGCATTGAGCAGGATGCTGCGCCCCGCTTGCAGCGTCAAGGCCCCGCCGCTGCCCCCTGCGCTGCTGGTGATGGCGCTGTTGACGCTGATGTCGTTGTTGGCCTGCAGCGTCACGGCGGTGCCCGTGTTGGTGATGGCCGTCAGCGTGGCCGGGGTGAGCGTGACGTCGCCGCCGGCATTGCTGGCGAAGGTGGCGGCGGAAGCCGCTGTCGCGCTCAATGCACTCGAGCCCGAGGCCAGCATCACCCCGGGCACACCACCGACATTGCCCTTGACGATGAAATTGTTGTTGCCGAGCCGGGTGATGGCGCCGTTGGTGCCCAGCAAGCTGTTGCTGGCGCTCACCGTGCCGGCAGTCCCCGTGGTCCCGTCGCCCCAGGTGGTGTCGCCGGCATTGGCCACCACGTAGTTGCCGTTACCCAGCGCGGTGACGCCGTAATAACCGACATAGTTGTTGGTACGCACGCCCAGCAAGCTGTTGCTGGCCGACACCACGCCGCTGACGCCGGCGCTGGCGCTGCCCCAGCTGGCCGCGCCCCAGGAGCCGTTCCAGCCGGAACTCAGCACCACATAGTTGCCGTTGCTGAGCAGGGTAATCGGGTACTTGCCATCGAGGCCGTAGCCGATGCGGTCGCCGGGCGAACCGCCCACCAGGCTGTTGGCGGCGCTGACGCTGCCGCTGATGCCGGTGCTGCCGTTGGCCCAGGTCACCGCGCCGCGCGAGCCGTTCCAGCTGGGGCTGTCAACCAGGTAGTTGCCGTTGCCGAGGGCGACCACCCCTTTGTTGAGGTAGCTGACCGGGTCATAGGCGCTGCCCAGCGTATCGCCCGCGGAACTGCCGACCAGGCTGTTGGCGGCGCTGACCGCTCCGCTGATGCCGCTGCTGCCGTTGCCCCAGGTGACCGCGCCGCTGGCGCCATTCCAGAGGGTGCTCTTCACCACGTAGTTGCCGTTGGTCAGCGCGGTGACGCCGCCATTGCCGACGTGATCGTTGGCGTTGCTGCCCACCAGGCTGTTGCTGGGGGCCAGCACACCGGTCACACCCGCAGTACCGCTGCCCCAGGTCACCGCGCCGCGGTAGCCGTTCCAGCGATCGGTCTGCACCACGTAGTTGCCATTGCCGAGCTCGGTGACGTAGCCATAGCCGGGCGTTGCATAGCCGACGCTGTCGTTGGCGTTGCCACCGACCAGACTGTTGCCGGCGCTCACCACGCCGCTCACGCCGGTGCTGCCGCTGCCCCAGGTCACCGCGCCCCGGTTGCCATTCCAGTTCCAGCTGTTGACCAGGTAGTTGCCGTTGCTGAGCGCGAGGACACCCACGTTGGTGCTGGCATTGCCGGTGCTGGCGCCGCCGACATAGTCGTCGACGGTGATGCCCACCAGGCTGTTGCTGGCGCTCACCAGGCCGGTCACGCCGGTGCTGCCGCTGCCCCAGGTGACCGCGCCCATGCGGGTTCCCCAACTGGGGCTCTTCACGACGTAATTGTGGTTGGCGAGAACCGTGACGCCGCCGCTGCCGACCGAGTCCGAATTGGCGCCATTGGTGCTGCCGACCAGACTGGTCGTGGCATTGACTTGCATGGCGCGCAGACTGGCCGAACCGTCCAGCAAGGTCACGGCACCGCGGCGCGCCCAGCCATTGAAGCCCCAGCTCGGGCTGACCAGCACAAACTTGCCGTTGCCCAGATCGACCACGCCGCCGCTGCCGATCAGATCGCTGGCGCCGCCCAGCATGCTGTTGCCCAGACCGGTATCGATGATGGTTCCTGCCGGGCCTGCCACCAGGCCATCGCCGATGGTTCCGGTGATGCCCGAGTTGCCGAAGCCCAGAGTCGCGGCGCCTCTGCCGCCTCCCCAGGCGGGATTGCTCACCACGTAGTTGCCGTTGCTCAGCACGGTGACGGTCCGGTTGTAAGCGTCGCCGGCCGAACTGCCCACCAGACTGTTGCCGGCTGCCACCGCGCCGGACACGCCGCTGCTGCCGCTACCCCAGGTGACGGCACCCATGCCGGCACTCCAGTTGGGACTGTTCACCAGGTAGTTGCTGCTGCCCAGCAGCGTAATACCGCCGACATAGGGGCCGCCGCTGCCGCTGCCGATGTTGTCGTTGGCCGCGCTGCCGACCAGACTGTTGCTGGCACCGACCGCGCCCCAGACGCCGGTCGTACCGTCGCCCCAGGTGACGGCGCCGCGAACAGCGTTCCACTTGGGCGAGCTCACCAGGTAGTTGCCGTTGGCCAGCGCGGTGACGCCATTGCCGCCGACCAGGTCGCCGGCCGTGCTGCCCACCAGGCTGTTGCTGGCAGCGACCGCGCCGGTCACGCCGCTGGTTCCGCTGCCCCAGGTGACGGCACCCAGGTTGCCGTTCCAGGCGCTGCTGGCAACCACGTAATTGTTGTTGCTGAGCACGGTCACGCCGGACAAGCCGGCGCTACCGTTGTAGCCGATGGCATCGCCGACCGAACTGCCCACCAGGCTGTTGGTGGCGCTCACCACGCCGCTGCTGCCGCTGGCGCCGTTGCCCCAGGTCACCGCGCCCCGGCGGCCGTTCCAGTACGAGCTGGCCACCACATAGTTGCCGTTGCCCAGCGCAGTGACGCCCATGCCGCCGTTGATGGCGCCCAGGTTGTCGTTCGCCAGACTGCCCACCAGGCTGTTGCTGGCGCTGACCAGGCCGCTGACGCCGCTGCTGGCGCTGCCCCAGGTGACCGCGCCGACCGAGGCACCAGCGGCGTTATGCCAAGTGTTGGTGGTGATGACAAAGTTGCCGTTGCTGAGTTTGGTGATGCCGTTCAAACCCAGCCAGTCGTTGTTGCTGCCGCCGTACAAGGCGGAAATCAGCGCGCCGCTGGTCCCGTTGTAGAGATAGACAGCGCCGCCGTTGTAGGCGCCAAACTGGTCCCAGTTGCTGGAGACCACGATATTGCCGTTGGCCAGTTCGACGATGCTGTTGGAGCCGTGCTGGTTGCCGGCGCTGGGGTGGGGATTGGCGAGGTCGATGTAGCTGATGCCGGCGTTGGCGGCGGCGACCGTGATGTTCTTCGGGTCCAGCAGCAACTTGCCGCCTTGTCCCTGCGGTGCGCTGGCATCGCCCTGACCGGAAAAAGTCAGCGCCTCCTTGCTCGATACCTCGATCCGTCCGCCAGCGCCGCCGCTGGCGCCGCCTTTGGCAGTGGCCCGGCCATCGAAGCGGGTGTTGCCATCCGACCAGACCACCACCTCGCCGCCGTTGCCCTGGCCGCTGGCGTCGGCATGCAGTTCGGTCGCGGCGTTCACCTGCACCGTCGAGGCGTGGGCCAGCGGGCCGCTGCCCTGCCAGCCGCCACCGACGTGGATGCTGCCGCCAGCGTTGGTGCCGGAGGCATCCAGCCTGGCCGCGAACAGCTTGACATCGCCGGCGCTGACGTCGATCTGGCCGCCGCTCTGGCCGGTGGCGGACAGGGTCGCCGAGGAGAAGACGTTGCCGTCGGCCGTACTCAAGACCTTGACGGCGCCGCCGGCGCCGCTGCTGGCGTCGGCACGCAGCTCGGCGGACGCGGTCTGGACGATGCTGCCGCTGGCTTCGATGGCTACGCTACCGCCGGCCGTGCCGTTGGCGCTGAGGCGGCCGGTGTTGAGCACGTTGCTGGCGCGCAGCAGCACGCGGCCGCCTTCGCTGACCACACTGTCGGCGCTGGCCTGGCCCTGGTTGATGACCAGCGCACCTTGCAAGCCGATGCGACCGGAGTCGGCCAGTATCTTGCCCAGGTTGGTGACGTTGCCCGGTTGGCCGGTGATTTCGATAGCAACACCGGGATTGCCGGAGTCAAGCAGTTGGACCGTCTGCCCGGCGGCCAGCATCACTTCGCCGTTGGGAGCCTGGATGATGCCGCTGTTCTCGACCTTGGGGGCCACCAGGTAGACGCTGCCGCCGGTTGGGGTGGTGATCCGGCCTTGATTGACGACGCTGCCGGCACCCGGCGTGGCCTGGAAATTGAGCTTGCCCGTCAGGAACTCCTGGTTGCCGAGGTTCAGGGTCGAGGCCACCAGGCCGGCAACGTCGATGCGTGCGCCTTGCCCGACCAGGATGCCGGCCGGGTTGACCAGGAAGACCCGGCCGTTCGATTGCAGCGTTCCCAGCAACTGCGAAGGATCGGCGCCGACAACGCGGTTGAGAACCGCGCTGCTGCTGGACTGCTGGAGGAAACGGGTGGTTTCGCCGGCCTGGATGCCGAAGCTCTGCCAGTTGATGATGCTGTTGGGGCTGTTGCTGACAGTGAGGACGTTGCCGCTTTGGCTGATACTGGCGCTGCCGCTGACGACCGCGGCGCCGCTCGGGTTGGCCTGCGCGCCAACCGAGAAGATCGCAGCCAGTGCCAGCGCCAGTGGCTTGCGCGCCAGTCGAAGCGTTTGCCGACGAGATTTCATGTCTATCCCTTTTAGAAATTGAGTGCGACGCTCAGGTGTGCGCGGTGGTCCCCGGTCTTGCTGTTGGCGGCGCCGAGGGTGATGCGCCCCCAGTCGAGTCGCGCCGTCAGCTTGCGTCCGATGTCGTAGCGCACGCCCAGGCCGCTGCTGGCCAGGCTCAGCGCGGCGTCGGCCTCGCCGGCAAGATATTCGTTCCAGCCGCGCGCGTAGTCGGCGAAGACCAGCAGTCGCAGCGAGCTGTCGGTGGCGCCCAGTGGCGGCGCCAGATCAGGCGTATAGGCCTCGATGTTGACGGCATAGCCTTTATCCCGCGCCGCTTCGCGCTCCATGAAGCCGCGCACTGTATTGGCGCCCGACAAACCGAACTGTTCACCGGCAATCAGTGCGTCATGGGTGTATTGGGATCGGGCGGCGATGCGCAGCCGCCAGTCCTGCGGTGTGAGATACAGCAAACTGCCGTTCAACTGGTAAACCGAATAGCCGGCGCTGGCCCCACCGTCGCCCAGCGGACTGGGACGCGAAGCGCTGAAATCGGCATCGCTGCCATGGCTGCCGCCCGGCAGGTTGCGGCTGGCGCTGGCGCTGAAGTCGGCCACCAGGGCGGACTGGCTCCATGCCCCGCTGTACGTCAGGGCAATGGGGTGCACCGTGGTATCTGCCGCGGCGGAGCCGCATCCGGCCGCGCCAAACTCGCCCACCGAGCAGCTGTTGGCATAGGCGCGGTAGTCGAGGCTGGCGGTGAGGCGCGCGCTGTAGTCGCCCGAGCGCGTGAAATAGTGGTTGTAGCGGGCGCCGTAGGTATGGCCTTTGCCGCTGAACGTCATCGGTCCGGCCACCGTGGTGGTGCTGCCGGCATTGACATCGGAGTAGGAGGCGATGAAGTCCAGGCTGTCGCCCCATCGGTACAAGGGCAGGCGGTAGCTGGCGGAGAGCTGCGTCACGTCCCGGATGTGACCGGGCGAAGTGCTGTAACTGAGTGTGGCGGCGTGGTCGCGGTTGAACAGGTTGTTGTGCTGAAACACCAGGCCGCTGCGGTAACTGCCGGTGCTGTCGTTACCGGTGTTGTCCAGCGTCAGGGAGATTTTCAGGGGCGACTCATCCTGCACCTCGACCCTGGCATCCATGCTGCCGATCTCGGCGCCCAGCGCCAGTGCCACATCCAGACGGCGCGACGGATTTTCGTTGGCCAGGCGGAGGTTTTCCGCCAGCGCCGCGCTGCTGGGCACCGCGCCCGGGGTCAGGGCCGGCAGCGCGGCCAGGATGTTGGCCTGATCGTGGTGTTGGTTGCCGCTGACACTGATGCTGCCGAGCTTGAACTCGATGGCCACCAGCGTGACCGTGCCGTCGGTGATGTCCTGCGGCGGCGTGACGACGCGCACCATGTTGTAACCGGCGTCGCGATAGAGTAGCTCCAGCGCCTGACCTGCGTGCTGGATGTCGAGCCGGCTGCGGGACGTGCCGGCGTAAGGCGCCAGCACACTTTCGATCAGATCGGCCGCCAGCAAAGTGTTGCCCTGCACCTGGTAGCGGGTGACCTGGAACCTGATCTGCTGGTCGGCGGCGTCACTGCTGGCGGCGGGCTGCGGCGGCGCGGCGGTCTGCGCGTTGGCGCCAGCCGGGATGGCTGTCAGTGCCAGGCCCACCAGCGTCAAATAAAGCAAGCCTGTTGTTTTGATCATAGGAATGAGGTAGAGAGGAAATACCGCGTTCGACGGGCTTTTGCGGCTCGCGAATGCGCAACTGCAAGTATTCGGTCCCAGGCCTGTTCCTGTCCTTAAAATTTGCTAAATTTTCTAAAATGACCGCAAACTAAAATGCCTTTCAGCGCGGCTGCTGTCTGTGCTGTCGCCGTGGCCGCAAGGCGCGGCAAATACCATACCCGGGAGATGTTTTTGCCGCACCGTTACCGCTTCGAGAGCTTTGAAGTCTGCGCATCCGGGCGGCAGTTGTGGATACAAGGTCAGCCCGTGGCGCTGGGTTCGCGCGCGCTGGACGTGCTGCTGGCCCTGGCCCGGCATCCGCAACAGACCGTGACCAAGGCCCAGTTGCTCAACCTGGTCTGGCCGGATTCGATGGTGGAGGAAAACAACCTGACGGTGCAGATTTCCAACCTGCGTAAATTGCTGGGTCCCAAGGCCATTGCCACCATCGCCGGGCGCGGCTATCGGCTCACTGCCGGCTTGCTTCGACCGACCGTGACAACGCCCGACAGCAGCCGGCCCCGCGTTGGCCCGGCGGTTGCGGGGCCACCCGTGCTGGCTCAGCCATCCAGCCAGCTGTTTGGTCGTGATGAGGACATCGCAGCACTTCACGACTTGTTGGACCGGCACCCCCTGGTGACGGTGATGGGAGCTGGCGGTATTGGCAAGACATCGCTGGCACAGGCCGTCGCCAGACGGCGCCTACAGCCCCAGGCGCCAGCCGTGGCGTGGGTCGATTTGTCACAGCTGTCGAATCCGGCGCAGCTGGCCGAGGCGATCGCCAACGCCTTGAATATTCATCTGGGAGCGGCGCAGGACGCGATGACCTCGCTGCTGATGGCGCTGGCGCCGCTGCGTTTGCTGATGGTTCTGGACAACGCGGAACATCTGGTCCAAGACGTGGCAAAAGCCGTCAGCGCGATTCTCGGCGGCGCCAGGAATGTGCGAATTCTGGTCACCAGCCAGCTGGCGCTGCGTCTGCCGGGGGAACAGCTGTACCGGGTCGGCTCCTTGGCGCTGCCCCGGGAGCAGGTGTCGCCGGTGGAGGCCGGCCGCTATGGCGCCGTGGCCTTGCTGGTGAATCGGGCTCAGACTGCGCACCCGCAGTTTGTGCTGACGGATGCCAATGTGGGCAGCGTGATCGAAATTTGCCGGCAGCTCGATGGCCTGCCGCTGGCCCTTGAACTGGCCGCGGTACGCCTGCCCTTGCTGGGCGTGGAAGGCGTGCTGGAGCGTCTGCATGATCGCTTCAAACTGCTGGTCCGCAGTCAGCGCTTTGCGCCGGACCGCCAGCAAACCCTGCGCGCGGCACTGGACTGGAGCCATGAACTGCTGCCGCCCGAACAGCAAGTCGTCTTTCGACGCCTGGGCGTGTTCAGCGGCGGATTCACGATGGGCCTGGCCGGCGCGGTGGCAGCGCAGGACGGCGACGATGAATGGGCGGTGATCGAACATCTGGACGCTTTGGTGGACCGGGCCCTGGTGGTGGTGGAGGGCGGCGACTTGCCACGCTATCACTTGCTGGAGACGCCCCGCGCCTATGCGCTGGAGCAACTCGAACGCGCGGGCGAAGCCGACACCATCCGGCGCCGACAAGCGCAAGCGCTGTGCGGTCTGTGCGAGGCCATCGCGCAGGACTTTATCGTCGAGTCCGACATTGTTTTTCTACAGCGCTATCAGCCGGAATTGGACAATTTCCGCTCCGCCCTCAACTGGTCGTTGGCGCATGATCCGGACGGCGCCGTCGCTTTGACCGGCGCCGTGGCCCGTATTCACAATTTTTTGTCCTCGGACTTGGAGGCATTGGAGTACATGGAGGCCGCAGACCGCTTGGTGTCGGCCCAAACGCCGCCTTTGTTGGTGGCGCGACTGCGCGTCGGCCGCGCCTTCTTCTCGCGCTCTCAGCACCTGGCGACCGCGCTTGGCGGATTGCGTGAGGCGATCGCGCTATTTCGCGAACTGGACCAGTCGGTGGAGTTCGCGCACGCCGTGGCAAATTTTTGCTATCGCTGTCATGCCCAGGATTTGGCCGATGTGGAACTGCTGTGTGTCGAGGCGAGACAGGTCTGCGCCGGCGATTTGCGTCCCAACGTACGCTTCACGCTGGTGTTTGCCGACTTCGCGCAGGCCATGCACCGTGGCCGCTTTGATGAAATGCACTGCCTGCTGGACGAATGCATGGCGCTGGCGGTCGCCGGTGGCTACGACGACTACGTCCAGTTGGTAACGTGGAATCAGGCCATGCTGGCCATTCGGTCGGGGGATTACGCCGAAGCGAAAGCCATGGGGCGCGACATTGTCGAGCTTGCCAAACAGCGTCACGGCAATACGTCTTGGATTCTGAACGGATGCGCCGTCATCATGCTGTCTTGCGCCGGACTGGGCCGCTGGGGTGAGGCCCAACTTGCGGCGCGGCAGTTTGCCGCCATCGCGGTGCCCATGAACCGTTTTCACGAGTTCTCGGATGTCGTGGCCATGCTGTTGGCTGAACATGGCGACGCCATGGGTGCTGCCCGCATGCTCGGTTACGCGGATGCGATGTGCGAACGCCTGCAGGCCAAGCGTGTTGAGAATTTCAGGGTTCAAACCCTTGATCTGATTTCGCCTCAATTGGGGGCTAGCCGGCTGCAAATCCTGTTGACCCTTGGCCGCCGTTTGGGACCCGAGGAAATCAACCTGCTGGTGGACTCGGTTTCCCTTGGCACCGGGGCGACTGAATGAGTCTGAACCGGCCCTGACCGGCAGACCCTTTGGCGCAAGCTCAGCGATTGAGGTCCGGCGCCGCGTGGATTTTTTCCTGCCGGTAGTCCCACCACGGCAACACCCGGCGCATCGCCAGCACTTCGCCACTTTGCATGGCGGCGTAGCCGGGAATTTTCTCCATGGCGCGCTGCCAGGCCGGCATTTTCAGGAGCTGCAACAGGGCCAGGATGCCCGGCTGTGCCAGCGCCGATTTGAGGCACACCAGGTGGTAGCGCTCGTCGGCCAGCGGCACAAAGTCGAGCCCGGCGCGCCGCGCCGCCGCCTCTATCCCCAGGCCGGCATCGAACTGACCGGCGGCCACGGCGTTGGCTACCGCGGCGTGCGATGGTTCGGTATGTTCATAGCCGGTCATCGCCGTTGTCGCCAGCCCGGCCTGGCTGAGCAGTTCATCCAGCACCACCCGGGTGCCGGTGCCCAGCGCCCGATTGGCAAAGCGCGCGTGTTGGCGGGCCAGGTCCAGCAGCGAATGCAGGCCCAAGGGGTTGCCCCTGGCCACCATCAGGCCCTGGGTACGCCGGGCAAAGCCGATGATCTTGTGCAGACCGGGTTGCAGCAGCGGTTTGTAGCTGCGTTCGGTCAAGCTGTGGCGCGCGCTGCCTTGCAGCGTATGAAAGCCGGCCATCACGCAGCGGCCTTCGTTCAGGGCGCGAATCGCGTCGACGCTGCCGGTGAAGCGAATATCGATATGCAGCTGGCTCTGGCCCGCTTCGTGCGCCAGCTGCAGCGCATGCTCGCGCAGGGCGCTCAGGGCGTCGTCGTGGCTGGCGTACAGCGTGACCACGTGGACCGAGTCGTCGAACGCCTGGGCGTAGCTGCGTTCCAGTTCCGCGCGCAAGGCTTCAATCTGCGGCGCCAGCCGCGCTTGCGCCTGTCGTTCGGCCCACATCAGCTTGGCGCCGAATTCGGTCAAACGCGCCGACTGGCCTTTCTCCCACACCACCAGTTCGTTGCCCAGCTCGTTTTCCCAGCGTTTGAGTTCGCCCCAGACATGGCGGTAAGACAGGCCCAGCGCGCGGGCGCCGGCCGAGATCGAGCCTTCGGTGCTGACCGCCTGCAGCAAGTCGATCAAGGGGTTGCGCACCAGCGCCGGGCTGCTGTCGCGCGAGAGGGTGTAGTGGAACTGGAGCCTATGCACGGCGTTTCATATCGCTGGTAATTGGATTGGTGGCTACGATACCCCAAGTTGAGGACAGAGCTGCGCTGCGGTCTGTCCCGCATATAAACGGTTGAGGACAGAGCTTGTCGCTTCGCGACGGCGGTCTGTCCCGCAAGTACAAATAATGGTTGGGGACAGAGCTACGCTACGCTGCGGTCTGTCCCGCAAATTTTGAGGATATGACTTCATTCACCGAAAGCGCGTCCACAGCGCTACAACTCATCGTCTCGTTTGATGCTGGCCTGCTGACCATTGTGGGCCGCTCCTTGTCGGTCAGCGCCACCGCCTGTGCCATTGCCTGCGTGCTGGGCCTCGTGTCTGGCGCCTGGTTGGGTGTGGCACGCTTTGCCGGGCGCGGCGTGCTGCTCACTTTGCTGAATACTTTTCTGGCGGTGCCTTCGGTGGTGGTGGGCCTGGTGGTGTACCTGCTTTTGTCACGCTCCGGCCCGCTGGGCTACCTGGGCTGGCTGTTCAGCTTCAAGGCGATGGTGCTGGCGCAGGCGCTGCTGGTGTTGCCGGTGGTCACGGCCTTGACGCGCCAGGCGGTGGAAGACGTTGAAAGCACGCATGGCGAGCAATTGCGCTCGCTCGGCGCCGGGCCCTTGATGCGCAGCCTGTTGCTGGCCTGGGACGAGCGTTATGCGCTGTTGACGGTGCTGATCGCCTCCTTCGGCCGCGCCATCTCGGAGGTCGGCGCGGTCATGATAGTGGGCGGCAACATTGACGGCTTTACCCGCGTCATGACCACGGCCATAGCGCTGGAAACCAGCAAAGGCGACTTGCCGCTGGCACTGGGCCTGGGACTGATATTGCTCAGCGTGGTGTTGTTGCTCAACGTGTTGATTGCGCTGCTGCGGCGCTGGCGCGAGCGCACCGAGGGCGGCGACAAGAGCCGTCAATTGGCGCTGCCGGTGCTGGAGGTTTCCGCGTGACAGCGGTTTTTCGGCTGGCGGCGGCGAGCGTGCATTTTGGCCGTTCGGCCAGCCCGGTGCGCGCGCTTTCGGACGTTACGCTGGCCATCCATCCCGGTGAGCGGGTGGCGCTGGTGGGGGCCAATGGCTGTGGCAAGAGCACGCTGCTGCGCCTGCTGCACGGCCTGGCGGCGCCAACCGCGGGGCAGGTGACGCGCGACCCGGCGGTACGCCAGGCCATGCTGTTTCAAAGACCGCATCTGATGCGCCTGACGGTGCATGCGAATATCGCGCTGGGCCTGTGGCTGCGCGGCCGCTCCTGGGCCGAGGCCAAAGCCCTGGCCTTGCGCGCGCTGGCCAGGGTTGGCTTGACGGAATTGGCCTTGCGCAATGCCCGCCAGCTCTCCGGTGGGCAACAGCAGCGCGTGGCGATGGCACGCGCCTGGGCACTCGATCCCCAGGTGCTGCTGCTCGATGAACCGACCGCCAGCCTGGACCCCCATGCCAAGCGCGAAGTGGAAGCGCTGATGGAAGAGTTTGCCGATGCCGCTGCGGCCATGACGCTGGTGTTCGCCAGCCACAACCTGGGTCAGGTCAAGCGGCTGGCGAGCCGGGTGATTTACCTGGAGCACGGCCGCGTGCTGGCCGACTTGCCGGTGGCCGATTTTTTCAGCGGACCGTTATTGCAGCAGCAGTTTCCGGCCGCCCATTTGTTTGTCAAAGGAGAACTGGTATGAATTTTTTAAAGTCCATGAAACCGCGGTCCCTGCTGCGGTCAACGTTGGCGGCAGCCATTTTTGTCGCCGCTGTGAGTGCGCAAGGGCAAGCTATCGTGGTCGCATCGACCACTTCCACCGAACAGTCGGGCCTGTTTGCCTATCTGTTGCCGGAGTTCAAAAAAGCCAGCGGCATCGAGGTCAAAGTGGTGGCGCTGGGCACCGGGCAGGCCATCGACATGGGGCGCCGGGGTGATGCCGACGTGCTGTTTGTGCACGACCAGGCCGCCGAAGAGAAGGTGGTGGCGGAAGGTTTTGCCGTCAAGCGCTTTCCCGTCATGTACAACGACTTTGTGCTGATTGGTCCGGTCGCCGACCCGGCCAAAACCAAAGGCAATGACATCGTCGAAGCGCTCCGGAAGTTGGCCACCGGCAACGTCTCTTTTATTTCGCGCGGCGACAAGAGTGGCACCCACGCGGCCGAACTGCGCTTCTGGAAGCTGGCCGAATTGACGGACAAGAAGGGCGCCGGCTACAAGGAGTGCGGTTGCGGCATGGGCCCGGCGCTCAACATCGCATCCAGCAGCGGTGCCTACGTGCTGGCGGATCGCGGCACCTGGCTCAACTTCAAGAACCGCGGCGATCTGACGGTGTTGGTGGAGGGCGACAAGCGGCTCTTCAACCAGTACGGCGTGATGCTGGTGAATCCCATCAAACACCCGCATGTGAAGGCGGCGGAAGGGCAGAAGTTTGTCGATTGGCTGGTCTCGCCAGCCGGCCAGGGCGTGATCGCCAGTTACAAGATTGGCGGCGAGCAATTGTTTTTTCCTAACGCGGCCAAGTGAGGCACTGGCATGACAAAAATTTCAAGCAGCGCAGCCCTGCTGGCGATCGGTCTGGCGCTGGCGGGTTGCGCCAGCCCTGGCAGGACGCCGGTGCTGGCTGACGAGCCGGCGCCAGCGCTTCAGGTCTACGCTGCCGGCAGCCTGCGCGGCGCCCTCACGGCCATAGCCGGTGAGTACCAGGCGCGGACCGGGCAAAAGATCGCCTTCACTTTCGGTCCTTCCGGACTGTTGCGGGAACGCATTGAAAAAGGCGAGCCGGCGCAACTGTTCGCCTCTGCCGATACGGAGCACCCGCAGCGCCTGGCGGCGCGCGGCGGCTGGCAGACGCCAAGCGTTTTTGTGCGCAACGGCTTGTGTGCCCTGACCAGCGAAAAGATCGACGCCACAGCTGCCACCTTGCTGGACACCTTGTTGCGGCCCGAGGTGCGTGTCGGTGCTTCCACGCCCAAGTCCGACCCGTCGGGCGATTACACCTGGGCCTTGTTTCGAAAGGCCGATGGCTTGCAAGCCGGCGCTTACGCCAGGCTCGATGCCAAGACCCTGAAACTGGCCGGCGGCGCCGATTCACCCAAGCCACCGGACGGCATCAGCGCCTACGGCTGGCTCATGGATCAGGGTCGGGCCGATGTGTTTCTGACCTATTGCACCAACGCCGTGGCAGCGCAAAAGGAGGTGCCGCGCCTGAAAGTGGTGCCAGTGCCGCCCGAGTTGCAGGTGGCCGCGGCCTACGGTCTGACGCTGCGCTCCGGAGCCTCGCCGGCGGCGTCTGCTTTTGCGCAGGCCCTGCTGGCGGCACCGGCGCAGGCGGTGTTTCAGCGCTTTGGTTTTGCGCCGCCTTGAGCCGGAGCCTCGCGGCCCCTTCCTCTCATAAACCACAGGACAGATGGGTCACGCATCCGGCGCTTCTATGAAACCTTGTTGATTTGATGCTGCTTTGGCAGGTGCCAGGGGGTGCTCTGCAAGGGGGTGCAACTTGCCGTCTCTAAGGACGCCTACGGTGAGCGACCGGAGCCGTCCTTCAAGGTCTACGCCTGCGTGGCTCAGCGAATCGCAGAGCGACTTGGCCAATCGGGTGTGGATCAGGCTGGCGGGGCACTCAGCTCCGCGGCTGTCCCCCGACCTTCGGTCTCCGCCTTTATGCCGCTGCGCTGAGTGCCCCACCAGCCTGATCCATGGTGGCTGCTCGGCCCGCGCAATGGCCTCGAAGACGTACGGGTCTGGATCGCCGGCTTGCTCCCACTCGCGTTCCAGGCGCAAAGCGAACTGTTTTGTTCACTGAATTGAGCGTCGAACCTGCGCAAAGACTTCCTCAGCCGGCACAAGTCTGGCAGTACCTCGATCAACTTCGTCAATTCGCCTTTGCAACTCCTCATCCCAAGCTAATTCAACTGTCCGATCGACGCTTTGGTGTATCGAATCAAGCAACAATTCAGCCAGGCGAGCCCGATCCTCGGGGCGAAGGGTTTGAGCCTGCTGAGACAACTCAATGACAAGATCGGGCATCAGAATTCTCCAGTTTGGCGGATTGTAGTTTCAACAGCTTCAATGGGGTCGGGCTTATGCGTCTCTGCCGACGAGCCCTTGAATGGCCTGCCGCGGCCCGATGGCATCGGCTACGGTCTAAGATGACGCGCATCGTTGCTTCATTTTTTACCGAGAGGATTTCCCATGACCATTTCCATGTACCAGGCCAGCGTTCCCTGTTTCGTCAGAACGCTGGGCAACTTGTCGGCCATTCTGGACAAGGCGCAGGCCTACGTGGATGCCAAGAAACTCGATCCGGCCGCGCTGACGGCCTACCGTCTATTCCCCGACATGTTTCCCATGACAAGGCAGGTGCAGATTGCCTGCGACGCCGCCAAGGCTGGGGTGGCGCGGCTGGCCGGGCTGGAGATACCGGTGCATGAAGACAGCGAAAAGACGCTGGCCGAATTGCAGGCGCGCATTGCCAAGACGCTGGCTTTTGTCCAGAGCGTGACGCCGGCGCAGATCGACGGCAGCGAGGAGAAGGACATCGTGATCAAGCGCGGCGACACCGAAACCCATTACAAAGGCCAGCAATTTCTGTTGGGCAATGTGCTGCCCAACTTCTATTTTCATGTGACCACGGCCTACAACATCCTGCGCCACAACGGTGTCGAGATCGGCAAGCGCGATTACCTCGGCAAACCCTAACCCAGAATCGCCACCCCCTTGATTTGCGCGTACAGCGCCAGCCCCGGCGTCAGGCCCAGGGTGCGCGCGGAGCGGGCGGTGATGCGGGCCAGCAGGGGGCAACCTGCCACATCGAGTGAGACCATCACCTGACCGGGGCTGTCGGCGGCGATGGCGCTGACTGTGGCGCGCAGGATGTTGAGGATGCTGGTGCCGCTTTGCTGCTGCAAGGTCAGGCTGACGTCGCGCGCCTGCACCCGGATGCGCAGGGGCTGGCCCACGTTGGCGACCTGCATCGGCAGGCTCAGCAGGGCATCGCCCAGGCGCGCCGTCGTCAGGTGGTCGTCGGGGTCATGGCTGGCCACGGTGACGCTGAGCACGGCGCCGGCCGTATCGCCATGCGCCAGCGGCAAATCCAGACGCGTCAACAAGGCATCGGTGCGGCCGCTGGCGCTGACGCTGCCGGCTTCCAGCAGCACCATGTGCTGGGCCAGCCGCGCCACTTCGTCCAGCGCGTGACTCACGTACAGCACCGGGATGTCGAGTTCGCCCTGCAGTTTTTCGAGGTAGGGCAGAACCTCCGCCTTGCGCTGGGCATCCAGCGCCGCCAGCGGCTCGTCCAGCAGCAAAATGCGCGGACTGCAGGCCAGTGCGCGGGCGATCGCCACCCGCTGGCGCTCACCGCCCGACAGCGTGGCAGGTTGGCGCTGCATCAAGTGGCCAATGCCCAGCAAGGCGACGGTTTGCTCCAGCGCCACCCGGCGCTGCGCCAGTGGCACGCGGTTCAGGCCGTAAGCCAGGTTTTGCGCGACGTTCAGATGCCCGAACAGATCGGCCTCCTGAAACACATAACCCAGAGCGCGCCGGTGCACTGGCCGGAACAGGTCATGGTCGTCGTCCTGCCAGACTTCACCGTTGACCGCCAGGTAGCCTTTGGCGCGCCGCTCCAGTCCCGCAATGGCACGCAGGCAACTGGTCTTGCCGGAGCCCGAGGGGCCGAACAAGGCGGTCACGCCGCGGCCGGCCAGATCGAGGTCGACGTCGAGTTGAAAGCCGGGGTAGCCGAGCTTGAAGCGGGCCTGCACCCGCTGCGGTTCCAGGCTGTTCATGGGGCGCCACCCGCTTTGCGCCGGCCGCCGGGATTGACGCTGTAGAGCGCCAGCAGCACCGCAAACGAGAACAACAGCATGCCGCCAGCCAGCCAGTGCGCTTGCGCGTATTCAAGCGCTTCGACATGGTCATAAATCTGTACCGACAGGACCCGGGTCTGGTTCGGAATGTTGCCGCCTATCATCAGCACGACGCCGAATTCGCCCACCGTGTGGGCAAACCCCATCACGGCGGCGCTCAGGTAGGCGGGCCGGGCCAGCGGCAGGACGACGCTGAAAAAGGTGTCCAACGGGGAGGCGCGCAAGGTGGCGGCGGCTTCCAGCGGTCGCTCGCCGATGGCCGCAAAAGCGTTCTGCAGGGGCTGCACCACGAACGGCAGGGAATAGAACACGGAGCCCACCACCAGGCCGGCAAAAGTGAAGGGCAGCAGGCCCAGCCCCAGCGCCTGCGTGGCTTGCCCGATAGGCCCTTGTGGTCCCATGGCCACCAGCAGGTAAAACCCGATCACGGTAGGGGGCAGGACCAGGGGCAAGGCCACCAGGGCCGCCAGCGGTCCCTTGAACCAAGAGTTTGTGCGGGCCAGCCACCAGGCCAGCGGCGTGCCCAAAAACAGTAGCAGCAAGGTGGTGAGACCCGCCAGTTTGAGCGTCAGCGCGACGGCGCCCCAATAGAGCTCTGGCATTACAGGATTCGCTCAGGGAATTTCATAGCCGAAGGAGCGTAGCACGGTCTTGCATTGCTGCGTTTTCAAAAAGGCCAGTAGCGCCTGGGCCGCCGGCTTGTCGCGCCCGGCCAGCAGCAGCACTGCATCCTGGCGCAGTGGATGGTACAGCTGGGCCGGCACGATCCAGCCCGAGCCCTTGCTGATCCGGCCCATTTCATAGACCTGGGACAGGGCGATAAAGCCCAGTTGGGCGTTGCCGGAGGCGACAAAGCTGTAGGTCTGGCCGATGCTTTCGCCCAGCACGAAGCGCGGCGTCAGTGCGCCCAGCAGGCCCAGCGCCGTCAGGGTCTGGACGGCCGCAGCGCCATAGGGGGCCAGATTCGGCGCCGCCAGTGCCAGATGGCTGAAGTTGCCGCTCTTGAGCACTTCGCCTTGCGCGTCGACCAGGTCGGCCTGTGCCGACCACAGCACCAGCTTGCCGACGGCGTAGGTGAAACGCGAGCCGGCCACCGCGTTGCCTTCTCTTTCCAGCTTGGCCGGTGTCTCTTCGTCGGCCGACAGGAATACGTCGAACGGGGCGCCGCTCTTGATCTGTGCGTAGAGCTTGCCGCTGGCCCCGGCCGACAGCAGCAGCTTGTGGCCGCTGTCTTTTTCAAAAGCGATGGCCAGGGCTTTCAGCGGCGCGGCGAAGTTGGCGGCGACGGCAACCCGGACCTCGTCGGCATGCAGGACGCCCGACAGGAGGGTCAGCAGCAGCGTTGCGCAGAGCTTGGCGTAGGGTTGTTGCATGCGGATTTCGTTATTCTGAAATGGAATAGCGAAAGTTTAGCAGCCCGATTGCGACTGCGCTGCACAGGGCACAATCTGACCATGAAAAAAAGCCAGGAGCCGATTCTTTCCTACGCCGGTGCGCTGGGGCATGCGCCGGCCGACAAGCGCATCGAGATCCTGCGGCTGGTGGGGCAGGGTGGTTCCATTTCGCAGGCGGCGCGGGAGGCGGGGGTAAGTTACAAAGCGGCCTGGCAGGCCATCGACACGCTGACCAATCTGGCCGGTGCGGCGCTGGTGACGCGGGCCGTCGGCGGGGCTGGCGGTGGCGGTGCGCAGCTCACTGCCGCGGGCGCGCAATTGCTGGAGGCCGCGCGCCAGATGGAACACGCCCGGCAGGACGTGCTGGAGCGCTTCAGCGGCGGGGCGGCGCAGGCTTTGTCAAGAGCCGGTTTGCGTACCAGCATGCGCAATCATTTGCCGTGCCGCGTTGCGCAACTGCAGGCGCCGCAGCCCGGCGACCCGATGGTGCGTGTGCTGCTGTGCCTGCCCGAAGGCGGCGAGATCTTTTCTTCGATCACCCGTGAAAGCGCCGAGTTGCTGGGCTTGCAGCCTGGCCTGGCGCTGTTGGCACTGTGCAAGGCGACGGCGGTGACGGTCTGCGCCGGCCAACTGCCGCCGCACCCGCAGCGCAACCAACTGGCCGGCCGGGTCGCCCGCCTGTCGCGCGGCAGCTTGCGTGACGAGGTGGTCCTCAGCGTGCCCGGCGATCTGCAACTGGTCGGTTTCGCGGCGCGGCCGAATCGGCTGCGGGTGGGCAGCCGGGCGACCGCTTGCCTGGAGGAAAACGCGGTGGTTCTGGCCTTGGTGTAGCTGCTTTGCGCCCTGACAGTGGCCGCGCTATGCAATGGCGAACATATTGCGGCGCTGGCGCTTGTGTCCTATCGTGACTGCTTCCAATAAGTCAAGATAGCGAGAGACAAGACCATGACCAGCGTCAGCGCAAACCGAGCTTTGCCCGTCCAACAATTCACGCCACCCAACACCCGACACGTTCCAACCTACTGCTACAACTGCGTCTCCGGCCCGGACCTGCTGAGCGTCAAGGTGGAAGCCGGCGTGGCGACCGAAATCGGCCCCAACTTCGAGGGCCAGGGGCTCTATCCCGGCAATGGCAAACCTTGTGTCAAAGCCTATGGACTGATCCAGAAGACGTATCACCCGGACCGGATTCTGACGCCCATGAAGCGCACCAATCCAAAGAAGGGTCGGGAGCACGATCCCGGTTTTGTGCCGATTTCGTGGGACGAGGCGCTCGATACGGTGGCGGCCAAATTGAACGACATTCGCGCGCGCGGCCTGCTCGACGAGCAGAACCTGCCGCGGGTCGCGTTGACGCTGGGGCACGGCGGCACACCGGCCAATTACATGGGAACCTTCCCGGCCTTTATTGCGGCCTGGGGCGACATGGATTACAGCTTCGGTTCCGGTCAGGGCGTCAAGTGCGTGCATTCCGAGCACCTGTACGGCGAATACTGGCATCGCGCCTTCACCGTCTCGGCCGACACGCCGCACTGCAATTACATCGTTTCCTTCGGCGCCAACGTGGAAGTCACCGGCGGCGTCTGCGCCGTGGCACGGCATTCCGAGGCGCGCGTGCGCGGCGCCAAGCGGGTCCAGATCGAGCCGCATCTGTCGGTCACGGCAGCCGCGTCGGCCGAGTGGATTCCGATCAAGCCCAAGACCGATCCGGCCTTCATGTTCGCCATGATTCATGTGCTGTTGCACGAGGTGGCGCGCGAGCACCTGGACCTGCCGTTCTTGCGCGACATGACTTCATCGCCTTACCTGGTGGGACCGAATGGCTTTTTTCTGCGCGACCCCGAGACGCTCAAACCCTTGCTGTGGGACGCCCGCAGCCAGCGCGCGTTGCCGCACGATGCAGCCGATCTGGAGCCGCAGCTGGAAGGCCGCTTCCAGGTGACGGACGTGGTCGAGGTCGGCGCCGATGACGAGCGCTGGGTCTATCAAGAGGTCGAGGCCGAGACCTCGTTTTCGAAACTGGTGGCCCACATACAGCAATACAGCCCGGAGTGGGCCGAGGCCTTGTGCGAGGTGCCGGCCAGCAAGATCCGCAGCGTGGCGCTGGAGTTTGTAACCCAGGCCTGTGTCGGCCAGAGTGTCGAAGTCGATGGCAAGCTGCTGCCCTACCGTCCGGTGGCCGTCACCCTGGGCAAGACCGTCAACAACGGCTGGGGCGCTTACGAATGCTGCTGGTCGCGCACCACCTTGGCGGTATTGGTCGGCGCGCTGGAGGTGCCCGGCGGCATCCTGGGCACCACGGTGCGCATCAACAGTCCGCGCGAGGACCGTCACAAAAGCGTGCAGCCGGGTCCGGATGGTTTCATGCTCAACAAGCTCAACCCCACCGGCAAAAATAAATGGCTGCAGCAACCCACCGGCCGCAACGCACACCGTACCCTGGTGCCGCTGTCGGGCAACAGCGGCTCCTGGAGCCAGTCGCTGGGGCCGTCGCACCTGGCCTGGATGTTTCAGACCCACGTGCCTAAGAACTGGCCGCGTCCGACGGCGCCGGAGATCTGGTTTGCCTACCGCACCAACCCGTCGATTTCATTCTGGGACACACCCAATGTGGCCAAGACCATCGCGCGCTTTCCGTACACGGTCTGCTTTGCCTTCACGCCCGATGAGACCAATCACATGGCCGACATCCTGTTGCCCGACGCCACCGACCTGGAGGCCACGCAACTGATTCGCCTGGGCAAGACCAAGTACATGGAACAGTACTGGGAGCATCAAGGCTACGTGCTGCGCCAGCCGGCGGTGGCGCCGCAAGGCCAGGCGCGCGACTTCACCTGGATCTCGACCGAGCTGGCGCGCCGCACCGGTTTGCTGCCAGCCTATAACGCCGCCATCAACCGCGGCATCTTTGGCGCCCCCTTGAAAGCCGAGGGGCGCGACTTTTCGCTGGCCGTGGAGCAAGTCCATTCGGTGGACCAGATCTGGGACGCGGTGTGCCGCGCCGCCAGCCATGACTTGACGGAAGGCGCCCAGGCGCATGGGCTGGACTGGTTCAAGCAGCACGGCCTGCTGGCCAAGCCCTACCAGCGCACCGGCTGGTACCTGTACCCCACCATGCAGCGCCAGCAGGTGCGCTTTGAGTTGCCCTACCAGGAGCGGTTGATGCGCTCCGGCCAGGAGCTGGGCACGCGTTTGCACGACGCCGGCATCGACTGGTGGGATGCCCAACTGAACGAATACCAGGCGCTGCCGCGGTGGCACGATTTTCCGGGCATCTGGGTGCAGGATCTGGTGCGCCGGGGCCTGAAGCCCGAGGACTATCCGTTTTGGCTGATCACCACCAAGAGCATGCAGTACCACGCCGGCGGCAATGCCGCGATCCAGTTGATGGACGAGGTGTCGCAAAACGTGCGCGGCCACCGCGGCGTCATGATCAATGCCGGCGCGGCGCGCAAGATGGGCATTGAAGAAGGCGACCTGCTGGAGGTTACTTCGGCGATCGGCGCAACCCAGGGGCCGGCCATTGTGGTGCAGGGCATACGCCCCGACACGCTGGTGATGGTGGGCCAGTTCGACTACTGGGCTACACCTTACGCCAAAGACCTCCAGTCGCCCAGCCTGAACACCATTGCGCCGATGTCGATCGAACTGACCGACGCCACCGGTTCCGGTGCCGATATCGTGCGGGTGGCGGTCAGGCCGCTGGCGCGCCGCTGACAGGTCAAGCATCATGAAGAGAGAGTCACCGGTCGTTCTCGCCGATCTGCTGGCGCCGCGGCGCGGCATGCGTTCGGTGATGGCGCGCCGCATCGAGGGGCCGGAGCCTGGAGCGGCGCAGGAGTGTTGCTGGGTGGTGGTCGAACAGGCGCTGCGGGTGGAGGTGGCCGAGGTCGGCAGCTACACCTTGATGAGCACGCCCACCGGATCGGCGGGCGCCGCCGGATACCTGGCGCAAGACGGCGTGCTGGGGGTGGCCGGCGAGCCCGGTGACCTGGCGCTGGCGGCCGGCTTCCTGTTCACCGAGGGGATTATCAAGGCCATGGGCGAGGTCGAGTCGATGGCTGTTTGTCCGGACGATCCGGCCGTGGTCAAGGTCAAGCTGCTGCGGTCCGCGGGTGTGCAAAGTGCGCGCCGCAGCGGCCTGGTCACCAGCTCGTGCGGCATGTGCGGCAATGTGGACAGTCTGGAGGCGGCCTTTCCGGATGCCCTGCAGGTCGGCCGAACGCGGCAGGTCAGCGCAGCCCAGGTGCATCGCTACCTGCTGGCGATGCAGCAGCAGCAATTCATTTTTGCGGCCACCGGTGGCACCCATGCGGCCGCCTTGTTCGATGCCCATGACCACCTGCTGGCGGTGGCCGAGGATCTGGGTCGACACAATGCGCTGGACAAGGTGATTGGCCACTGCCTGCTGCACGCCCAAGCCAGCGCCGCCGGCTGTGTCGTTCTCTCAGGACGCGTCAGCCTGGAGATGATCGTGAAAGCGGCGCGCGCCGGCATCGAGTTGGTGGCGGCGGTTTCGGCGCCATCGTCACTGGCAATAGCGGCCGCGCAGCGGGTCGGCATCACCTTGTGCGGGTTTGTCCGTGGCCAGCGTTTGACGGCCTATACCCATGCTGACCGACTGGGTATAGCCACCTAGGAGTTGTACTTATGAAATCGCCTTCTTAGGACGAAAAAAGTGGCTGAAGAAAATCACCATTCAAGGCGTTTTTCATTGGAGAAACAAACCCTCCGAACAACTTGAAGCCGGTTCGGCAAGCGCACTGGCTCGGTGTCATTTCGGAACCTTGCGAAACCGATAAGGGTTTTGCCTAGGCAGATCGCTTGGGTCAAAACCAATAATCAGCCTCTTTCGTCGAAACCACCTAAACGGAGACTATTCCCATGCAGGTTCAGCTTACGGTCAACGGCAAGTCCATCACGGTTGATGTTCCCGCCAACACATTGCTGGTACAGGTGTTGCGCGAGCAGCTCAAACTCACCGGCACGCATGTCGGCTGCGACACCGCGCAGTGCGGCGCCTGCACCGTGATCAAGGACGGGCACGCCATCAAATCCTGCAACGTGCTGGCGGCCCAGGTCAATGGCTCCGAGATCACCACCATCGAAGGTCTGGCTCAAGCGGACGGCACGCTGCACCCGATGCAGGCCGCCTTCAAGGAGAGCCACGGCTTGCAGTGCGGTTATTGCACCACCGGCATGGTGATGAGCGCGGTTGACCTGTGCAAGCATCATCCCAAGGCGACCGAGGGCGAAATCCGCGAATTGCTGGAGGGCAACATCTGCCGCTGCACCGGCTATCAAAACATCGTCAAGGCCGTGCAGCAGGGACAAGCTGCCATGGCCGCCTGAAGGAGACAGACATGGGTGCATCCGACTTCGCAAAACTGCCGCACATCGGCGCCTCGATACGGCGCAAGGAAGACTACCGTTTCCTGACCGGCGCCGGCCAGTACACCGACGACATCAACCTGCCGGGGCAGACTTACGCCGTCTTTGTGCGCAGCCCGCATGCCCATGCCGAGATCAAGAGCATTGCCGTGGACCGCGCCAAGGCGCTGCCGGGCGTGGTCGAAATCTTCACCGGCAAGGACCTGGAAGGAAAGATGGGCGGTCTGCCCTGCGGTTGGCTCATCACCAGCACCGACGGCACGCCCATGAAAGAGCCGCCGCACCCGGTGCTGGCGCTCGGCAAGGCGCGCTACGTTGGCGACCAGGTGGCGATGGTGATTGCCGAGACCCTGGAGCAAGCCAAAAATGCGGCGGAAGCGGTGGAGGTCGAGTACCAGGTTCTCGATGCCGTGGTCGATGTGCGCGATGCCGCCAAGGGAGCGGCGCTGCACGAGGCGGCGCCCGACAACCATTGCTACAAATGGGCCATCGGCGACAAGGGGCAGGTCGATGCGGCCTTTGCCAAGGCGGCCCATGTGACCAAGCTGGACCTGGTCAATAACCGGTTGGTGCCCAATGCCATGGAGCCGCGCGCCGTCATCGGCAGCTACAGCCGGGCCAATGAAGAGTACACGCTGCATGTGGCGAATCAGAATCCGCATGTCGAGCGCCTGCTGATGACGGCCTTTGTGCTGGGCCTGCCGGAACACAAGGTGCGTGTGATTGCACCGGACGTGGGCGGTGGTTTTGGTTCCAAGATCTTTCTCTACGCCGAAGACGTGGCGCTGACCTGGGCCGCCAAGCAGGTCAACCGCAGCATCAAATGGACTTGCGAACGCAGCGAGTCTTTCCTGACCGATGCCCATGGCCGGGACCATGTGAGCCACGCCGAAATGGCCCTCGACAAAGACGGCAAGTTCCTGGCGCTGCGGGTGCACACCGACGCCAACCTGGGCGCTTACCTGTCGACCTTTTCCACCGCCGTGCCGACCATCCTGTACGCCACCTTGCTGGCGGGCCAGTACAGCACGCCGCAGATTTACGTCGAAGTCGATGCCTGGTTCACCAATACCGCGCCGGTCGATGCCTATCGCGGTGCCGGGCGTCCCGAAGCCACCTACCTGCTGGAGCGGCTGGTCAGCCGCTGTGCCTGGGAACTGGGCATCGGGCAGGACGAAATCCGCAAGCGCAATTTCATCAGCAGCTGGCCATACCAGACGCCGGTGGCCCTGCAATACGATGTCGGCGACTACCTGGGCTGCATGAACCAGGCGCAGGCGCTGGCCGATGTGGCCGGCTTCGATGCGCGCAAGGCGGCCAGTGCGGCCAAGGGCTTGCTGCGCGGCATCGGCTATTCAAGCTACATCGAAGCCTGCGGCATCGCACCCAGCAATATCGCCGGTGCCCTGGGTGCCCGCGCCGGTTTGTTCGAATGCGGCGAAGTGCGCGTGCATCCCACTGGCAGCGTGACCGTCTTCACCGGTTCGCACAGCCATGGGCAAGGGCATGAGACCACGTTTGCGCAAGTCGTCGCGGCACGCCTGGGCATCGCGGTGGAGGCGGTGGACGTGGTGCATGGCGACACCGGGCGGGTGCCATTCGGCATGGGCACTTATGGGTCGCGCTCCATTTCGGTCGGCGGAGCGGCCATCATGAAGGCGCTCGACAAGATCGAAACCAAGGCCAAGAAAATCGCCGCGCACCTGATGGAGGCCAGCGACGCCGACGTCGATTTCGCCAACGGCGAGTTCACGGTCAAGGGCACCGACAAAAAAGTCACCTTCGGCCAGGTCGCGCTGACCGCTTACGTGCCGCACAACTACCCGCTGGACAAGCTGGAGCCTGGCCTCAACGAAACCGCGTTCTACGACCCGACCAATTTCACCTTCCCGGCGGGCACCTACATCTGCGAGGTGGAGGTGGACCCGGCCACCGGCAAGACGCGGGTCGACAAGTTCACGGCAGTGGACGATTTCGGCACCATCATCAACCCGATGATTGTCGAAGGCCAGGTGCATGGCGGCCTGGTCCAGGGCATTGGCCAGGCGCTGCTGGAAAACTGCGTCTACGACCGTGAAACCGGTCAGTTGTTGACCGGCTCGTTCATGGACTACGCCATGCCGCGGGCCGACGATTTCCCCGAGTTCAAGATCGGCACCGTCTGCACGCCTTGCACGCACAACCCCCTGGGGACCAAAGGCTGCGGCGAGGCCGGTGCCATCGGCTCGCCGCCGGCCGTCATCAACGCCGTGCTGGACGCGCTGAAGCCACTGGGCGTGAAAGAGTTTGACATGCCGGCCTCGCCGGGACGGGTCTGGGAAGCCATTCAGGCCAGCAAAGTCTGAAATCAACACGAGAGGATCAAGGAACATGTATCCATTTACCTTAGAGCAGCCCACGACCCTGGCCGATGCCGCCCAACTGGCCGCCGGCGGTGCCAAGCTTCTGGCCGGCGGGCAGAGCCTTCTGGCGTCGATGAAGCTGCGCTTGTCCGCCCCGGGTCGCCTGGCCGATATCAGTGCCATCAAAGAGTTGAGCGGCATCCGGCGTGACGGCAATGCCTTGGTCATAGGTGCCATGACGCGCCATATCGACGTCGCCGGCAGCGCCGAGGTCAAGGCCGCGATTCCGGCGCTGGCGCAGCTGGCGGCGCACATCGGCGACCGTCAGGTGCGCGCCATGGGCACGCTGGGCGGGTCGGTGGCGCACAACGACCCGGCCGCCTGCTATCCCAGCGCCGTGCTGGGCCTCGGTGCCAGCGTCCACACCACGCAGCGAAAAATTGCCGCGGACGACTTTTTTCAAGGGATGTTCAGCACCGCCTTGCTGGACGGCGAGATCATCACGGCGATCAGTTTCCCGCTGCCGAAACGAGCCGCCTACATCAAGTTCAACCAGCCGGCTTCGCGCTTCGCCCTGGTGGGCGTGTTTGTGGCGCAAACCGGGTCCGGCGTGCGGGTGGCGGTGACGGGCGCTGCCAACGGGGTATTCCGGCACCGCGGGCTGGAAGACGCGCTGAACCGCAGCTTCAGCGCCTCGGCCGCCGCCGCCGTGGCTATCGATGCCTCGGAACTCAACGCCGACCTGCACGCCTCGGCCGCCTACCGCGCCAATCTCATCAGTGTGCTGACGCAACGTGCCGTGACGCAGATGCTGGCTTGAGCCGGCCCACTGGGGCGGCCCCGGGTTGTCGGACCCGGGGCTTTTTTATGCCACGCTACGACGGTATTTGAAGATTGAAGCGGCGACCTTGAATGGCGGAATCCATGACACTATTCCCGGATATTGATGCTTTGAGCCAGGCGCTGGAGTCGGTCGGCTACTACGCCGAGCGCCGGCTTTGCACCGCCGTGTTTCTGGCCTTGAAGCTGGAGCGTCCCTTGCTGCTGGAAGGCGAGCCGGGGGCCGGCAAGACCGAACTGGCCAAGGCCCTGGCCCTGCTGCTGGGACGTCAGTTGCTGCGCCTGCAGTGCTATGACGGCCTGGAGCAGCGCGAGGCCTTGTACGAATGGAATTACGCGGCGCAGTTGCTGCACATGCGGGCCGCCCAAGGGGTGGCCAGCAACGAAATCGAACGGGTCGAGCGCGAGGTCTACCAGGACCGCTACCTGATTCGGCGCCCGCTGCTGCAGGCGCTGCAAACGCCGGCGCCGGGCGCGCTGTTGCTGATCGATGAAGTCGATCGGGCCGACGAGCCGTTCGAGGCCTTCCTGCTGGAATACCTGGGGGAATACCAGGTCAGCATTCCGGAGATCGGCACCATCCGGTCGGTCGTCAAGCCGGTCACCGTTCTGACCAGCAACCGCACCCGCGAGCTCAACGATGCGGTCAAGCGCCGCTGCCTCTACCACTGGCTGGACTATCCGGAGCGTGAGCGTGAACTGGCCATCGTCCGGGCGCAGGTGCCCGAGGCTTCGGCCAGCTTGTCGGCCCAGGTGGCGACGGTGGTGAGCCGGCTGCGCAGCCGGCCCTTCGCCGATGCCTTCCAGCGCGTCCCGGGGGTTGCCGAAAGCGTTGAGTGGGCCAGGGCCCTGGTGGCGCTGGACACGCTGAACATTGATCCGGAGGTGATGGCGGACACCGCCGGCATCCTGTTCAAGCAACGCGAGGACGTGGCGGCGCTGACGCGCGACATGAGCGCCGAGTTGCTCAAGCCGCAAGAGGCGCCGGCATGATGCTGGACTGAGCGCACCATGTTGCTGGGCGATTCCAGGTCGGGCAAGCTGGCCGACAACTTCACCGCTTTTGGGCGCACCTTGCGCCGCGCTGGGGTGCGGGTGGACAGTTCGCGCATTGCGCTGGCGGCCGATGCGGCGTTGGCCGTCGGACTGGGCTCAAAGGCCGACGTCGGCGCGGCGATGGAAGCGGTGATGGTCAATCGCGAGCAGGACCGGCTGGTGTTCCGGGAACTGTTCGACGCCTTCTTCCGCAACCCCGAAGTGGCGCAAAAGCTGTTGTCGCAATTGCTGCCCAGCGCCGAAGGGAAGGCCGAGCCGAGCAAGCGCCGGCCGCGGGTGCGCGAGGCCTTGTCGCCGCAGAGAGCTTTTGGCCAGCCAGTCCAGCCGAAACCGCAGGAGCAGAAGGTGGACTTCGACGCCGCCATGACGGCCAGCGACCTGCATCGTCTCAAGCATGCCGATTTCAATGCGCTGTCGGCCACCGAATACCGTCTGGTCGAACGCCTGGCGCGCGATGTCGCGTTGCCGCTGCCGCAGTTCGCCTCGCGGCGCACCCGGTCGGCGGCCATCGGCACGCAACTGCACTGGCCCGGCGTGCTGCGGCAAGCGGTGCGCTCGGGCGGCGAAATCATGCGGCTGCCCCTGCTGCGGCGGCGCCAGCAGTTGCTGCCGTTGCTGGTGCTGGTCGATGTGTCGGGCTCGATGGAACGTTATGCCCGTTTGCTGTTGGCGTTTTTGCATGCCGCCACGCGCCGCCATCCACGCCGCGACGTGTTTGCCTTCGGCACCCAGCTGACCGACCTGACGCCGGCGTTCCGCTTGGCCGACAGCGACGAGATGCTGGCCCACGCCAGCCAGGCGATTGAAGATTTCGCCGGCGGGACTCAACTCGGCGCCGCCCTTGGCACCTTGCGCGAGCAGCATGCACGGCGACTGGTTGGGCGCCGAACCCTGGTGTTGATCATCAGCGATGGTCTGGATACCGGTGCGCCCGAGCTGCTGGAACAGGAGTTGGTCTGGTTGCGCCGGCGCAGCCGGCGCCTGCTGTGGCTCAACCCGTTGCTGCGCTTTGACGGCTACGCAGCGCTGGCACGCGGCGCCGCCGTGCTGCAACGCCAGGCACACGGCATGCTGGCAGTGCACAACGTGAGCAAACTCGAAGAACTGGCAGGCAGCCTGGCGGCCTTGATGGGTCGTTGAAGCGGTCTGTCTGAATACTTCGAATCAAACACCCTGATTGGCACCCGAATAAAGGATTCACACCATGGACATGCAAGGCAATCGGCAACTGGCGATCACGCAACAACAAGCCTGGGAGGCGCTGAACGATCCCGCGGTCATTCAGAGCTGCATCCCGGGCTGCGACAAGATGGAAGCCAGCGGTGAAAACCAATACGCAGTCGCCCTGGCACTCAAGATCGGCCCGATTGCCGCCAGGTTCACGGGCAAGATCAGCCTGAACGACATCGTGGTCCCCAGCAGCTACACCATTGCCTTCGATGGTCAGGGTGGCGTTGCCGGCTTCGGCAAGGGAACGGCCCAGATCAAGCTGCTGGCGAACCCGCAAGGCTGCGAGTTGGGTTACCTGGTGCATGCATCGGTCGGTGGCAAGGTGGCGCAGTTGGGCCAGCGCCTGATCGACGGCGCCGCCAAGTCGATGGCGGAAGATTTTTTCAAACGTTTCGATGAAGCAATGCAGAAGAAGTACCCGCAGGCCTACGCCGCTCGGGTGGCTGCGTCAGAAACGCCCGCACCCAGCGCGGCCAGTGGCCTGCCGGCATGGATCTGGATTGCCGGATTGATCGTGCTGGGTATCGGTTTTTGGGTGCTGCGCTCGTTCGGTTGAGGGCGGCCAGCGCCAAGGAGCAGCTATGGAAAACCTGGACCTCATTGTTTTGCGCACCCTGAGCGCGTGGCGTCAGGCCGGCCAGCGGGCCATTCTCGCCACCGTGGTTCGAACCTGGGGCTCGTCGCCGCGTCCGGTCGGCTCCATCATGGCGCTGCGCGAAGACGGTTCGGTGGTTGGCTCGGTGTCGGGTGGATGCATTGAGGACGACCTGATTTACCGCTACACCCGGGCCGCTGCAAAAGCGGCACCGGAGCCCAAGCAGAGCGGCGTCGACAGCATGCCCAGGGGTGCGCCGGCGACCGTCAAATATGGCATCACGGCCGATGAGGCGCACCGTTTCGGATTGCCTTGCGGCGGGACGCTGGAGTTGTTGCTGGAGTACGATCCCGACCCGCAGAAACTGGCGGAACTGGTGGCGCTGCTGGATGGCGGGCAACTGGTGCAACGCTGCGTCCGGCTGAGCGACGGCGCGGTCAGCCTGCGGCCCGCCAGCGTGGCCAGCGAACTGTCCCTGTCCAGCCAGGAACTGGTGAACACCTTCGGACCGGGCTACCGCATGCTGTTGATAGGCGCCGGGCAACTCACGGAATATCTGGCGACCATGGCCTTGTTCAACGGCTTCGCCGTGACGGTATGCGACCCGCGCGAGGAGTACCGCGGCTCCTGGTCGGTGCTGGGGGTGAACGTTCTGGGCGAGATGCCGGACGACGTCGTGATCGCCTTCAAGCCGGACAAACGCAGTTGCGTCGTGGCCTTGACGCACGACCCCAAGCTGGACGACCTGGCCTTGCTGGAGGCCTTGAATTCGGAGGCGTTCTACGTTGGCGCGATCGGCTCGCGCCGTAACAACCAGGCGCGCCACGAACGTCTGCGCCAGCATTTCGGGATGAGCGAGCAGACGCTGGCGCGCTTGCACGGACCGATAGGCATCTATATCGGCAGCAAGATGCCCAGCGAAATAGCGGTCAGCGTGATGGCTGAAATTCTGGCCATTAAAAACGGCGTGGCCTTGCCGCGCGCGATGGAAGTGGGCCCGGCGAAAGATGGCAACGCGGTGCCCCCCAACGATCCCGGCGACACGGTTTGCAGCGTGCCGCGCAAGGACTAAGCTCTTCACCTTGGGCAGCGCCGGGCCATCGTCATTTGGTGTTGCCCAATTTGCGGTACACCGTGGCGCGGCTGATGCCCAGGGCGCGAGCGGCCTGGGCCACATTGCCGCGGGCTTGTTCGACGGCTTTGCGGATCAGGCTGACCTCGATTTCCTTGAGCGGCACACTTTCCGCACTGCGGGGGCGTTGTCCGGCATCAACCGACCAAGCCTCCAGCGAACTCGCCAGGGGTAGCGCCTGCAAGCGAAGACCGGTCCAGAGCGGAATTTCAAGCGTCGCGTCAGGGCGGTGAACGGCATCGAACAGCAGCTCGTAAGCCATGCCGAAGACCGAACTGACATGCACGCCGGGCTGACCCGCGCTGGCCAGATTCGGCACCATCTGGCGCGCGATCTGGTTCGCTCCCGTGATCCAGCCGTCGGCGTCCAGGCAGAGGATGCCATCGGTTTCGCTGCCCAGCGCGTTGCCTGGCCAGTTCAGACGCAACATCAATTTGTGCGTTTGCGCCAGCAGCAACGCGTTCTCAATTTTTTGCGCCGACTGGGTGACCAGATGCTTGAGTTCCGGGCGCTCGACCGCATCAATACCAGTCAAATCCAGCATGCCGACGCAAGCACCGGTCGGGCCGAACAGGGGCGCGCCAGCGCAACTGTAATGAGAAGTGTCGGAAAAGAAATGTTCGCCCCGGTGCAGCCAGACCGGCTGCAAATCATTGAGCACCGCGCCGATGGCCGTGGTGCCCACCTTGCGTTCCGACAAATCGGTGCCGATGCGGGTGATGCTGTCGGCGCGCCGGTCGGAGCGATCGACGGCGCCGCCGACATCCACCACGATGCCGTCGGCGTTGGTCAGAATGGCAAAGTAGCGCGTGTTCACGATGGCGCGTCCCAACCTCTCCAAAACCGGTTTGGCCGTCGCCACCAGCCGCTGGTTGGCCTCCGTGGTCTGGCGCATCTGCAGGTGGCTTATCACATCAAAAGTCACCGCTTCCTGCGGCTGCAGGCCCAGGCCGATGCAGCGCTGCCAGGAGCGCTCGATCCAGGGCGCAATCCAGCCCGGCGGCAGCGCCGCGCGGTCTTGCAGCGCGGTGCGGCGGGCCTGCGCTATCGCGCTCAGTCGCAGGCTGGTGCTGGCGGTGACAGGACTGGTCATGGGGCTGGGTGTGTTGGCGATTTCACGATTTTGATAATTCTCGTACACAAAGGACTTTCCTGCCCAGTGTTTCAAATTGAGAATTTCGCACTGCCTCGTGTGTCGGCCTAGGGTTACTACCTAGGCAAAAATCTCCCGAACCCCCAACAATCGCTATGTACTCAATTTCATAGGAACGGCACTTCATAGGTGCCACAACCCGCAGGAGACATACATGCAAAAAGTGTTGCATATCAACGCCGACAAATGCACCGGTTGTTTGCAATGCGAAATGGCTTGTTCTTTCGAGAACTACGGCACTTTCGCCACCGCCAAATCGCGTATCAAGGTGTTCGACTTCCACCATACCGGCAAAAAAGTGCCTTACACCTGCACCCAATGCGACGAGGCCTGGTGCCTGCATGCCTGCCCGGTGGAGGCCATCACGGTGGACAAGGCGACCGGTGCCAAGGTGGTCAACGAGGCCACCTGTGTCGGCTGCAAGGTCTGCACCATCGCCTGCCCGTTCGGCACCATCAATTACGTCGAATCAACAGGCAAGGTGCAGAAGTGCGATCTGTGCGGCGGCGAGCCGGCCTGTGCCGATGCCTGCCCCACCGGCGCCATCACCTTCATTGACGCCAACTGGACCGGTCTGGGCAAGATGGCGCAATGGGCCGACAAGCTTGGCAATCAACCTACCGCCGCTTAAGGAGCACGCATCATGTCATGGGCTGGAAAAATTCTTCGCGTTGATTTGACCGCGGGTACCGTCAAATCCGAGCCGCTCAATATGGACTGGGCGCGTGCTTACCTGGGCTCGCGCGGCCTGGGGTCCAAATACCTGGTGGAAGAGGTGGACGCCAAAACCGATCCCCTGTCGAGTGCCAACAAGATCATCTGGGCCACTGGCCCGTTGACCGGCACCATGGCCTCCACCGGTGGTCGCTACACGGTGATCACCAAGAGCCCGCTGACCGGCGCCATTGCCTGTTCCAACTCGGGCGGTTACTGGGGTGCCGAGCTCAAGATGGCCGGCTGGGACATGGTGATTTTCGAAGGCAAGAGCGCCACGCCGGTGTACCTCTACGTCAACGACGATGTGGCTGAACTGCGCGATGCCAGCCACCTGTGGGGCAAGAGCGTGTGGCAGACCGAGGAGATGCTCAAGAAGAGCCTGCAAGACCCGCTGACGCGCGTTTCCAGCATCGGCAAGGCGGGCGAGAACGGCGTGCTGTTTGCCAGTGTCGTGAACGACTTGCACCGGGCTGCCGGCCGCTCCGGCGTGGGCACCGTGATGGGCAGTAAGAACCTGAAGGCGATCGCCGTGCGCGGTACCAAGGGCGTTGGCAATATCCAGAACCCGAAAGCCTTCATGGCGGCCGTCAAGGCCGGCAAAAAGGTGTTGGCGGAGAACGGCGTCACCGGCACCGGCCTGCCCGCGATGGGTACCCAGGTGTTGATGAGTGTCATCAACGAAGTGGGCGCCTTGCCGACCCGCAACCACCGCGACAACCAGTTTGAAGGCGCCAAGGACATCGGTGCCGAAGCCATGGCGGCGCCGCGCAAGAGCGACGGCAAGAAGCACCTGGTCACCAATCAGGCCTGCTTTGGTTGCACCATCGCCTGCGGTCGCATCAGCAAGATGGACGAGGGTCACTTCACGATTGTCAACAAGCCGCAGTACCGCGGTGCCAACGGTGGACTGGAGTACGAAGCGGCTTGGGCGCTGGGCGCGGCCAATGGCGTTAACGACCTGGAAGCGCTGCAATATGCCAACCTGCTGTGCAACGAGGAGGGCATAGACCCGATCAGCTTCGGCACCACGGTGGGTGCGGTGATGGAGTTGTACGACATGGGCGTGCTGTCCAAGGAACTGATAGGCATAGCAGCGCCGTTCGGCTCGGCCCAGGCACTGGCCTTCCTGGCCGAAGAGACCGTCAATGGCCGCGGCTTCGGCAAGGAAATCGGTCAGGGCTCGAAGCGCCTGACGGCCAAGTATGGGCACCCCGAGCTGAGCATGAGTTCCAAGGGCCAGGAGTTCCCGGCCTACGACGGTCGCGCCATTCAGGGTATCGGTCTGGCCTACGCCACCTCCAACCGGGGCGGCTGCCACTTGCGCGGCTACACCATTGCCTCCGAAGTGCTGGGCATTCCGGTCAAGACCGATCCGCTGGAGCATGAGGGCAAGCCCGATCTGGTCAAGGCGTTCCAGGACGCCACCGCCGCCTTCGACTCCTCCGGCCTGTGCATCTTCACCACTTTTGCCTGGGGTCTGCAGGATCTGGCACCGCAAATGCAAGGCGCTTGCGGCGAGCAGTTCACGATCGAGGAACTGGCCAAGATCGGTGAGCGCATCTGGAACATGGAGCGCGAGTTCAACAACCGGGCCGGCTTTACCTCCAAGGACGATAGCCTGCCCCCGCGTCTGTTGACCGAGGCCTGCAAGACCGGCCCGGCCAAGGGCAAAGTCAATGAGCTGGCCAAGATGCTGCCCAAGTACTACGAGGTTCGCGGCTGGGACAGCGAAGGGCGCCCAACGGCCGAAACCCGCGCGCGTCTGAGCCTCTGAAAGTGTCATGACCCATCACCTCATCCTAGGCGCCGGCCCGGCCGGTGTCATCGCCGCCGAAACCATCCGCAAGCACGCACCGGCGGACCGCATCACGATCGTTGGCGACGAGCGCGAGCCGCCTTACTCGCGCATGGCGATTCCCTACCTGCTGATGGGCAAGGTGGGTGAGAGTGGCACTTACCTGCGCAAGAGTGCTTCCCACTTTGCCGACTTGCAGGTCAAAGTGCTGCAGGCGTCGGTCAAACAGGTCGACGCGGCCGGCAAGACAGTCACGCTGGAGGACGCTCAGGTGCTGGGCTTCGACACCTTGCTGATTGCCACCGGCTCGCGGCCGGTGCGACCTCCCATTCGCGGCATCGACACGGCGGGCGTCCACTCCTGCTGGACGCTGGACGACGCCCGCCAGATCATGGCGCTGGCCACCAAAGGAGCCCGGGTGCTGCAACTGGGTGCCGGTTTCATCGGCTGCATCATCATGGAAGCGCTGGCGGCGCGCGGTGTGCATTTGAGCGTGGTCGAGATGGGCGACCGCATGGTGCCGCGCATGATGGGGGCTACCGCCGGTGGCATGATTCGCGACTGGGTCGAGGCCAAAGGCGTGCAGGTGTTTACCGATACGCGGGTCGAAGCGATAGATCAGGGAAGCCCGCTGAGCGTGCGCCTGAGCAATGGCCAGACGCTGTCGGCGGACCTGGTGATCAGCGCGGCGGGGGTGCGGCCCGCCATCGGCTTTCTGGAAAACTCCGGCGTCATCTGCTTGCTGGGCGTGCTGACCGACGAGCATCTGCAAACCAATGTGCCGGGCATTTTTGCGGCCGGCGACTGCGCCGAAGCCTTTGACAAGGTGTCGGGCAAAACCATGGTCAGCGCGATCCAGCCCAACGCCGCCGAGCAGGCCCGGGTGGCCGCCCTGAACATGGTGGCATTTGCCGCCGGCAAAGCGCCCGGCGCCGAGCTCAAGGGGGTGACGCTAATCAACGTGCTGGACACTTTGGGCCTGGTTTCCGCCAGCTTTGGTGACTGGCAAGGCGTGCCCGGTGGCGAGCATGTCGAGTTGACCGACAAGGCTGCGGGTAGGCACCTGAGTCTGCAGTTCAAGGACCAGGTGCTGGTGGGCTGCAACGCGGTCGGCTGGACCGAGCACGTGGGCGTCATGCGCGGCCTGGTGGAAGGCCAGGTGAAGCTGGGGGCCTGGAAAGACACCCTGATGAACGACCCGACCCGGCTGATGCAAGCCTACCTGGCCAGCGCCCAGGGACAAAGCGCCTGGGCCGGTGCGCAGGACGAGCGGCGTCGCTAGAATTTGCGACGCATGAAGATCACGCTCAAGCTCTTTGCCACGCTCACCGATTACCTGCCCGCGGCGTCGCGCTATACCAATATCGTGGAGCTGGAGGTGGCGGACGGCGCCACCATTCTTCAGGTCTTGGAACCCTACCAATTGCCGCCGGCGCTGGTGCATCTGGTGCTGGTCAACGGCAAATACATAGAGCCCGAAAAACACGCTAGCCAGACCTTGAGCGATGGCGACGTACTGGCGATCTGGCCGCCTATTGCGGGTGGTTGATAGCTTGTCATGTTGAATCTCCAAAGCTGTCATGCCGGACCCGATCCGGCATCCATGGATTGCGGGTCAGGCCCGCAATGACAAAGCCCCTGACGTCGGCAACGAAGGGATGAGATCGTGAATTTTGGAACTGACCAGCATGCAGTCTTTCTACGCTGAGCGCTTTGAGCGCGAGATGGGCTGCACCGAGACCGAGTGGCTGCGCTGGCTGCCGGCTGCCATTGGCGAGCATCCCTGGAAGTTGCAGGACCACTCGGCCGGCGTGCGCATCGGGGACGGCGCGCTGGGTTTGAAATGGCAAGTCGGCGAGCCGCGCGTCATTGCCCTGGTGCGCATACCGCGCCTGCTGGTGACATTTCGCTTCGCTGGCCTAAGTGAAGCCCAGCGCTACAGCTTCATGAAACGCTTTGATTTGTACATGTTGCGTGGCGGCGGCTGATACAGTACCGGGCTGACTTTCAACAACCAACCCCGGAGACAACCCATGCTTCAGCCCGGCCTCATGATGGACCGCCCCCTTCTTATTTCCGATGTCATCGAACACGCAGCCGCCCAGTACGGCGCGGTCGAAGTGGTGGCGCGCGAGACCCACGGCCCCCTGTTTCGCTACACCTACGCCCAGTGCGCCGCGCGTGCGCGCAAGCTGGCCAATGCTTTGAGACAACTGGGCCTGGGCGCCGGCAGCGCGGTCGGCTCCATTGCCTGGAACAACCACCGCCACCTGGAAGCCTATTACGCGGTGTCGGGCAGCGGCATGGTGATCCATACCTGCAACCCGCGCCTGCACCCGCAGCAACTGATCTACATCATCAACCACGCCGAAGATGCGGTGATGCTGTTCGACGCCACTTTCGCGCCATTGGTCAAGGGCATTGCCGCGCACTGCCCCAAGGTGAAAGCCTGGGTTTGCCTGAGCGATGCGGCCAACACGCCGGCGCTGGAGGGCGTTGCCAATGTGCTCAGCTATGAGGACTTGATTGCGCCGCACAGCGAGCAGTTCGACTGGCCGCAGTTCGACGAGCGCAGCGGCGCCGCCTTGTGCTACACGTCGGGTACCACCGGCAACCCCAAAGGTGCGCTCTATTCGCAGCGCGCCATCGTGCTCAATGCCATGGCCGGCTGCATGCCGGGCGTGATGTCGCTGTCGCCGCAGGAGACGGTGCTGCCGGTGGTTCCCATGTTTCACATCAACGCCTGGTGCATACCCTATGCGGCACCGCTGGCCGGGGCCAAGCTGGTGTTGCCGGGGCCGCGCCTGGACGGTGCCAGCCTGTATGAGTTGATGGAAGCGGAGCAGGTCACCGTCAGTGCCGGCGTGCCCACCATCTGGCTGGCGCTGATGCAGCATGTGCAGCAAAACGGCTTGCGTTTTTCCAGCATGCGGCGCACCGCGGTCGGTGGCTCGGCGATGCCGGCCGCCTTGATTGCCAGGTTTGTCGACGACTACGGCGTTGAGGTGCGCCATGGCTGGGGCATGACCGAAACCACGGCCGTGGCCACCATGAGTTCCCTGGCCCCCGGGCAGATGGAATTGCCTGCCGCCGAGCGCCACGCCATCGTCGCCAAGCAAGGCAAATCGCTGTTTGGCGTCGAGATCAAGGTGGTCGACGAGAACGGTGCCACCTTGCCGCGCGATGGTGTGTCGCAGGGCGAGTTGCTGGTGCGCGGGCAATGGATAGTGACCGGCTATTACAAGGGTGAAACCTCGCCGCTGGTCGACGGCTGGTTCCCGACCGGCGACATCGCCACCATCGACGCCCAGGGTGTGATGCAGATCCGGGACCGGACCAAGGACGTCATCAAGACCGGCGGCGAGTGGATCAGTTCGATCGACCTGGAAAGCGCCGCCATGGGCCATCCCGCGGTGGCGATGGCGGCGGTCATCGGCGTCAAGCACCCCAAGTGGGACGAGCGCCCCTTGCTGTTCATCGTGCGCAAGCCCGGGCAGGCGCTGGAACGCGACGAAATACTGGCGTTCCTGAGCCAGCGCGTCGCCAAGTGGTGGGTGCCGGACGACGTCGTCTTTCTCGATGCCCTGCCGGTGGGCGGAACCGGCAAGGTGCAAAAAGGCGATCTGCGCAAGCAGTACGGGGGCGTCTTCAGCTAAGCCTCGACTGCCGCTTTTCGGGGCCTTCCTGAATTGTTGTTCAGGAAGTCTTCAGCTTGCTTTCAGGTTGGGCCGTCATGATTGGTGGCATGGCAGATTGAAATCGAGCTTGCTTTCATTTGCCTTGCCGGGAGGCGGCTGGGTCAGGCCATGGTCGGATGCGCCTGAGCAGCCCTCATCTTTCTCAATGCACGGATCACGATGGCGATGAATTCTTCTTTTCGAAAAAAATTGCTATGGCTGCATACCTGGTCCGGGCTGACGCTGGGTCTGGTGGTTGTGTTCCTGGCGCTGACCGGCGCCGGCTTCGTCCTGAAACCGCAACTTGAGGACCTTGTCTACCGCGATTTGCATGTGGTTCCGAAATGCGAGGCACCCCTGGCGCTCGACAAACTGGCCGCCGCTGCCAAAGCCGCCCATCCACAAGCCAAGCTACAAGGCATCGAGGTCACTACCGACGACAGCGCTTCGGTCGCCGTGATGTTCACCGACAAGGACTACGTTTACCTCAATCCCTGCAATGCGCAGGTGCTGGGTGTGCAAAATCAATACGGCGGTTTCTTTGGCGTCATGGACGGCTTGCACCGTTTTCGCTTCTTTACCGATCTGAAGCTTGGCCGGACGCTGGCCGGCTGGGTCAACACCGTCTTCCTGCTGCTTCTGATTGGCGGCGGCGTTGCGCTCTGGTGGCCGCGCAGCCGGCAAGCTCTGAAGGCGGCGCTCAAGTTCAATGCGCGGCTGCCGGGCAGTGCCCGCACCCTGAGCCTGCACAAGTTCGTTGGTCTTTACAGCGCCCTGGTGCTGATCGTGATCACTGTCACAGGATTGCCGATTGGGTTTGAGCCGGTGAAGAACCTGATTTACAGCGCAACCGGCTATGTGCCGCCGGAGAAGCCGAAATCGAAGCCGACGGCACAGGCAGCCAAGCGCCTTCCGATGGAAGTCTTCTGGCAAAAAACCAAAGCGCGGGTGCCGGATATCGAGTGGGCTTCGCTGCGCTATCCGGCCAAACCGGAGGATGCTTACGGCGCAGAGATTCTTGAGAAAGGCCGGCCGCACGAGCTTGCAAAAAGCTATCACTACATGGATGCGTTCAGCGGCGAAACGCTCAGGCTGGAGCACTATGCCGCCGATCAGCAGATCGGCCGGAAAATCTATTTGTACTGCATCGCCATTCACGCCGGGATGGTGGGCGGACTGCCTTACCAATTGCTGCTGTTGCTGGCTTCGCTGGGCGTCGGTGTTCAAGCCTACTCCGGGTTCAGTCCCTATCTTCGCCGCAAATTCCGTAAATCGGTCAATCCCAAGCTGGTACTGAAACTGGTCAAAAAGACGGTCGAGGCGGACGCCATCTGCAGTTTTGAGTTGGTCGACCCGAAGGGGAAAAGCTTGCCGCCCTTCAGTGCCGGGGCACACATCGATGTCAGCGTTGGCGATGGCTTGGTGCGGCAGTACTCCTTGTGCAACGACCCGAAAGAAACACACCGCTATGTCATTGGCGTGCTGCGCCATGCGGCCTCGCGCGGCGGCTCGCGTGCCATGCACGATGAACTCAAGGTTGGCGACCTGCTTGAAGTCAGCGCGCCGAAGAATCACTTTCCGCTGGATGATTCGCGTCAGCGCTATTTGCTGCTGGCGGGCGGCATCGGTGTAACGCCCATTCTGTGCATGGCGGAACGGCTGGCCGAGGTCGGGGCCGATTTCACCTTGCACTACTGCACGCGCTCGGTCGAACGCACCGCGTTTTCCGACCGTATCAAGCGCTCAAGCTTTGCCAGGCGGGTCTCGTTTCACTACAGCGACGGACCGGCGGAGCAACTGCTCGACATCCCGGCCTTGCTCGATCGTCCGGCGCCGGATACCCATCTGTACCTGTGTGGCCCGAGCGCCTTCATGGATCTGGTGATGGCCACGGCGCAGCAAAAAGGCTGGCCCGAAGCGCAGCTGCATCGCGAGTATTTCTCGGCCGAGCTGTACAGCTCGGAGAACGACGTGGCGTTTGACGTCAAGCTGGCCCGCAGCGGCAAGATCATTCACGTCGCCAGGGAGAAGACCGTGACGGCGGCCCTGGCCGAAGCCGGAATCGACATTGCGACCTCCTGCGCGCAAGGCGTCTGCGGCACCTGCCTGACCCGGGTTCTGGAGGGTGAGGTGGAACATCGCGACCGCTTCCTGACGGCACAGGAGCGCGCCGGCAACGGTCTGTTCACACCTTGCTGTTCGCGGGCCCGCAGCCCGCTGCTGGTGCTGGATCTGTAGGCCACAGAGCAGCCCATGCCGCGCGCTTCGCGCCGGGTGCCGGCGCTCTGTCGATCTTGACCTGTGCCGTGCCTGAATAAAGATTCAGAAAACGTTCAGATTGCTTTCAGGATGGCTGCCTAACATCGGTTGCGCCAAGTAAGAAATGCGCTTTGTACTTGACGCTGAACTCGGGATCGGCCGAGACCGACGCTAACCCATCTTTCTCAACTCGCCGTTGCTTTCCCGGGAATTGGATCTTGGGTTGCGCGTAAGTGCTTGATTTGCAAAGGGGCAAGCCGTGGCGACGCTTGTGGTGGAGACTTTGGTCCTTGTCGTGG
>NZ_JAQTMS010000017.1 GCF_028714215.1 Rhodoferax sp. | reverse complement strand
TGGTGGTGATCGGCTGGCCGGTGCTGCTGTGGGTTTTGATCGTCCAGTTCAACATGCCGGCGCAACTGACGGTGTTTGCCGGCCTGGTGGTACTTTTTCTGGCCGACAAGCGCTTCAAGTTCCAGGCGGCGCTGCCCATCATGACGCCGGTGCTGCTGATCGGCGGCATGACCACCGGGATTTTCACGCCCACCGAAGGCGCCATCGCGGCCTGCCTGTGGGCCATGGTGCTGGGCTTTGCCTGGTACCGCACGCTGAACTTCAAGACCTTCGTCAGGGTCTGCCTGGACACCGTGGAGACCACCAGCACGGTGTTGTTCATCGTCGCGGCGGCCAGCATCTTCGGCTGGATGCTGACCGCCACCGGCGTCACCGCCGCCATCAGCGAATGGGTGCTGGGTTTTACCCAAAGCCCTTACATCTTCCTGCTGCTGGCCAATCTGCTGATGCTGTTCGTCGGCTGCTTTCTGGAGCCGACCGCCGCCATCACCATCCTGGTGCCTATCCTGGTGCCGATCTGCCAGCATCTGGGCATCGATCTGGTTCACTTCGGCCTGGTGATGGTGCTCAACCTGATGATTGGCCTGTTGCACCCGCCCATGGGCATGGTGCTGTTCGTGCTGGCACGGGTGGCCAAGCTGTCGGTCGAGCGAACCACCGTGGCGATCCTGCCCTGGCTGGTGCCTTTGCTGGGCAGTCTGGTGGTCGTCACCTACTTCCCGAAACTGGTCCTGTGGCTCCCCACCATGGTCTTTAACTGAACCCCGATCACATGACACCATTTATCCGCCTCCACCCCGACGACGACGTCGTGATCGCGCGCCAGCAATTGCTGGGCGGCGCCAGCGTCGAAGGGACCCCGGTCAAGGGCTTGATCCCGGCCGGCCACAAGATCGCCAGCCATGCCATCGCCGCCGGCCAAGCGGTACGGCGCTACAACCAGATCATCGGCTTTGCCAGCCGGCCGATTGCCGCCGGCGAGCACGTGCACACGCACAACCTGGATCTGGGCGCCGACAAGGGCGACTTCGAGCGCGACTATGCGTTCGGCGTCGACTGCAAGCCCGAGCCGCCGCGGCGCAGCGCCACTTTCATGGGTCTGCGGCGCAGCGATGGCCGTGTTGCCACGCGCAACTACATCGGCGTGCTGTCCAGCGTCAACTGCTCGGCCACCGCGGCGCGCGCCATTGCGGACCATTTTTCGCGCCGCAGCAACCTCGCGGCTTTGCGCGATTTCCCGAACGTGGATGGCGTCGTGGCGCTGACCCATGGCACGGGTTGCGGCATGGACTCCGAAGGCCTGGGCTTGCGGATTTTGCAGCGCACGCTGGCCGGCTACGCGACGCACGCCAACTTCGCCGCCGTGCTGGTGGTGGGCCTGGGCTGCGAGGCCAATCAGGTCAAGGCCTGGCTGACGCACAGCAGCCTGACGGAGGGCGACAACTTGCGCGTCTTCAATATCCAGGACAGCGGCGGCACCACCAAAACCGTCGCCAAGGGTGTTGCCTTGATCAATGAAATGCTGGCGCGCGCCAATGCGGTCCAACGCGAGCCCTGCGGCGTCGAGCACCTCACCATCGGCTTGCAATGCGGCGGCTCGGACGGCTACTCGGGCATCAGCGCCAACCCGGCGCTGGGTGCCGCCGTCGATCTGCTGGTGGCGCATGGCGCCAGCGCCATCCTGAGCGAAACACCGGAGATTTACGGCGCCGAACACTTGTTGACGCGGCGCGCGGTGCGGCGCGAGGTGGGCGAAAAACTGATTGAGCGCATCAAATGGTGGGAGCACTACACCCACGTCAACGGCGGCGAGATGAACAACAACCCGTCGCCCGGCAACAAGGCCGGCGGCCTGACCACCATCCTGGAAAAATCGCTGGGCGCGGTCGCCAAGGGCGGCACCTCGAATCTGCAGGCGGTCTACGAATACGCCGAGAAGGTCACGGCGCACGGCCTGGTCTACATGGACACGCCCGGCTACGACCCGGTCAGCGCCACCGGCCAGGTGGCCGGCGGCGCCAATCTGATCTGCTTCACCACCGGGCGCGGCTCGGCCTACGGCTGCGCACCCTCACCGACGCTCAAACTCGCCACCAACTCGGCACTGTGGCGCAAGCAGGAAGACGACATCGACCTTAATTGCGGCGAGATCATCGACGGCAGCCGCTCGATTGCCCAGATGGGGCAGCAGATCTTCGAACTGCTGCTGGCCACCGCCTCGGGCGTCAAGAGCAAGAGCGAGCAGCACGGCTACGGACAAAACGAGTTCGTGCCCTGGCAGATCGGCGCCGTGATGTAGCGTGTTTGCGCACTTCACAAACCTGTCATTGCGGGCCTGACCCGCAATCCATGCCCCTTCGGCCGGCACATGGGTGAACGAAGCATGGATCCCGGATCAAGTCCGGGATGACAGCGATTGAATCAAGCGTCTTCTCTACACAACGAACGTCTCCACAGCATGCAAAAAACACTTCAAGCTCCTGAACTACGTGCCCAAGTAGCGGCTGTTTTAACAGCCGCCGGCAGCGCCCCCGGAGAAGCCGCCAGCGTCGCCGCCAATCTGGTGCAAGCGAATCTGAGCGGCCACGACTCGCACGGCGTCGGCATGCTGCCGCGCTATGTCGACGCGGTGTTGGAGGGCGGCCTGAAGCCCAACACCGCTGCCCGTGTGGTGCTGGACACCGGCACGCTGCTGACGCTGGACGGCCAGCGCGGCTACGGCCAGATCGTGGGCCAGCAGGCGATGGCGCTGGGCATGGCGCGCGCCAAAACCCACGGCAGTTGCATCATGACGCTGGCCAACGCGCACCACCTGGGCCGCATCGGGCACTTTGCCGAAATGGCAGTGGCCCAAGGCCTGGTAGCGCTGCATTTCGTCAACGTGCTGTCGCGCCCGGTGGTGGCCCCTTTTGGTGGCGCCGACGGCCGCTTCGGCACCAACCCCTGCTGCATCGGCATTCCGCTCAAAGGACAAACTGATTTCATTCTTGACTTTGCCACCAGCCGCGTGGCGCAGGGCAAGATGCGGGTGGCGCACAACCAGGGCCAGCGCGTGGCGCCCGGCACCCTGATCGACGAACTGGGCCAGCCCAGCACCGACCCCGGCGTGGTGGTGGTGCCGCAAAGCAATGGCTTGTTCGGCGCCCTGCTGGCCTTTGGCGAACACAAGGGCTACGGCCTGGCCGTGGCCTGCGAACTGCTGGGCGGCGCCCTGACCGGCAGCGGCACCTGGCACCGTCCCACCGACCCCAGCGTGCGCGCCGTCGTCAACGGCATGCTGACGATTTTGATAGACCCCCTCAAGCTCGGCACGCAAGCCGCTTTCGAACAGGAAGCGCTGGCTTTTGTGAACTGGCTGCAGGCCGGGCCGGTGGCGGACGGCTTCGACGCGGTACAGCTTGCCGGCGACCCGGAGCGCGCCTACCGCGCGCAACGCGAAACAGAGGGCATCCGCATCGACGCCCAGACCTGGCAGGAGATGGTGGCGGCCGGCCGCAAGGTGGGCGTCACTTTGCCAGCTTGAGGCCGGCAGTCTCGGCGGCCACGATCAGTTCGGGTCGGCATCTTTGAAGTGTCTAAATTTAATTTACAAATTTAAATTTAGACACATTTTGAAAAAAGCTGCTGCCATCTCGCGATGATTCCTCGGCAGGCCGCGCTTCAACTTCAAGCACTCGCCCAGTGGTATCCGGTGGTTGCGGTGACCGGGCCGCGTCAGTCCGGCAAAACCACCTTGGTCCAGGCCACTTTTCCCGACAAGCCCTATGTGCCGCTGGAAGACCCGGACGTGCGGGAGAGTGCACTGTCCGACCCCCGGCGTTTTCTGGGGCAGTTTGCCGGTGGCGCAATTCTGGACGAAGCCCAGCGCGCGCCCGAATTGTTTTCGTACCTGCAAACCATTGTCGACCGAGACCGCGCCATGGGTGCCTGGGTGTTGACGGGCTCCCAGCAACTGGGCTTGCGCAGTGAGATCAGCCAGTCTCTGGCGGGTCGGGTCGGCCTGCTGGAGCTTTTGCCATTTACCCTGGGCGAGTTGCAAGCCGCGAACTTGCCTTTTACTTCCATAGAAGACATGCTGTGGCGCGGCCTGTATCCGGTGCCGCTGGACCGTGGCATTCCACCAGGCATCTGGCTGGCGGACTACTTTACCACCTACGTGGAGCGCGACGTACGCCAGATGCTCAACGTGCGGGACTTGCAGACCTTTCGAACCTTTGTACGCATGTGCGCGGCGCGCACATCGCAGGTCTTGAATCTTTCGTCTTTGGCGGCCGACTGCGGCATCAGCAACCCTACCGCCAAGGGTTGGTTGTCAATTCTGGAGGCTAGTTACCTGGTGTTTCTATTGCCACCGCACCATGTCAACTTTGGCAAACAGCTCACCAAGTCACCCAAGCTCTATTTTTATGACACGGGTCTGGCTGCCTGGCTGGCGGGTGTCCGCAGTGCGGAGGAACTGGCCTTGTCATCGCTGCGCGGGCCATTGTTTGAAACCTGGGCGGTGGCCGAAGCGGTCAAGATCAATCTCCATCTGCGCCTGGATGCCCGGCTATTCTTTTGGCGTGACAAGATCGGCAGCGAAGTGGACTTGCTGGTGGAGCATGGCAGCCAGCTTCGAACGGTTGAGTTCAAGGCCGGACAGACGGTGGCGGGCGATTGGTTTGGCTCATTGCGCAAGTACGCCGCACTCCGGCAAACCGCCGCCAGTGCAGCGCCTGCACCCGCGCAGCCCGAGCCTGGCGGTCGGCCGATGCTGGTCTACGCGGGCAGTCAGCCGCAGGTGCGCGATGTAGCCGATGTCTGCCCATGGCGGGAGTGGCCCGAGCAGGCGCTCAAGCTGCAGCAAAACAAATAGCTGCCAACGCGGGTTCCGCGAGCGTTAATGAAAAATTCTTATTGCATCGGTCGGGCGAGTTCACGATTCGTGATGGTCGTTGAGCGCCCGCCGAGAACGTCGCAGCCAATGACCATGAGCGTCCAGCCAATTCACATCACCATCGCCTCGAGGCGAAAAATGCCAGCGGACGCTCGAATCTCTTTCATATGACCATGACCTGGAAGCGTCTTGGTTTCTATCGTCACAAGTCCGACTTTTGCCAACTGGTCTACATCACGTTTGACAGCGCTGCGATCACGATGTAGGCGACCAGCGATGACTGTGATCGAACCCGGTTCGCCCTTGACACTGCGGAACACGTCAAGTCGACTGGCAGTCAGCAAGCGCAGGAGATCGGCAAGATCTTCAAAGCTGACAGTGCGTTCCTCTGGCATCGGTTGACCAGCGTCAGCCAATCGTGCCAACACCTTTCCTCTGCGGAAGAAATCTTGTTCATTACCTGCTTTAAGGGTGACATTTTTCATGCGGTGCTCCTGGGTGCAGCCCAATCGGCCTGGAACTGATCTTCAATGTCGTCAAAACTCGTGAATTCAACCGCAGCGACAACACCGAAGTAGTGCCGGTGGTGATACCCATGCTGGTTGTCATAGCCCACCACGCGTCCGTTATCGCCAGCGTGCAATGCACGGTTGATGTACGCAAGGTTGTAACGAGTCACCTGACCTTGGGCATCAGCCCAGATTTCACGTCGAAGCTGACCAATCCCACGCTTTTGCACGATGTGGTGCGTATCGTCGACAATTTTCCGATCAGCCATGACATATATTATCCTGGCTGACTCCCTGGCATGCATTGACTTGATGGATTGCAGGGCACATTGAAATGGGTCCCGACATTGGCAACAGTCGCTTGACTGTCGGCAGCGTGGAGAGGATTTCGGTGATGCAGCACTGGCTCTCGACCAGAAGCGGGTGCTACCCAGTGGCGGCTTCAGGGCAGCAGGAAAGTCTATGGCGAGATCTTCGTCAATTGTTGATTCGCTATTCACGGTCATGGTCGCTCTGCAACCTTAAGCCAGTCGTTCACGCCACTGACACCCAAAGCCAGCAGAGCATCCTGCACCACGACCACGCGCTGCAGCATGGCACCGCTGTCTGATTCTTCCTGTTCTTCTGCCTGCGCAAAAAGGCGGGTCAGCAGTTGCGTAAGGTTGTTGTCGTGGTCATACATATAGGGTTTTGTGCTTCGAACAAAATCAAGATAAATCTCAGTGGCTTCTAGTGCATGCATTGGATCGAGGATTGAGGATGCGTTCAGCCATGCATCAAATCCATGTACGTCGCTTCGTGCCGACTCAGTTGCCTCGGATTCCAGCAGGGAAAAGCAACGCCTGAGCAATTCAATCGGCGTAGAAACCAAAGGTTTCGTTTCTCGGAAAAGGTTGCCGTATTTGCGTGCAACCGCTGGGGCATGCTGGTTTTCTGCGTTCAAGCCGGCTTCAAGACCGGCGAGACATTGTTCGCGGTGCAGCTGTACGTTGCGAGGGTGGGTCCAAACGCTGGCAACACCGCGCCAGGCTTCGGCCGTGTCCAGTGTCTTGAGCTCTGCGAGTAAAGCGGACAGGGCCAGCTGTTTCGAAAGTGCTGCCAGTGCAGAAATACGTCCCCAGATTTCAAAATCCTTACCGTTTCCTTCGCGATAAAGGCGCGTCAACCACGGTTCGACAATGTCATATCTCTGGTGGTAAGCGTGGTAGAGGCATGGCTCCGCCATGGCCCAAAGCCCGTCGGCACTGTCCTGCATTGCAAGGTCAAACAACTCCCAGCCCAGATCCGGATGATGGCTTTGAAAATAGGGCATGCGCCGCAATAGCAAGGCACGAATGGCAGGGTCTTTGTCTACTGCAAATAGGCGCAGCGCAGGGGGTAACAAATCTGGCCAGGGTATGCCGTTCTTTTCAAGTTGATTGGCCACAATCATCAAGGATTCGGCCGCGTTACCTCGCGCCATATTGATGCCAGCGGTGAGCAAATCGACGGAATCGCCTGAAATGGAGCTCTTCTCCTCAAGTGTTGAAAAACCCATGGCCAAAGACGTTAGCCGTGCAGCGTCCCGTGTCTGCTCAATGACGTGAGCGCAGCCTTGTATCGCCTTCGATGCGGCACGGTTGTGATGCCAGTGGCTCGCGTGCCATTCCAACTCATCGAGAACTTGTCGCGCAAGCGCGACCGGATCGGCTTCCTCTTTGGGTGTCCACGCGCCATTTGTCTGCAAGTTGCCGTACCGGTGCGCTAGGTACGTGGCGACGCCGTCCATGATGTCATCGCGAAATCGATCTGCGATCCGTTCCCAATTTGCTGACAAAAGATTCACAAAGCGGGCCGGATGGCGCGAAGCCGCCCCACCCAGTTGTGAGCCAACCTCCCTCTCTCCGCCCATCAGAAAATCATCAAAAGTGTTTCTGGCATGTCCGTTGTAGTGCGCGAGCAGTTGCAGCACTCCGGCATCGCTCGAACCAAGAAACACCTCAAAGGAAAACGGCGCGCTAACCATGCCGCCACGCATGCCAATGCTTGGTTGGCGAACGAGTGGCCACGTTATCTTTTCGCATTCGTCTATTACCGCCTGTGCGGCGGGGGAACGCAGATGCCGGGGGATCGTGACAACCAGTTGTGCTTGCTTTTGCAGCATCCATCCACGGTGCCTTGAGTCAGTGGTGATTTCCTGGTCAACGGTCAAGACGGTTGCTTGTATTGCGTCTTGCGTAGCCGCATCAAGTTGCAGAAAAGTGGTCTGCATCAGCGTGCCCAGTTCGTACGACAAATCGGATTCGAGAAGTGCCTTGTCGCATAGCATGAGGCCAATCACATCAAGGTTGGCGGTTGGTGTCGACGTACACGCTAGGATGGCGAAATAGCGCAACGCGCCTTCTGCGCTGAAGCACAGTCGTTGGCGATTGTTCTGCCACCAATCGGATTGACAGTTTGCGTGATGCACAACGGCTGCCTCGACGGCATCCAGAAGGATGCGTTCGCCATCCAGGTGTCGGTGGTCTGTCTGGCTGTGAGCGTCGTCGTAGGACGTTTCGCGTAGAAAGCCACTCCAATAGCTTGTGGGCGTCTCGCCATAACGCGATGCTTTGATTCGGCTCCATCGCTCTATCTCCGCAACTGCCAAGTTCAGCAAAGCAGTGGATTGCCGCATTCGATCGCCGAGAAATTTGTCATGGCTGTTGCCAAATTCGTGCGGTTGACAATGCAATTTGTTGTCAAAGCGATAGTTGAGCACGTCTTCATCGCCGACCTCGCCCGCGACATAGCTCCAAAGCACCGCATCGTCTATACCACCGCCTTTGACACATCGTGCCAGCGCATGCCCGATAGAACTGTGCGGTCGCCGAGGAAGGTCGAGTAAGGTCTGCAGCAAGGGTTCAAGCAACGCCGAATGCTTTGCTTGAACGTCTGAGAGTGCAATCTCCAATTGCCATGCGATTTGCTTCTTGTCCACCCAGTCAAATGCCAGCACCTCAGCCCAAAACGCGAGCACCCCGTCAGCGTCGTCGTTCTTCCATTGCGACACCCGGTGTACATGGGTCGTCAATCCTTCGGCATCGCGTGAATCTTTTAGTATCGGGACCAGATGCTTGAACCAGAAGTAATGCCATTCCATGCGAACCGCTTGCGTGTAGATCACCTGGAACACGTCCCGATGCTGGTTGCGCAGGTCGCGAATCAGTGGCCAATCATCATCCTGTGGAATTTGCTCTGCCAAGGATTCCGCCACCAACCGACGAATATGGAAGGCGTGGCTGCCCGTCAACACAGTACGCAATTGCTTTCGGAACTCGCGGCGATCACCTGACGCCAATTGCACAACAAAGCTGCGAATGCTGGGGCGGACAAAGGGCACGGGCGGCAAACCTTGGATGAATGCGTTCAACGTGACTTCACGCCGCACTGCGCCGCTGATCACCAACACGTCCAGCAGGGTCTGATGCCCGAATGTCAGCTGTCCATCTTGCGTCTCGTGCAGCACGTTATGGCTGAGTAGGGCGCGCTGAATTTCTCGCGAGGCGGTAAATCGTTGGTGTGGCACCGCCAGGCCGCGCAACTTGAGCATTTCAGCGGCGATGGCTTCAATGGCTTGCATGGCGGCATCGCCCAACGCGCTGTTGGCTTGAACCATCATGGCGAGATATCGCCGTGCCAATGCGTGGCTGGTCACCACGTTGAAGCTGCCGCCTTTCTGCGCCAGTTCAACATAAAGGGCCAATTCACGGGGGTTGCGAATCAGCTCGCGCGTGGCCCCATCGGTGACGGATGCATCAATGCCGAGTCTGGCGAGGAGTGGCGCAATCTCCGTGTCCCAGTCCAGTGGCTGGCAAGTGAACTCTTTGTCCCACGTTCGTTGGGCAATGCGCCGGTCGTAATGGCGGTCAAAGTTGCGGCAAGCGGTGACGATGGTGACATTGGGAACCAGCAGCAGGCGATCAATTTGCGCCAAGAAATACGTCAACACGCTGTGTTCACGGGCGATGGAAAGTACATCCAGTGAGTCAATGACTACCACTACATGTGCATCTTCCGCCATGCGTGCTACCTTTTCCACCCATTGCTCTGGTAAGCCTTGGGCTTGTCGATCTTGTGCAGTGACCACTTCGGCGAACTCGCGCGATTGGATGAACAGCGGCAGCAGGTCTACGCGGGTTTGGGCGAGTTGTTCCAGTGCTTCTTGCAGGGCCAGCATCACGCAGGTTTTGCCAGAACCTGGCGAACCGGTGAGGAGAATGGAGCGATGTTTGTTCGCGATGGCCGCGATGAGATCGTTGACCACTGGGCTAACAATGCGTTCGCCCCCAATGTCTCTGCGCCATGAACGACCGATGGCGGAAGTACTTTGGAATGAGGTACGAACTTCCGCGGTGTTCATGGGTGGTATCAGCATCGCACCAGCTTGAGCCAGTAGGATTTTGAAGTCGTCTTTGGTCAGTCGGTGTTGCGTAGCGGCAGTTTGGCGGTTGTTGCCATTGACGCGCATTCCGAGTTGGTCAAGGCGTGTCCATAGAGCGTTGTAAGCCGCCAAAGGATTGCTTGCCAACTGGCGCAAACGTTCATGCAGCAATGTCTCCATGCGATCCAGTTCTGGGCTGATTTCAAACGTCGTGCGACCAAGGAACTGGTAGCTTGAAAGGTTTGGTGCCTGCTTGACAAGCAACTCTTTCAGGCTGGCATCTGTCTGTTCATGCGCCTTGCCCAGATTGATGCTGTAGGCTGATTCATCGGCGTAGTTGGTGCTGAATTCCCGCAGCGCCGCGAGTTCGCCGAAGGCACTGCGAGAATAAAACCGAACTACCGTCTTGGGATCGCTGGCCAACAACCTACTTGCCTTGTGCAATTCTTCAGCGAGATCGGCAATCGACCACGCCCTGTGCGCTGTCTGGTTCTTTTTGCACTGGCAGCAAATTTTGGTTCCGTCGGCCCTGCCGATCACCACATCGTCCACCTGCCACGTTACTGAATCTACTTCAAGCCATGGATAGTCAGGGTCTGACAGAACCGTTAAGGCCCAATCAAAGGCTACAAGGGTCTGGTAACCATCACCTCGGCTGGACTGAATGCCTGACTTGCTCATTTGTTAATCCCTGTTGAATACTGCCGGCTCTCATAATCCAGTCAGTAGTTGAGCCATGGCGATCATTTCGCAAGCTAGTCGACCGAAAACTCTATGTTATCCAATCGATTCAGCCTCATCGCGGCAAGAAGACTACGGCGGGCTGTGATCTTCATGACAGCATGTGTTTGTCTCAAGTGCGCAATTGCTAGACCATGCAGCATTCGCTGAAATGATGAAGGAAAAAAATGGATGGTTGACTTACAGCCTTTTGAAGCGGCGGCCACTCAGTGGTCATGCCATTGAACTTCAATTTTTTGAGTTCTACGACTGGAATCGGGCTGGCATTTCAGTAGTCTGGCCTTGGGCTTAGGGCACAAAGCCCGTGCCCACCAGTGACCGCAGCCCGGCAATTTGATCTCTACTTCAGCTTTGTGGATAGCTGGACGCAGCCGCCACCTTGGCCCGTGCCGTGTGCAGTTTGTTGTAGCTGTCGATCAGGCGCTGGTGCCGGTCGAGCTGCTCCAGTTGCATACTCGTTGGCGTCAAGCCGAAGAAGCGCACGCTGCCGTCCAGTGACCCCAACACCGCGTCCATCCGAGGGTTGCCAAACATCCGGCGGAAATTGACAAGGTAATCGTCCAGTTCCAGGTCGCCATCCAGTAGCACCTCCAGCACCACATTCAAGGCCTGATAAAACAAGCCGCGCTCGACCGTGTTGTCGTTGTACTGCAGGAAGGCTCCCACCAGCTCTTGCGCCGCCTCGAATTGCTGCAAGGCGAGATGAATCAGCAGCTTCAACTCCAGAACTGTCAGTTGGCCCCAGGCCGTGTTCTCGTCAAATTCGACGCCGATCAATGTGGCTATGTCGGAGTAGTCGTCCAGCTCGCTGTTATTCAAACGCTCAAGCAGTGCTGCCAGGCTCGCGTCGTCCAGCTTGTGCAAATTCAAAATATCGGTGCGGAACAACAGCGCCTTGTTGGTGTTGTCCCAAATCAGATCGTCGACCGGATAAATCTCCGAATAACCTGGCACCAGGATGCGGCAGGCTGTCGCGCCGAGCTGGTCGTACACCGCCATGTACGCTTCTTTGCCCATGTCTTGGAGAATGCCGAACAAGGTCGCGGCTTCCTCGGCATTGGAGTTGTCGCCCTGGCCGGAAAAATCCCATTCAACAAATTCAAAATCAGCCTTGGCACTGAAAAAGCGCCACGACACCACGCCGCTGGAATCAATGAAGTGTTCAACAAAGTTGTTTGGCTCAGTCACGGCATTACTGGTAAAGGTGGGCTGAGGTAAATCGTTGAGGCCTTCAAAACTGCGACCCTGCAGCAATTCCGTCAGACTGCGTTCCAGCGCCACCTCCAGGCTTGGATGCGCTCCGAACGAGGCAAACACACCGCCCGTGCGCGGGTTCATCAAGGTGACGCACATCACCGGGTACACCCCACCCAGCGACGCGTCCTTGACCAGCACCGGAAAGCCTTGCTCTTCCAACCCTTTGATGCCGGCCAGAATGCCAGGGTATTTGGCAAGCACTTCGTGCGGCACATCCGGCAATGCGATTTCACTTTCCAGAATTTCGCGCTTGACCGCCCGTTCGAAAATTTCGGACAGACATTGCACCTGCGCCTCCATCAGCGTATTGCCGGCACTCATGCCATTGCTCACAAACAGGTTTTCGATCAGGTTGGACGGAAAATACACCAGCTCGCCATCCGACTGCCGCACATAGGGCAGCGAACAAATGCCGCGCGCTACATTGCCGGAGTTGGTGTCGAACAGATGCGAGCCACGCAGTTCGCCATCGGGGTTGTAAATTTGCCGGCAGTACGCATCCAGAATTTCGGCCGGCAACGCATCTTCAGGACCAGGTTGAAACCAGCGCTCGTTCGGGTAATGCACAAACGCTGCGTTGGCGATGTCTTCGCCCCAGAAAGTACCCGCGTAGAAATGGTTGTTGTTCAGCCGCTCGATGAACTCCCCCAACGCCGACGCTAACGCGCTTTCCTTGGTCGATCCCTTGCCATTGGTAAAACACATCGGCGAGTGCGCGTCGCGGATGTGCAGCGACCACACATTGGGGACAAGATTGCGCCACGAAGCGATTTCAATCTTCATGCCCAAGCCCGCCAACACCCCCGACATATTGGCGATGGTTTGCTCCAACGGCAGATCCTTGCCGGCAATATAGGTGCTCGCTTCAGAAGCCGGCGTCAAGCTCAGCAAGGCCTGGGCATCGGCATCCAGATTCTCTACCTCTTCAATCACAAACTCGGGCCCGGCTTGCACCACTTTCTTCACCGTACAACGGTCGATGGAGCGCAAAATGCCTTGGCGGTCTTTGGCAGAGATATCCGCCGGCAACTCAACCTGAATCTTGAAAATCTGCTGATAGCGGTTTTCCGGATCGACGATATTGTTCTGCGACAGTCGGATGTTGTCGGTAGGAATATTGCGAGTTGAGCAGTACAACTTCACGAAGTAAGCCGCGCACAAGGCCGACGAGGCCAGAAAGTAGTCGAACGGACCTGGCGCCGAACCATCGCCCTTGTAGCGGATAGGCTGGTCGGCCACCACCGTGAAGTCATCGAACTTGGCTTCAAGACGAAGCTTGTCGAGAAAGTTGACTTTAATTTCCATGTAGGAATTCCAAAATAGTGCACACGATGAAAAGTCGGGGCTCAGGCGACTATAGACGAGGGTCCCCACGCATCCTTGCCGCACCACACGTCTACGTCTTGCCAACCCCTGTCAAAGCCGCCATAATCGTTCCGTGTATCGTTTCATCTTCTTGCATGATTGAGCCACGCCCTCACTGGTAATACTCGGTCCTCACGGTTCTGATAATCGTTTCATTTTGGCACCAGACATCATCACCACCTTGCGCCTAAACGGGCGCCTGCAGGCGGGCAAACTCCTCAAGTCGCTGGGGGTCAGCCGCGCCACGCTGATGCGCCTGGCGCGAGCCGCCGGCGACCAGGTCATCGTGCGCGGCAACGCCCGGCGCACCACCTACGCCGCACGCCGCGCGCTGCGCGGCTCCATTGCGGCGCTGCCGCTGTACCGCGTCGACCAACGCGGGCTCGTACAGGAAATCGCCCGGCTGGACCTGACTTACCCGGACGGCTGCGCCGCCGAGTTCCTGGCAGAGTTCGACTGGCCGCTGGACCAGGACATGCAGGCGGGCTGGTTCGACGGCCTACCCTACCCACTGAGCGACATGCGGCCGCAGGGCTTCCTTGGCCGCAATTTCGCACGCCATTACGCCGAGATGCTGCAGGTTCCTGTGAACCCGACAGACTGGTCCGACGACCATGCACTGCATGCGATGTCGCTGCTGGGTGCCGACCTGCCAGGCAACCTCATCGTTGGCGAGCCGGCTTGCCGTCAATGGCTGGCTCGGCTGCAGGATGCACATTTGGGCCGCGGCGAGGCGCCGGTGGCGGAGCACGAGGTGGAGCAGGTCTACGCCCGCTTGGCCAAGACCGCCATGGCCCAGGGCGTGGTGGGTTCCTCGGCCGGGGGTGAGTTTCCCAAGTTCGCGGCCGTGCGCCAGTTCGGCGACGGACGGGTGCAGCACGTGCTCGTCAAATTCTCTGGCTCCGACGACTCGACGGGCACGCAGCGCTGGGCCGACCTGCTGGTGTGCGAGCACCTGGCCAGCCTCGCACTGCCGGCACACCTGGACATTGGTGCGGCAAGCTCGCGCATTCGCTACGGCGGCGGGCGCACGTTCCTGGAGGTCGAACGCTTCGACCGGCACGGCCTGCTGGGCCGCTCGGGTGTGACGTCCTGGTCCTCGCTGAACGCCGCGCTGTTCGGCCTGGCCGGTGTGCCCTGGACCGAGGCGGCACTGCAGGTGGCCCGACGCGGCTGGCTGTCAGACTCCGATGCCCAGCAGATCGCGCTGCTGTGGCACTTCGGCCAGCTCATAGCCAACACAGACATGCACGAGGGCAACCTGTCGTTTCAGCCGTCCGCCCACGACGGTCAGGCGGGACTGCGCTTGTCGCCGGCCTACGACATGCTGCCCATGCTCTACGCGCCGGCACGCGGTGTCGAGCTTCCCGAGCGCAGCTTTGAGCCCAAACTGCCGCTACCGGCTGAGCGCGAGGCCTGGGACCGCGCGGCACACGCGGCCATCGGGTTCTGGCAGACTGCCGCGGCCGACGAACGCATCAGCACCGGTTTTCGGGCCATCTGCGCCGACAACGCAGCGGTCCTGCTCAAGCTGATGTCGCGTTGACATTGGACTGCCGGAGAGCGGGTCCACGATTTCCTCCCTACCCGACGTTCAATTTGACGCCCAGCTGGCGAGTCCGGCAGTCACGGCGGCCACGATCAGCTCGGGCCATTGTTTGAAACCTGGGCGGTATTGAGCTCTTGATGAGATTAATCAATAGCGCCAGGCCATCGATGCCTACTATTTGTCCGCACCCTGCGTTGCAGTGTCCCAAGGAGAATTGAGAATGGTTGATCGTCGTGATTTCCTGAAATATTCCGTCTTTACAACAGTGCCGGCCGCCAGCGGCTTGGCCACGGCTGGCTGCGGTGGCGGGCACGGCCCGGTTGCGGGCTATGCCATCGCTTCGGACGTTTTCACAACGCTCGAAAATACGGTCGTGCGGGGGCCAAAGCCGGCCAAAGCTGCCCATCTCTACGAGGTGTCAAAGTTCCGGCAATATGGTTATGGCAACTGGACATTGGGTGGGTCATTGGCGGCGGAAAAGCGCACGGACCTGATGCCCGCTGCGTATGTCGTTCCCGACGTCGGCCGGAAAACCAGATTGCTGAGCTTCTTCACCATCAGCGACATCCACATCACCGACAAGGAATCTCCCAATCAGTTGATCTACCTGGGCAAGCAGACTGAAGCAGTCAGCCCGTTTTCCGCTTCGCTGTATTCGCCTGTGATGATGTGTACCACGCATGTGCTGGACGCGGCAATCCAGACCGTCAATGCCTTGCACGCCAGCAACCCGATTGATTTTGGTCTTTCTCTGGGTGACTGCTGCAACAGCTCCCAGTACAACGAGTTGCGCTGGTACATCGACGTGCTGGACGGCAAGGTCATAAACCCGAGCTCTGGTGAGCGCCTGGGCTCCGACCGCATCGACTACCAGAAGCCCTACCAGGCCGCGGGTCTGAACAAGGCGATTCCCTGGTACCAGACCCTGGGTAACCACGATCACTTCTGGATGGGTTCGATCCCCTTGGACACCCCGCTGCGAGCCGACTTGCGCAAGTCCTACACCAGCACGGAAGTCTTTGCTGCCGGCAATGTTCTGCAAAAGCCCAGCGAGATCAGTGAACACACCCTTTCGATGGGGGTGATCGATGGCTCGACTCCCAATGGCGACATCAAGTACGCTGGCTTGGCGAGCAGTTTTCCGACGGTGCCCACAGTGGCCGCCGATCTGGACCGTCGGGCTACCAACCGGGACGAGTGGATGGCAGAGTTTTTCAAGACCTCCTCCAGTCCGGTCGGACACGGTTTCAATTTGACGGATGCCAAGGCCGGGTTTGCCTGCTACAGTTTTTTACCCAAGTCCAATCTGCCGCTCAAGATGATCGTGCTCGACGACACCCAGCGCGCAGACGACGGTTCGACCGATATTCATGGCCATGGTTTTCTGGACCTGCCGCGCTGGAACTGGCTCAAGGCCGAATTGGCTGCGGGTGACGCAGCGGGTCAGCTCATGATTGTTGCGGCGCACATCCCCTTGGCCGTTGACGAGACCAATCCACCGCCAGTGCCTTCCATTGAAAAACCCATGAGTCCGATGGGTTGGTGGGTCAATCCCGACGCCAGCGCGCCGGTGCAAAATGCCGTCAGTCTGCCCGATCTGGTTGCAGAACTTCACAGTCATCCGAATTTGTTGATGTGGCTGGCAGGGCACCGGCATGTCAACGTTGTCAAGGCTTTTGTGGCCCCGCAGCCTGAAAACAGTTTCTGGCAGGTTGAAACTCCGTCATTGCGGGACTTCCCGCAGCAGTTCCGCACGTTCGAGATTTACTTGAACAGCGACGCCACCCTCTCGATCGTCGCCACCGACGTCGATCCGGCGGTTCAGGACGGAACGCCGGCTGCCAAATCACGCTCCTACGCCATTGCGGCGACGCAAATCGTCAAGGGACTTGATGTGATAGAGGATCGCAACACCACCGGCGATGCCAGCATCCACCGCATGCCCGGCGGGTCTTACAACGCGGAGCTGTTCAAGAAGTTGACTCCGGCGATGGCGCAGAAGCTGCAGCCCTTGCTCCGGACTTAATGGCCTCCCCTATGCGTGGCCTAAACATGTGCCCGGGTTTGTTGCTCGCGCTCCTCGGTGCGGGTTTGTGCTGAACCAGCAGGCTTTGTGTACGCCGTCAGAGGCGAGCAAGCTTGAAAAAGATGGTTCCTACCCTTCCGGGCACACCGCCGTCGGTTGGGGCTGGGCGCTTGTCCTGTCGGAGATTTCGCCAGAACAGACCAATGCCATCGTGGCCCGCGGTCTGGCTTTTGGCGAAAGTCGCAATGCCTGCAACGCACATTGGCACAGCGATGTGGTTCAGGGCAAAACGGTAGCGGCAGCCACAGTAGCGCGCTTGCACAGCGAGGCTACTTTCCGCGCCGATCTGGCAGCGGCCAGGGCCGAACTGCTTGCCGTGCGCAGCAAGGGTCTGAAACCCACTCGGGACTGTGCCGCGGAAGCGGCAGCGCTGGCCGTGCAACCTTCATTGGCTCAATGAACGGGCAATTTGGACGACGTTGCCGGCTGTATGGAATTCAAGGTACCGATACGCGTACAAGGAGTGAGCGATGAAGAAGAAAATCATGGTTTCGATTTTGGTCGGCGTGTCTCTGATGCTGTCATCCTGTGGCGGTAGCTCCCCTCCCGCAGCGGCCACGGGATGGGTCATCGGCCAGTCAATGGATCAAAATCATTTCCCGCCGACCCCGACGCCCAAGATTCTGAAAACCGGCGACGGCGGTGCGTCCTGGACACTGCAAACGCTGCCGGCCCAGAGCGTCGGGTTCAATGGAAACGACATCAGCGCCGTAAACAGTCTGGTGGCCTGGGCGGCAGTGGGTGAGGGGGACGGCGGCGGTATTCTTCATACTGCCGACGGCGGCTCATCCTGGACGTGGCAGGTGCTGCCCGACGGTTTGAGCACCAATCACAGGTACATCAAAAGCATCAAGGCAGTGAGTCCCACCGAGGCCTGGGCGGCCAGCATTGTGGGTGACGTGCTGCATACCACGGACGGAGGAAACTCCTGGGCCATCGTCGCCGTGAAAGACAGCAACGGCAGCATCATTCCGATGAAACAAGTGAATCGGATGGATGTGACGGGTCAGGATATCTGGATCGCCGATTCCCAGGCCGGTAACCTCAGCGCGATCCACTCCGCGGACGCAGGAAGAACCTGGCGGCAGGAACTGTTGCCGGATGACGTCGCAGGCGGTGGACTTCTGGCCATATCGGCGTTTAGTTCAAGTGTTGCCTGGGCGGCGATGCATTGGGAAGGCAATCTCTGGGGCACCAGCGACGGCGGAACTTCCTGGAGTAAAAGCCAGGACACCATTGTTGCAGGGTCGGATTTCGATGATATTTGCGCCTCCGCCGCCAATGTAGTCTGGATCGCCTTCAACAACGGAAATGGTGGTGGCGTGGCCGCGCGCATCACGGTAACCAACGGCAGCTACGTGACCAATTCCTATTCAGATGGAGATTACAACCTGGAGGGAATTTCCGCCATGAGCGACAACCAAACGGCGTGGGTGGTCGGTCTGAAAACCGTTCGCGCCGCTGCTGCACTTCCTCTTGGTGCGATCTATGTCACCCATGACGGTGGAGTCACGTGGCAACCGCAAAATCTGCCGGACAACGCACAGGATGTGATGTTGTGGAAAGTCTCGTTTGTGGGAGCGCGACGTTAACGACAGGCCCGGCCATCATTCGGCCCACAAGATACGGAGCATGCTCCGCATGGCTTGGGAAATGGAAGCGCGTTCATCCTGCCGCCGGGATCGACGATGTTGCTGTGGCGAAGGCACGTTGTTGGTACCCATGTCTGCACCACCCCGCCAGGGGGTCGCCGTGCGGGTTGAAATTTACATTGATTCTTTGACGATGCGACCATTTAGCGGTTGAATGGGACGCGCATTGGCATTGAAAACACGGCGAAATGCCTTGATCTGCGCGGCACCCAGCGTGATGGGCTTCTTCATGACCATCCAGTGCACACCTTCCGAACATGGAGGTGTCGTCAAAGAGCCTTCAAACGCGTAGTAGCCCTTATCGGCGGGAAGCATCGCTGCCAGATTCAATTTGAGGTCATCAACTTGGATTGATTCACCTTGGCGCGGCAGGTGGGCAAACACAGGCTCAAAGGCGGCATGCCTATTGCCAGGCTGCATCAGGATGGCGATCACTGCCAATTCACCAGCAGCATTCTTGTGAACGAAGTGTCCCACCATTGCGGCGCGCTTGCCGTTCACGGCTTCTTCGCTTGGGCTGTGAAAGTGGAATTGAAGAAGTTCATAGGTCGTGTTGCCCACCGTCAATGTTTGCCCGGCGGGCAAATTGACTTGAATGGTGTGCCCGTTGTTGACAAAAGTAGGTGCCGCTTGCGCGTAGCCGAATTGAAGAAGCGGCAAATCCGCTTTCACTGCGTTACGGATGTCGATGGGACTTTGGTTGATCCCCTTGGCGCAGCTCTCGAAGGCTGGATCGAGTTCAGCCCAGTGTGCCGGACCGGCGTGGCTCGACTCATAGCTCCAGTGCGCAGGATGCCCCTGCGCATGCGCCAGAAATCCAGCCAGGAGCAGTATCGCCGCCGAGAGGGCTTTCAAGGCATGGCACATTGTCACACCGGGTCAGTATTTCAAAGTTGCGTAGAGCAGGAAGGAGTTGCTACTCCAGTCGAGCTGGCCGTCGAAGTCCGACTTGGTGGCATTGAGGTTGACTTTGGCGTGCAGGTAGGACAAACCGATACCCCAATTTCGCGTGAACATGTAGTCGGTTCCGAGTTGCAGGACAGTCCACGACCCGTCGACCGATCCGAGCTTGGTCGACAGGCCCATCAGGTTCGAAGAAACCCTCCAGCGGGGTTGGATGTACCAGTCGGCTGACACACCGATCGATGGCAGTGGCAGGGTGCCCGATGCCGATGCATTGACCACCTTGGCGACTCCCCCAGCGGAGTTGGTACCGGTCACCTTGTAGTTGAGATCAAGGCCATACAGACCGAGCACCCCACCTAGTTCAACGGCGTCGGTCTTGTAGAACGAATAACGGTAGTCGGCCAGAAAGTAGTTGCTTTTTGCCTCGGTATTGACCAAGGATCCGGCCAGGATCAGATTGTTTCCTACCGTTATGTCGCTTTCGTTTCTATAGCTGCCACTGCGAGTGGCACCGAAATAGAGCAGGTCAAAGCGATGGCGATCGGCGGCGCGCCAGGTGGCGGAGAGCTCGAGGCCCGAGGTGCGGTTGGGGACTCCATCGCTCTCCATATCAAGCAGGGTGCCAGAGGAAGTTGCACCATCGACAGCGACACGGGTATCAAACCGGTTGACGATACCGCCAACGTTGAACGTGAAGGTGTCCTGACCACCTTTGATGAAATCCTGCGCCAGTGCTGATTGCGCCAGCAGCAGGGCCGATAGCGCGAGTGAAACGCGGGATGCATTGAAGTACTGCTGGCTCAAGAGGTGACGCATATAAAACTTCCAGTAGGTGGTGTCGAAGGGGAAGGTGGTTTGATGGTCGGGTTGGCTATCGGCCATGAATCGAGCCGACCTCGAAATCATGATAGGCGCGCTGGCCCGCCAAACCTTTGCCTGACTGCCAAAAACCTTTGCTGGACGGAAAAATTACTGGATCTGTCGCAGCCCTGGGCCACGGCAGAGAAATATCGGTCGGGCGAAGGGACCAACTCCGCACAAAGTCGCACCCGCTCTTCATGGGGCGATAGAAGGGTCTGGTCGATCATGACCAAAGCACGCCAGGTCCAACGCCGACATACGGGTGAAGATTCAAAGAGGCAGCAGCGCAATCACGGTGAACTGGCCACTCGATGGTGTGGGCGCGGCTGCCATCGGCGAGTTCGAGCGTCGGTAGTCTGTGTCCTTGCGTTTTCTCAAGATGCAATTCTTGGCCATGGATCAAATTGAGGCAACACTGTTTCATAGGGCGTGATCAGCCTCCATCAACTTAAGGAGTAGCCATGATCAACAAGAATCAAGTTCACGGCGTTGTCAAAGATGCCGCCGGCAAAGTCCAGGAGGAAGTCGGAATACTGGTCTGACAGGCCCAAGCAGAGCAAGGCCACCCTTTCAGTTGGCCGGCCACACTGGTTAACCGGAAGGAGTATTGCTGTGATTGAAGTAAAAACCGATCGATTCAAACTGGTCGTTGTATCCGTCACCCTGTTGTTCATGCTGGTTCTCGGCGGCTGCGGTGGCGGTGGCGCTTCACCTGCAGCTCCCTTGCTCAACGCCTCATTCAGAACGGATGTCAGCAAGAATGTGGCAATCAGGTCTGATGCCCTGAACCATGAGTTCCTGTTGCAGGGGAACTTGATCCAACTTACAGACGCCCAGAACTTCAGTGGACTCAAGAGCAGGGTTGTCGTCTTTCAAAAGCAGGCCGGCAAGCTCTTCATGCTGGAATCCCAAGTCGGGCATACCGTGACACCGGATACCCCCTTTGCCATTATTCTGGCCGAATTTCCGATTACCAATGAGGACGGCGGCTGGATCTGGTTCGATTTCAATCAGGGCATGTCCAAGATATTCACGACTGCAGAGATGTATGCGTCCGACTACGAAGGCAGTGCGTACATGCCTTCCTTCCAGGTCGCTTCGATCCGGAGCAGTTACCTGGAACAGGTGGATGACAGCAAGAATAATCGTCTGTCGCTGCGCCAGTCGGCCCAGGTCGACACCAGCAACAACACGGTTCAGAGTGTCGAGGTCCGCTATTACCTCTCCCCCTATCTGCCGGACCCTTCCTTCCAACAGACTGTGTCTCCCGGCTTCACGAATGCCGGCTATTTCGAAGTCATGCCGCAGGATGTAGCGGGTGGTGCCAAGACCAAGGTGTTGGCCATGAAGTGGCAAATGAACAAGGAACCGATCACCTACTTCATCTCCGCTGAAACCCCCCCGGAGTACCGTGATGCCGTCAGGAATGGTGTCCTGTACTGGAACCAGGTCCTGGAGCAGGATGTATTCGCCGTGGCCGACGCTCCGGTGGGTGCTACGGCTCCGGACATGGACCGCAACATCATCCAATGGCTGACGTATGACACGGCCGGATCAGCCTACGCCGACATGCAGGCCGATCCGAGAACCGGCCAGATCCTGCATGCCCAGGTTTTCATGCCAAGCAGTTTCGGGGTCGGTAACAGAAAAGACGCTTGGAGAGCGCTCAAGCTTCTGTCAGCACCAGCATCATCGAGCACACAGATTGCGCTGAAAAACCTCCACACGCCCCGGCTATGCGACTTGTCGGTGAAAGAGGGGATGGTGAACCGGATGACCGCACTGCTGGCAAACAACGCCAGCGATGCGGCGATATTGAAGTCCGCCCAAGCGACAGTGCAGCAGGTTGTGGCTCATGAGGTCGGGCACACCATGGGTCTGCGCCACAACTTTGCCGGCAGTCTGGCCGCCGTTTACAACGGCAAGAAGCACGAGGATCTGTATGCCAATTTTCTGAACAACCAGCCTTACGATACCGGTGTGCTTCCGTCGAGCAGCGTGATGGACTACCACGATTCGATCGAAGAGGTTCTGATCGCCGAGCGCTTCAATACGACAAAGCTGACCCTCCCGCACGATGTGAGCGCCATGAAGTTTCTCTACCAGGAGAAGACTCTGGACAAGAGCATCCCCTTTTGCACCGATACGGACGCAGATGGCAGCATGCAGGACTGCCTGCGCTTTGATCGCGGCCGCTCACCTCTGGAATTCGCGTCCTCGGAAATTGAATACAAACTGAGGGCCGACATTCTGCCCGTCATGTTCTACCTTGACCAGGTGGCAGAGTTGATGGCGAACGCAGGCAGCGTCGCCGATCTGCACCCGTCGCCGCTCCAGATGGCAAAAAGTTTGCTGAAAAACAAACCCTTGCTGCTGACACCCTTCACCCAGACCGGGTTTTATGCGCGCACGCTCAAGAGTTTCTATCCCGGTACCCAGCTCAAGGATGCCGACCCCACCGAGCTGCGTGCAGCGGTCATGCCCGTCGTGCGGTCAGATCTCGATGCATGGATCCAGTCCAACCCCTTGGGGATCACATCATTGACCGGGATGTTCAGGACTGTCGATCCGGCCTGGAAGGATGCCTGGATCAAGCGTTTCAACACGCTCACAGAAGACCCGGCCTTCTATACGATCGTTGACCAGGACGGCAACAGCAGAACCTTTACCGCTGAAGAACGTGCACAACTGCGGACCATGGCGGCCGACTTCTTCAGCAAACTGATTCCCGCGCTGGCGACAGAAGACATCAGACTGTTGTCATCGGTCACCAGCAAAATCGATTTGGTGGATGGCCCGGCCGGGAACGCGCTGCTGGCTGCCATGAACTCAACCAGCAAGACATACGTCGAGGCCACGACGGGAACGACTCTAAGCGCCACAGTCAACAAGGCCGCGCTGACTTTGCCACTGTTCAGCTATGACTGGTCACTGCGGCTGGATGCCTCGCGCCTGATGAACAGCAGGTCGGTCGGTTCAGCCCTCTGGTGGGGGATGCGGGAAACCGAGACCCTCAAGGGATCCCTCACAACGCTACTGAATCAATCGGTCGCGGCAAGCGGTGGCATCTTCGACTCGCCAGTCGTTGCAGATGGTTTTGCAAATCAAAATGTCGGCAATTCCGCTTACCAGTGGTACCTGGAAGGCCTGAGTATCCTTAAGAAAGGTTTCCTGGCTCAATAGAGGTGATGCCGTGCATGCGGCGTGACGATGGTGTGCCAAACCTTTGCCTGACGGCGAAAAACCTTTGCAGGACGGGAAGATTACTGGTTCTGTCACACCCTGGGCCACGGCAGAGAAATATCCGTCGGGCAAAGGTATTGCGTCGGCTGCCAAAGGTTTCCCGCGCCAATGCTCTTAGCATCTTCGAAGCCGGTACGAATCCCCACCCACCATCAGAAGGAGGTTGCCATGTCCAGCTTGCCCAATACCAGAGTCACGCTCATCATGAGACTAAGAACTTTGCTTTCGCCCTTGTTGCTTGTTGCAGCAGCAGCGCTAGGCGTCAACACGGTGGACGCATGCACACGCGTGGTCTATCAGGGACCCAACGGCACCATCATCACCGCCCGTTCCATGGACTGGAATGAAGATATGGGTACCAACCTCTGGATATTCCCCTCAGGCATGGGACGTAACGGCGAAGTCGGACCCAACTCGCTGAAGTGGACTTCAAAATTCGGCAGCGTCATCGCCACGGGATACGACAGTGCAAGCACTGACGGAATGAATGAAAAAGGGCTGGTCGCAAACCTGCTCTGGCTCGCCGAATCAGAATACGGGGTATGGGATCAGAAAAGGGCTGGCCTCACCATCTCGGCATGGGTGCAATACGTGCTCGATTCATACGCTACGGTAGACGAAGCAGTCAAGGGCTTGAGCAAGGGAGAATTTGCCATCGTCACGGGTAACACGCCGGGCCGAACATCGCTCGCAACGCTTCACCTGGCAATCTCCGACGCGACGGGTGACAACGCCATCTTTGAATACCTCGGCGGCAAACTCGTCATCCACCACAACAGGTCCTATCAGGTGATGACAAACTCGCCCATCTTCGAAAAGCAACTGGCACTGAATGAATACTGGAAACAAATTGGCGGAACCGTCATGCTTCCGGGCACAAACCGTGCCGCCGACAGGTTCGTAAGAGCCTCGTTTTACATCAACGCCATACCGCAGACCGAAGACACGCGCGTGGCAGTCGCCAGCGTATTCAGCGTCATCCGCAACGCTTCGGTGCCGTTCGGCATTAGCACACCGGGACAGCCAAACATCTCATCCACAAGATGGCGCACAGTCGCTGACCACAAGAACAAGATCTACTTTTTCGAATCGGCACTCACTCCAAACACGTTCTGGGTAGAGTTCAAAGACATCGACTTTTCCAGGACAGGCAAAGTCAAGAAGCTCAGCATTTCAAACAACCAAACCTACTCAGGCAACACCGCTGACAAGTTCGTGGAAACAAAACCCTTTAGATTCCAGGGCTTGTGAATGCATTGAGAGAACCGATGCGATGCGCATGGTGGCAGGAATGACATGTGGCGAGGTCAAACCGTAAAACAATCCATGGACGACAGGTGTCGGTTCTGCTGGCTCCCAGCGGCGCTGTGGACTGCCTGCGCGCTGATCGTGACGGCGTGCGCCTCGCCTGAGATAACACGTCTGCCCAAAGTGGGCTCGGAGACGACTTGCATCACACCGGCGGTGCAGCAGGACACCGTTGTGGGGGTCGCCCTGTCTGGCGGCGGGAGTCGAGCGGCTCTCTACGCTGCAGCCGGACTGGAGGCCCTGGGCCGGCTGAAATCTCCGCAGGGTGGGTCGTCGGTACTGGAGCAGGTCTCGTACCTCTCCAGTGTCTCCGGAGGCGGCCTGGCGGCGGCCTACTATGCGTTGCACAAGCCTGCGCACGAGACGCCGATGCTCGCCGCGGACGGGACAATGACGCAGGCCTACCAGACCTTTTTCACCGATTTCCAGACCAAACTGGCCCAGGACTTCCAGAGCGCACTGATCTGGCGTCAACTCGGTGCAGGCCGGTTTATCCTGAACTCGGCCCTGGCAGCGCAATCGTTGCACGAAATTCTTGAAGAGAGCCTGCTGGGCCCCGGCACCTTTGCAGATCTGGCGGCGCGACAACAGAGCGGGGATAGCCCCACGTTGCTTATCAACAGCACGCTCTACAACAATGGTCGGCGGTTCATGTTCACCACGCTCACACCCGATGCAGCGCAATACGACTTCATTGCTGATCTGGACCGGTCGCTGATCAGCAGGGGGATCACGCGCACCTACCCGGAGGTGATGAAGAAACGCTGGGAGTCGCTGCTGCCGGTGTCTCCGCTCGAACTGCAGATCGACCCTTGCCCCCTGAAGGTGGCGGTAGCGGTGACGGCGTCCGCCTCGTTCCCGCCCCTGGTGGGACCGATCACGTTCACGGTGGGCGACGAACTGGACTACTGGCATACGGGGGATGGCGGACTCTACGAAAACCTCGGTCTGGAGTCGCTGTTGTTCACATTTCAGAAGCAGATGCAGGACCACAAGGTGCGCCGCGCCCTGATCCTCGCCTTCAACAGTTCCTACCCCTTCTCGGTCGGTTTCAAGCAGCTCAAACAGCGCAGCCAACCCTGGACCCTCTTCAACTACGACTTTTCCCGCATCCCCAAGGTGATGGAGGAACGGGCAACGGCTTATTGGTCTCTCTTCTACCGTAGCCTCCAGATCGAAGGTGTGTTTCCCGATGACGCCAGCCTGCGCATCCTGTTCCTGAACCACGAGAGCGCGCAGTGGGACGAGGATCTCAGCGATCTGCCGGAAGCCTGTCGCCATGAGGATCCCCCTTTGTCCTCGCCAGAGGACGTACAACAGCGCCTTGCCATGATTCCGACCAAGTTCGTGATGGAGTCCGAGTGCGATCGGCACTTGTTACACACCGCCGCGGCGAAGGTGGTCATGCAGAACCGGCAGACGATCCTGGAGTTCCTGGCGGACCGCCCGGCGTCGAAGGGTCCCGCGCAATGAAGCTATTCCGTATCAAACCTGCATTGCGATACTGCATCATCCATTGCATAGGGGTGGTCGCTGTCGCGGCCATGGCCCTGATAGGGGGAGCCTCCAGTGCACAGGCAAAAACCGAGATCACGTTCTGGCATGCCATGGACGGCCAACTCGGTGATGCTGTGAGCGAACTGGTGAGACAGTTCAACCAGAGTCAGGGGGAGTTCCAAGTCAAGGCCGTTTATAAAGGGTCGTACCCGGAGGTCCAGGCCTTGGCTATGTCAGCCTTTCGACAGAAGGCCTCGCCGCACATTGTGCAGGTCTACGAAGTCGGTACCCTGAGCATGATGTTGTCGGATGCCATTGTCCCGGTTCAGCGCTTGATGCGTCAACACGGCAGCGAGCCCAACTGGGACGATTTTATGGAGACCATCGCCGGCTACTACGCCAAGGATGGCAAGCTTGCTTCGATGCCGTTCAACGTCTCTACCCCGATCCTTTACTACAACAAGGACATCTTCAAGAAGGCGGGGCTTGGCGACACACCTCCAGCCACCTGGCAGGAGGTCGAAGCCGCATCCAGAGTGATTCTGGCCACCGGTGCCGCCAGCTGCGGCTTTACCACTTCGTGGCCGTCATGGACGCTGCTCGAGAACACGTTTGCCTGGCACGACCAGCCCTTCGCCACCAATCAGAACGGCTACTCGGGCCTCGATACCAAGCTCCTCATCAATGGTGACTTTGGCCGCATGCATACAGAGGCTCTCACCCGGTGGCAAAAGGAAAGAATCTTCTCCTACGGTGGCCGGTTGGAGGAGGCAGATATCAAGTTCATCAAGCGCGATTGCGCCATGCTCCTGCAGTCGTCCGGGTCCATAGGCAGTCTCAGAAAATCTCTCGGCTTCGACTGGGGGACCGGCCAGTTCCCCCACTGGGGGTGGCCCTATCCGAAGGCCAACACTACTTTGGGGGGCGCCACCCTGTGGGTGATGAGGGGGCACGACCTTGCGAGCTATAAGGGCGTGGTGCTGTTCCTGAGGTTCGTCGCCGAGCCGTCCCAGCAGAGCTGGTGGGCCGCCACCACAGGGTATTTGCCAATCACCAAGGCAGCGGTTAAAAGCCTGGAGGAACAGGCCTTCTACAAGAACAACCCGGAGCAGTGGGCGGGCGTAAGCCAACTGCTGAACGCCCCAGCCACCCAGACCGGTCAAGGTCTGCGCCTGGGCAACTACACCCAGGTTCGCCAGGCCATCGAAATGGAACTGGAGAACATTTTTGCCGGCAAGAAGACCGTCAAGGAGGGGCTCGACGCCGCCGTGCTCAGGGGCAACGCGATCCTCCGACAGTTTGGGGTCACCCATGGAGCGGCTGGCCAAGGCGAGATCTGAGACGGCGATTTTGACTTATTGAAGATCCATATGAATCTTTCAGATCTGGTATTGAGGCATATTGCGTCGAATTCCGATATCACCATCATGGCCGAATTCCTTGCGTTTTTTGCCGTCGCTGGAATTTCGATTTCAGCTCTTTCAAACCGGTTCTTGTTCGGCAGCAAGAACATGGATTCCGATGTGCTCTTTGAAACCGTTGAAAAAAGCATATTTGCCTTTCTGGTCTTCTTGCTGGCGATTACGCTGGGTGACGTGCGCGCCAATTTCAGCAAAGCTCAGGACAGTGTCATCAATGAATCTCTTGAGTTGCGACAGTACATCTTTCTCTTGGATTTGCAGCCGAGCGTCTTCACCCAGCATCAGAAGAAGCAGTTGGAAAGATACGCCAAAGCCGTGGTTGCGGACGAATGGAGTTCGTTGGCGCAAGCCAATCCCATGCTGTCTGTCGAGGTCGAGAAAGCTGTCGTCGAGTTGCGCAATTCAGTGCAAAAGAATGTGCAGGAATCCGGAATGTCGTCCTACTCGGACAAGATCCTGACGTCCTTGAGCAAACTGGAGAATTCCCGGCTCCTGAGATACCAGCTGGCCACGGCTTCGTCGCCACGGGTATTCTGGCTCTATATCGCCGTTCTGATGTTGCTGGGCAGCGTCCTGGTGGGACGCACCAAACTGGATGGGCGACGCGCGGGTGTCCTTGGAGCCTATTTCGGAGCCTTGGGCATGGTCGTCGGGTTGATCATGATTCTGGATCAGCCTTTCAGGGGAGAGACCAGCATCTCAAGCGAACCCCTTCGCAGGGTGATTGAGCAGATGGTTGCAGCCAGGTAAGCCGTCTGGCGCCGGATTGAAGGATTGCACAATGCCGCCGATTAAATTTGGAGCCGCAATGGTCGCAAGCTCATTGCTCTGCTGCGGATACTCTGGCGCCCAGACCACAGTCCCGACCCACTGCACAGCGGCCGAGAGAACGTTCATCACGGCAAAGATGCAGAAGGTTCACACATCGAAAGTCGGCATCACGTACAGCTCGACCGGCAAGGTGCTTTCGATATGCATCAACCCGCAGGGGCCAACGATCACGCAAATGACTTACCGCTATGGCGCGCCTGGCAATGTAGAGTTTGACCAGTCCGCATCGACCGTCTCCAAGATGGCCATCTTCACTCGAAGCACCACTCCGCACACGGGTGAAAACATCATAAGTTTCAATCAAGGCAGCTTCCATTACTACGTTTCCGATGCGCTGGGTCAGGGCAGCGGCGTAAGCCTGGTCGTCTTTGGTAATGGGAAAAAGATCACGGATTTGTTTTCTGGAACCGATGAAGGAACGGACTTCTATTCACTTCGGGATGAATTCGACTTCGATGCGATCAAGTCGCCCGTGCTGGTAAGAAAGGCACCCGTGGACGATCTCAAATGAGGGGGTTATCCATGCGACACCTGCTGCTTTTCACTCTCGCGCTTCTTGCGCTTTGCGCCCGGGCCGATCAGAGTGCAACCGAGCCGCCATTGTCGGAGAAATCAAAAGCGCAAGCCCTTCAGGTTCTCACAGAAGCGCTGGCGGACAAGGCGATCTCCAGGCAACAGTACGACGAAGCCCTTGCATGGGTGCGGTTGAGTCCATGCGATGGCGTCAATCGCAGTCTGAGTGCTGCCCGAAAGCTGCAACTGGGGCAGGCCATTGCAAGGCAACAAAAGCTGAAGAAGGTCGATATCTATCAATCCTTCAGCGAAGCCGGTTGGAGCATCATCTACGTGGGCACCCATGTTTCCGACAATGGGTACTTTTTCTATTCAGGCGATCCACTCGCAGCAGCGCATCCCGTCAACGTATGGGGTGGCGCGGCCATGGTTTTCGAGACCACAGAAATTGCGCAGTGGGTTTCCAGTAACGTCAAAGGCATCCCGGCCCGGCTGGCGAAGTGCTTTGCATGGCATGTGACACTGAACCGCGACGTGTGACGGTCGGAGCCCAGGGGCACAAGCCCGCTGTGTTGCCGCAGCCTACTTCTTTTGGGCCGCGTCAGACTTTTGTATATCAGCGACTTCTTTCTTCACCAGTTCGGCGAGGCAAGTCGTGAACTGTTTTCTGACTTCGCTGTTGGTGATTCCATGGGTTGTGAGATTGGAAATTCTGATCGTTCTTTCCGGTAAGACTTTGTCCAACGAAAACACTATTTCGGCATCCAGGATCGACTTCGATTGCACCGCCTTCATCAGGTCGACGATTTCTTCGCCCTTGGTCGGCGCGTAAACAAAGCAGCTGCTTCCATCACAGGTGTTCGCATCCAGTTGATACTTGCTCAGGTCCAGCCCATTGACCATAAGAGCGGCACGCATTGGATGAAGGGTCCTGGACCCGGCCTGGCGACTGGCCCGATTTACATCGAGTCGCAGGGGCTGCACGTTCAAAATGAAGTTGATCGGCTTGTCTTTGTAGTAGTCGCTGGTAATCGAACCCTGCACAAGTTGCGCATCTCCGGCTTGGTACGGATTCTCCGTATTGGCGACCCGGTACTTGAGCTGGCACCTGCTGGTCTGGCCCCAGCTTGACGCACTCTCAAACTCAAGAAAACTCAGTTCATCAGCGGTTTTCCTGATCTCGTCGTCCAGCGCGTTCTGGCTGTCATAGGTTTGAGCAAAAGCAGATGCGGCTGCGAATGCAATGCCGGCAAGGCTTGTCTTGAGTAAAAGAATTGATGTTTTGTTCATGGTCCTGTTCCTGTTTCACTGTTGATGGTTGTACCGCCACCGGGATGAAGAGGCATCTTTGGCACATCGGCAGGTTTGCTTTGCGCTGACTCACACAGCACCGCCAGCTCTTTGAGATTCCCGCGATCCGCCAACTCTTTGGCCCAATCTGCAAAGCTGCTCCACTGCGCATGCTTCTCGGCCAGCGCGCTGGCCCAGTCGACCAGATCGGAGATGGCGCCCATCCGGATGAGCAGAAGCGCTTCGTCAAGATATTGCGGGTCCGGATAAACCATCGCTGGCGGCAAGATGTCAACATCAGTGCTCTGGCCACTTGTCTGAAGCCCCAGCAAACGGGCCACCGACTGACGCAGCAAAGTGAGGCTGACGGGCTTGGGCAAGATTTCGGAAAATCCATCTTCTCCGTGGCTCGCCCAATCGTGGGTTGCGGTCAACAGCACCACCGGTATCCCTGGCCACTTTGCACGCGCCGCCTTCAACACCGCTTTCCCATCGGCGAATGGCATTTGAAAGTCGGTCAGTATCAAATCCGGCACCTTGGTTTCAGGCTGGTTCAGGCGCACCAACGCCTCCTGTCCATTGCTGATCGGCACCACGATAAAGCCCAGACCGCCCAATTCAGTGCACAACATGCTGCGGATAATGTGGCTGTCCTCCACAATCCAGATTCGGCAGTCGCGTCCGTCAAGGGTGGGCGGAGAGCCTTCATCGAGAATCTGGTTTTGATGCGACAAACTGTCCTCGCTGGACTGCTGCAGCGCGATGCGCACCTGCATGGTTGTGCCCTGGCCAAGCACGCTGGAGGCTTCGATGGAACCGCCCATGCGCTTGATCCACTGCTGCGCAATGGCCAGGCCCAGGCCCAGCCCCTCGTGGTGTTCGGCGCCCTTCAAACGATGAAACGGTTCAAAGATCTGCACCAGTTCTTCCGCGGGAATGCCTGGACCGTTATCGCGCACGGTAAAGAGGAAATGCTGGAGACTAGCGTCATTCGCAGTGTCATCGGTTGACACCGTGACATGGAAATCGATATTTCCGTGGTTGGTGAATTTTGAAGCATTGGTCAGCAGGTTCTCCAGCACCTGCCGTAGGCGCTTGGCGTCCACCTCAATCACCAGGGGAAGGTTGCCAAACACCTTGAAGTCGAAGCTGTTTCCATGCTTGGTGGCCAATGCCCTGGCGTCGGCAGCGATACTGTCGAGCCAGGTCGACGTATAGAGCGGCAATACGAGCAAGGCGTTGGGTTGGGCGCTGCCGCGTGCATAGTCGATCAGGTCGTTGAGCAGGGCCAGCAGATGCTGGGCACTGCGCCGGATGATCCGTCCGTTCTGGGCATCGGTGCGTCCGGCAGCGATGATCATTTCGGCATAGCCAATGATTGCCGTCAGCGGTGAGCGCAAATCATGGCTGATCCGTGCCAGGAAGTCGCTCTTGGCACGGTTGGCATCGTCGGCCGCGATGACCGCGTCCTGCAAAGCGTTGGTGCGGGCATTCACCGCCTCCTCGAGGCGGGCGTGCTGCTGGGCATTGAACTCCAACATGGCGGTCTGGGAATCTGTTTTCGCCTTGTGCTCAGCGATCGAGCGGCGTACCACAAAGTACAGCAAAACCAGGGTGAATCCCAGCAGGATCGATATGGCCAGACTGTCGTGGTCCACCATGATCGGCGCCATCCCCAGCACCGTCAACAAGCGCAGGATCAGGATGACCCACTGGCCGGCAATGGAAATGAAAAATATTCCAACGTTGGGCAGGCGCCGACGCCATGCCAACAGCATGGACAGGGGCCAGATCAGCAAGAACGCCATCAGGAAACTGTTCGTCAGCGTAATAAACAACCGCAGATTGCCAAACGCGGCGCCCAGCGCGATGGCCAGGAAGACCAGCGGTAGGCCCAAGTAGACGTGGCGCCAGAATTTGAGGCGTGAAAGTTCGAGAAAAACGTACATGAACGCGGTGCACACCGCGAGCGCCAGATTAGCCAGCACCGCGGAAGTCCGCAGGCTTGGTTCACCGCCACCGGTCAAGACATAACGATTCAGATATCCACCGTAAGCCAGGTCGTGGAGCGCCGCCAGCAACAACCAGGCGGCCAACAACAGAAGAGGACGGTCCATTCGTGCCAGCGAATGGACCAACAGATAAAGTGCCACCGTCATCAAGGCAGATAGAGGAATCAAATGGGCCAAATCCTTGCGGGCTTCCTGTTCCCGCAAAGCAGCAGGTTCCCACAGTCCGACCTCCATGGACATGGTCGTGCGCCCCTGGATGCGCAGCAGCAAGATCGCCCCCTCGCCGCTGGCCAGTGCGACCGGAAAGACAAAAGTCCTGCCAGCCAGCGGCATCTCCTTGCGCGCATGCACTGCGCCACCCGGCAGGAACAGTTGTACCTGTTCAGCGTCCGGCGCCAGGCGGTAAAAACCGATATCTTCGAGTTGCTGCGAACCCACGCTCAGCCAGCGCGTGATCTTCTCAGGTGCATGGTTGACGACGACCAATCGCAGCCAGAATGCAGAAGTGCTGGTGCTCCTGCTCATCAGGCGCGGCGTGGCTACTTGCCAACCGGGTTGTGCCAGTGCCGTGGCCGGGGATAGTTGGGCAGTCGGATCTTCCAGAATCGCCAATTCTCCCCATACGGCGACCTGTCTGTCTGGCACCCCCAGATCGAGCCCCTGCGCCCGCACCAGGGTGCAGGCCAGCGCGCCCAGGCCAAGAAGAAGGCAGAGCAGGCGGCGCAGCAAGCCCGTGATCATGTGCCTTCCATGGCTCCGGGCGTCGCCTTGCGATACTGGCGCGGTGACAGGCCAAAACGCTCGCGAAATGCCGTCGAGAAGTTGGCCGCGTTGCCATAACCCAGGTCATTGGCGACGGTCTGTACTTCCAGGTCGGTTTCAGACAACAGGTGACGCGCCTCCTTCATGCGGGCCTCGCGCAGATAGTCAAACACCGTAACGCCGACGAATTTACGAAAAGCCTCATTGAGCAGACGTGTATTCGTCCCGACGCTGTGTGCCAAAACTGCCAACTCTGGCGTAGACGCAAGATCTTGCAGGATGCGCCGCTGTGCAGCCAGAAATATCGCTGCTTCGACGGACCCGCTCGGGCCTGTTTCGTCACGTCCGCCGGGAGGGTGCTCGTGGCCGTGCGCGGCGTTCAGTTGAATGCAGATGCGCAAGCGAACCTCGTCAAAATTGAACGGTTTGGTGATGTAGTCCACCGCGCCCTCGAGCAGGCCCTGCACCCGCTCCTCGGGCAAGGCCGCGGCCGTCAGAAAGATCAAGGGAATCGCCATCGTCTTTGGTTCTGCCTTGAGCAAACGGCACGCCGCAATGCCGTCACAAACCGGCATGTGCACGTCCATCAGTATCAAATCGGGCTGGATGTAGATGGCCTTCTCAACGCCATCGCGCCCATCTTCCGCCACGTAAAGCCGATAGCCCTGGCGGCGCAGGTAGTCGGCGAGCAAATGCCGATCTTCCTCGCGATCATCCACCACCAGAATACGTGCGGATCGAGAAGGCGGTGAAGCAATGTTGATCATGCCGCCATTGTTTCACCGTCAGTGGGGATTGCCACCCCCGTTCCTGCCGTTCCAATAAATATTTCCGTCCAGCAAAGGTATTGCGCAGTCCAGCAAAGTTTTGTTGAACATTGTTCTTCAAAATGGGCCCGCCTTGACTTTATGGAGTGGCCTCAAATGATCGAATTGCCAAGCGTCTTCAAGCGTGTCTTGAAAACCGCGGTCTTCACGGTCAGCGCGCTTGCCTTGCTGGCCGCTTGTTCCGGGGACAGAGCGACGAACCAACTGACCGTACTTTACGTCCTGGCACCGGTGGATGGCGGCTCTTGCGTGCTGCTGGACGCCAGCGGAACAACGATTGCGGGTCCGGCGAAAACCAAGGCAGGTACCGCGACGCTGGATGTACCGGCCGTCGCCGGCATGGCCCAGCTGTCCTGTGCCGGGGGCACTTACACGGACGAGGCCACAGGCGCAACTGCCATCGGCATCCCGTTGCGCTCCTACATCGAGTTGGCGCAGAACAATGAAACGGCGGTCGTAACGCCGCTGACGGAGTTGGCGTTTCGTGTGCTGGCTGAGCGCGACCCTGGCGCCAATTACCAAAAGCTGTCCATGGCGGTAGCCTCGGCTTTTGGACTGGCTGGCATTGACATCGACAGGCAAGTTCCAGACGACCTCTCGGCCAAGCCGCTCGCAGACAGTGATGCAGGACGTTACGGCGCAGTCCTGGCCGCGCTGTCGCAGTTGCAACAGGGCGGCTCGGCGGGTAACCAGGCTTCCGCGGTGATGGACAGCCTGACTGCCGCGATGACGGCCGGCGGTCGTTTCAAGGATGGGGAGCTCAGGGACGCGGTAACAGGCGCCATGGAAAAGCTGACAGACAACAACCGGCTTCAGAACCAGGTCGCCGGCTCGGGCATGGACGTATTGCGCGACGTCTTTGAGAACATGCAGCACCAGGGCGTGGCGACGACGGTCTGGTACGTTGATGCGGACCCATCAACAACACAGTCAGGTGTGCCTGGCAGCACAGTGCCTTCTGGTGTCACCTCCAGCATTGAAATCGTGGGCCGCAACCTCCATTTCGGGCTTCACGTCACGCTCGGCGGTGTGTCGTGCCAATTGCATGATCTGCGGCCAACGCAGGACTTTGAGGTTCACTCTGAAGACGAAGTGGTCACTGCCGACTGTCCTGCGCGCGCCGCCGGCAGCGCCGAGTTGTTGGTGATGGACGATGGCGATGTCGCCTCGCGTACCACCATCACGGTTCAGGATGTGGCCAACGCGAGCGCAGTGCGTGCCGCCCTGCAGGCCAGGGCTTTTCTGCTGCAGGCTGGCACGGGGCCAGCCAACGTGTCCGGCACGGTAAGGGCCGTTGCACCCAGCATCAATGTCGGCAACGGCGCCCTGCGTTACGACCAGTTGAGGACGTTCCTGGTCAAGGGGGTTGTCGTCGAATTGCTGGACCTTGATGTCAAAGACACGGTTCTGATGGCAACATCCACCGATGCCAACGGACAGTACCAGTTCACAGGCGCACCGGCCGGCAAGAATGTGGCCGTGCGCGTCAGGGCGCAACTGCTCAAGACGCGCGACATTGGAAGCACGACCGGCGCTCAATGGAACATCTCGGTGCGCGACAACACCTTCAAAGGCAGTCCGAAGGGGATGTATTTGCTGGACTCAGTCCCGTTCACCACAATTGCCGGAAATACCACAAAAGATATCGAAGCCACGTTGGGCTTTGATGGCAACGCAAGACAGGTTCCCGCTGATGGCTCCAATCGCCTGTCCGCACCGTTTTCTATTCTCGAGGTGGCCTACACCGCAGTGACCAAGCTGCAGACCACAGACCCGAACGTCAAGCTGCCGGACCTCAACATCTACTGGAGCAAGGCCAATACAACGGTCATTCGAACGCCTGTTCAAGTCAAGCCTGAAGAAACCGAGGCCCAGAAGATTGAGAGAGGGGAAATCACGACTTCCAAGTTCGCCAGTGAGGGGGCCTTCCCGGGCTTGTTCATCCTTGGCATGGCCGATGTCGATACCGACGAATTTGATCAGGGCGTGATCGGTCATGAATTCGGTCACTATCTACAGTTCGCTTTGTCCTACTCCGACAGCCCGGGTGACAACCATGCAGCAGAAGAATTCAAGGACGCCAGTCTGTCCTACGGCGAAGGCTATGGCACGGCGGTTGGCGGGCTGTTGACAGGTAGCCCTTTCTACACCGATTCCTCGGGTCCGCTTCAGGCCACTGGCAGCCTGACGGACCTAAGAAAGGCAACTGCTGCCGGCATTCGCAAGGGTTTCTATTCGGAAGAGTCGATTGGTTACATGCTGTACAAGATGGGCAATGACTACGGCTTCCCAGCGTTCTGGAAGGCCGTCTCTGCCCTCAAGAACGTGCATCATTCGGCCACGGTCTTTGCCTTCCTGGACCAGTTCATAAAGCAAAATCCAACTGTATCGCTCTCGGATCTCTTGAGCACTGAAAACATTCGCTCCACCGATCCCTTGGGCACCTTGCCTGCGGGCTTGGCGCCTGACCCGGCGATCAACGCCACCGTCAGCATAGGCGCCAATGATCTGGAGGTGCTGTACCTGACGGTGGCGCTGGACGCCGCCAGTGGGCCAAGCGCCTCGTCCACGCTGGTCAGCACCAATTCCCCTTCGTTTTGTCTCAATCACCGGATGTCACGTTTCACGTCACTGAAAGAAAAGCCAATCAAAGCTTTTGAAAATACCTTGGGCCTGAGCCGGCGCTTCACGTTCAAATCCACCTTCACGGGCTATATGCGGCTACAGCCGGTCGACGACCGCGGCAAAGAGTTCAAGCCGCGGTATTTCAGCGTGCGCGATGAAACAGGTCAAGAGGTCAGCATCCTGGGCTATGAAAATATGAAGGACAGCCCTTCACTCATCGCAGTGACCCAGGGACGCGTGTACTCGCTCAAGTTCGTGGTCGATCCGGACAGCGTCTTCCGGGGCAATCGCTGCAATAACAACCTGAAGCTGTGGCGGGAGGCTTCTTGACATCGCTTCGTCACGCTGTTCCAGGGCCGTTGGCTGGCTCTGCGGTGCGTGCCTTGTCAGCACGGGTGTTGGGTTGGGGAATCTGCGTCTTGCTGGTCGCCTGTCAGCAAGGCAATGACATGGCTGCCACGAACCAGGCGCGTCTACCCAGCAACCAGGACGTGATCGCCCTGGCGCCGCTGGCAGAGCCCGAGCGCACGGGTGTCTGGCTCGGTGGACCAGAGCCGGTGTCGGGCAAGTTGCGAACCGGAATCGCGCTGTATGTGCGGCCATTCAGTCCGGTGCTCGGTCAACCCTTTGACCTGGTATTGCGCTTTGAGGGGGTGAGCGGCGACGACGCCTCGGTTCGGTTGAGCACCAGTGACGGCGCCCGCCTGCTACCGCAGGGAGGCGAATCGACCTGGCGGCTGACGGCCGGTGTTCCGTCGCAACTCGTTGTCAAGCTGATGGCACCTCCGGGCGACAGCTACCTGCACGTCTTTACCGCTCAGCACGGCAGACACGCGGCACGCTCGATCGCGCTGACCTTGCCGTCCGATGCACCGCAGCGTCCCGCAGGGTATCGCGGTGGCGACGCCAAGGACGCCAGTGGCGAGCCGATTGTGCGGATGCAGGCAGGACCGCAGAAATAGTCAGACCGCATGAGCCTATTTACAGCATGCTCAGGCAATCCCGTTCGGCACTTTCAGGTTCACCTGAAGTTCATCGGAGAAAGATGTTTCCGTCCGGCAAAGGTATTGCGCAGTCCAGCAAAGGTTCACCGCACCATGGCTCTTAGCATCGCTCCTGCGTGCTTCGCAACCCATCTGGAACTCATTATGAGAGACATGTTTCGTTTACTCACGATTCTGTTGTTTGCAACAACGCTTCTGGTTGCCTGCGGCGGGTCGTCCACCGGGTCGCCGGCCTCGCCGACAACAACCGTTATGGTCTACATCATCGGCGCAAATCTGGAAAGCGAAGACGGTCAAGCCAGCGCGAATATCAAGGAGATGATGGCCGTCGGTTCAACGGCCAACATGACTGTCGTTATCCAGACCGGTGGGGCGAAAAAGGATCCGGGGTCCGAAGCAGACACTGCAAAAGACCCGACGCGGGCGATTGACTGGCGCAGGGTTCAGCGTTATCAGGTGCAGAAGGGTACTCTGTCCAAACTCGATGATCTGGGGCCAGACGCCAAAGGCACCAATGTCGATATGGGAAGTAAGGCCACTCTGCAAAGCTTCTTGGCATGGGGTGTCAAGGCCTATCCGGCAGATAAATACATCGTCGTGCTTTGGGATCACGGCGGCGGCATTAACTCGGGAATAGGAAGCGATGAGATTACCGGCAACGCACTTTCTGTGCCGGCAATTCAGGAAAGCCTGCAAACAGTCTCGCAAGCACAAAACATCAAGTTTGAGATGGTCGGATTTGACGCCTGCCTGATGGCCAACGCTGAAGTGGCGGCAAGTCTGGCAAATTCGACGAAATACATGGTCGCCTCACAAGACCTGGAGCCAGGCGGGGGCTGGGCCTGGAATGGGTTCCTGAAGTTTGTCACCGACAACCCTGCAGCCACTGGCAAGGACATCGGAGCGGAAATCGCCAACTCCTATCTCGTCAAGATGAACTTGGCCAAGCAAACCGTTACGCTCTCTGTAACCGATTTGTCGAAGATGGCTGCCCTGAGTGCTGCGACCGACGGATTTGCCACTGCGCTGCAAAAATACACCGTCAACGCGCCGGCAAGTCTGATTGCCTGGAAGCAGATCGCTTTCGCTCGTGCGAGGTCTCTGGATTGGCAAACCGCTCCGATCCTTGCGATGTCCACCGACCTTGTAGACATGGCGAGTTTTCCGGCGAATGTCGTGACCAATATCAACAAATACGTTGGAGCCGATCAGCCCTTGATGGATGCGAGCGACGCCTTGTACAACGCGCTTGGCGCCGCAGTCGTTTACAAAATCCAAAACGGTAGCAACCTGCCTGCAAGTGGATTGGCCTTGTATTTCCCATCCACATTGGCTGCCTATGTTGATGGTTATCACGCGTACGCTTCAAATACCATGTTCTCCGGCATAGCGACCTTTGCAAGCAAGTACACCAACGGCAGCACCGGCCTCGTCAAAAACTACTATGATTTTTATGCCACCAACAAGGACCAACTGGAGGCTCAAGTGACGATGGACTCGACCAAGGGTAAATATGCGGCAGTCATCAGCAACGACTTTGCGTTGGTGCTTTCCGCCCATCAAGCGGATGCCTGCCAGATTTACTACGACGCAAATAAACCTCCTCAGGAGGTCCCGTGTTTTGATGCCATTCAGGAGAATGTGAACACAGCTACGGACTCCACTGGTCAGTGGGGGGTGGACTTTATCGGAACCCGGAGCTGGGCTTCTATTGAGGGGTCGGCCTATACCGTGGCCATGATTCCTGATCAAGTTGCAACGGTCGGCAGCAATATCAATAACCGCAGCTTGGTTCCGGTATATCGCTGGAACACAACATACAGTTATTGGGAGGATGGCGCTCTTTCGGTTGAGGAATACGTACCGGAAGGCGGTTCAACGACAGCCTTGCGAGTTCTTGGCTTTCAGGGAGCGCCGGGGAGTTCAAGCAACGCCGACAGGATCGCCCCCATTAAAGATGGAGATCAGTTTGCTCTGGGTGCCTACTACCGCGGTAAATACTCCGACGGCACCCCGGCGGACTACTACGTCTTCGGCAGGACGAACCGGCAAGTGACGGTCAGTGGTGGCGCCTTGAACCTCAAACGCGGTCCCATTCCCAGCGGTGGCAGTTTTGGCTATATCGTCACAGATTTGACGGGCAAGCTTTCGGTATCGAGCACCGTTGGATATCAAAATTGATACGCTTTCCCGGCGAAGGTAATTGGCGTCAATCGCCGGTAAGAGGCACTCTAGGCTGACGCCTAACCAATGGAGCATTGAATGACTTCAAAGATGTTTTTTCGGCAGAAGTTCGGTCGGCGCGCTGCCCTTGTTGCCATCACCACCGCTTGTATCACTGTGCAGGCACAGAATGACAGCATTGCCGTACCGGCAGGATTCACCGGAATGCTGCCAGGTTACCTTGCGCCCAGCGCATTGCCGAACAGCCTTGCCATGGTGCCCCCGGTTCCCGCCGCCGATTCTTCAGCCTTGATGCTGGACAAGGAGATCAGCCGCCGCAGCTTCCTCTTGCGCGACACGGCGCGCTGGGCGTTGGCCAAATCGGATGCCAACCTGAGTTTTCCGCATGCGGCTGGAACGTTTTCCTGTGCCTTGAACGCTCCTGTCAGCGAGCCCGCTACGCCCCGTCTCTACAAGTTGCTGCGCCGCACGTTGGCCGACCTCGGGGGTTCCACCTATGCCGCCAAGATTCATTACAACCGGGCTCGACCGTTCATCTGGAACCAGGAGCCCATCTGCACGCCCAACGACCGGGAGATACTGGCAAAAGACGGCTCCTATCCGTCCGGGCACACCGCTGCCGGCTGGGGTTGGGCGCTGATTCTGGCCGAGCTTTCGCCCGCCCAGAGCGACGCCATCCTGCTGCGTGGCCTGAGTTTTGGCGAGAGCCGCAACGTCTGCAACGCCCATTGGCACAGCGACGTGGTTCAGGCACGCAACGTCGCCGCCGGAACGGTCGCACGGCTGCATGCCGATGATGACTTTCGGGCTGATCTTGGTGCCGCCAAAGCCGAGCTTGCAGCAGTGCGCAGCATGGGCATGAAGCCTGATCGCGATTGCGTCGCCGAAGCGGCCGCACTGGCCATCAAACCATCGCTGGCGCAGTAAGTCTCGCTCGGCAACGGCGCAGGGACTTCAACGAGACCGGCACACGCCGCGCTTGGGTTCGGAGTGAAGATTTCAGGGACGACCGCCTGCTCTATGGGGTGCACCGGTAGTTTTCTGCCAGATTGATATCGCCTGCGCCCCGGTATCGTGGATAACTCGGATGCCGGCATAGCGGGCGCGACGAGACCGGTACGCCGTCCAATTTGGTTGCAACCAGGCCATCGGGCGCAACGCCTTTCTCGACCCAATTCATCATGGCCGTGAAAGGATCGAAAGTATCGGCACCAGCGCCCCCGCCGCAATGCTGAACACCGGGAAGGATGAAGAGCCGGGCGTTCTGCCTTGCCATCGCACCCGCGGCGCTCTCCAATTCATCCCATTTGCGGATGGTGTCGCGATGCGAATCGATGGTGTCGTCAGAACCGTGCCAAACCAGAATCTTCTTTCCTGAATCCAAGAATTGTTGGAGTCCTGCCGTCTCGGCGTCGAATTGATACTTATCTTCCAGGATCGACCGGATCCGCTCGAAATAGACCTCAACCGTAAAGTTGGCGGCCTCCCATTTGGGTTCATTGAGAACGATGTAGCGCATGTATCCAAGCCCGAGGAATTCATAAAGTTTGGACGAAAACTTCATGCTTTTGTCGCCAAAACCATAACCGTAGCCCGAGTAAACGGTACCCGAGTTGGGAAGTTCAATGTCGCTCATCAAGCTCTTGATGGCTGCCGCTTCCACAGGCGTCAGTTGAAGCGCAACCTGTACATCCTTGGCCGGATCAAATTCGCAGGCTCGCCAGTTTGAAATGATCCCATCCTGCACACCATCGAGCCTGTCGCACTTCAAAACAGCGGCCGCTGCAACCGCCTTGAGTTTGTCGTATTGCGGCAGGGGCAATTGAGAAAGACGCAACCATTGTGCGGTGACCCCCGGATCGCTACGCGTTGGCGAACCCGCGATGACCGCATCAAACTTCGTGCCGTATTTGGCGGCGGCATTGAGCGCGCCACGCCCTCCGTTGGAGCATCCCTGGTAATAGGCAAATTGGGTTGGCTTGCCGTAATAGGCCCGTGCCAGGGCTTCGCCGAAATCCCTGGCGATACCAATGGCTGTGTGAGCGTACCTTTCGGTTGCGTTCGGGTTATCAAGCAAGTCCGCGCCAGTGCGATCTCTGTGACCACCGTTGTTGCCAAGAACGATAGCGCCCGCTTTCAGGGCGGCACTGCCACCCTGCGTAGCGGTGATGTTTTGCGGGATCAATTCAGGAATCACGCCATCCATGCCACTGCCGCCTTGCTGGTAAAAGCGGCGAGACCATGTTTCGGGCAGCAGCGCCTTCATGTCATGGCGGGTCCCGATCTCAGTGGCCAAGACTTCGCAGTAGCCTGGCAACTGATCGATAGCAGGCACTGCCCTGGCAGCAGTAACGACGACATTCTCGAAATTTGTGTTCAACAGATTGACACACGCCAGCACGGGCTGGACGGCGGCGGAACTGCTGATGGATGCGCAAGCTGCCAGCATCAGGGGTAGCAACCGGGTCGACGTGACCAATATGTGTTCCAGCATGGAGGTATCCGGATTCTTGTGTCATGTGATCATAATCGTGTCACCGGTGAGGCGCCCCGTCGCGCTGTCTCATCGCAATCCGGGATGTTCAGGTACACGGTGCACGAACTGGCGCGATGGTTGACAGAAGCGGACCTTCTCCACCACGACGGCACCCGTCCTGCACGGTTTTGTAAAGCGCAGGTAGCAGCTTTGTATGACCGCTGGCAGGTCTCACAAATCGCCACGACAATCCGGGGATGCCAACCGCCGCGCCCACCTCGCCCGACTCCGTGCTGGTCGTCGATGACGACCCCGAGATCCGACAGTTGCTGCGCCAGTATCTGGAAGCCTGTGAGCTGCGCCCGCTACTGGCGGCCGGTGGCGCCGAGATGCGGCAGAACTTCCAGGAACACCGCATCGACCTCGTGGTGCTCGACGTCATGCTTGCGCAGGAGAGCGGCCTGGACCTCCTGCGGTGGCTGCGGGAGCACACGCGCGTGCCCGTCATCATGGTCACGGCGCTGAGTTCTCCGATCGATCGCGTGGTGGGCCTGGAGATCGGCGCGGATGACTACGTGAGCAAGCCATTCGAGCCACGCGAGCTGGTGGCCCGCATCCGCGCGGTGTTGCGTCGCGCGCCCGCGCGCACTGCGGGTGCGGCCGCTGACTCGACCCTGCCGGCCAGGCTGCGGTTCGGCGCCTGGCGCCTGGACACCCGTTCGCGTGAGCTGCGGCACGATGACGGCGTCCTGGTGCCGCTGTCGACGTCAGAGTACCGGCTGCTCTGCGTATTCCTCATGCACCCGCGCGTTGTGTTGTCGCGGGAACGCCTCGTGGAACTGGCGCACAAGCGCGATCTCCAACCTTCCGATCGCACAATCGACTTCCAGGTCTACCGCTTGCGCCAAAGGCTGCGGGACGCAGGCGAAGGCCAGTTCCTCAAGACCATTCGCAACAGCGGCTATGTGCTGGACGCCGACGTGCACGCGGTGCCGCCCGATGCTTGAGCGGTCGCAGCGTGCATGGGCGAGTGTGTCGCTGCGGGCGCGGCTGCTCCTGCTGCTGTTGGCCGGGCTGTTGTCGGTGCAGGCGGCCAGTCTCTGGTGGGCGCTGTCGGATCGCGCCGCCACCGCGCGCCGCGCCGCACTGGTGCAACAGGTGCAGCGCGCCGCGGACGTGGTGGCGGTCATCGACGCCGTCCCGGCGGCGGACCGCGCCGCCGTCGCGGCTGCGGTCCCGTACCCGGTCGTGCGGCTCGATGCCGCGTCCGCGCCGCAAGCCGCGCCACCGGAAGTGCTGGCCGTGGTGCGCGAGGTGTGGGGACGGCGCCTCTCCGCCCGCGCGGTATCGGTCGTCGCCACGCGCGGTCCCCTGCAGCGCGTGCGCGACTCCTCTCGCACGCAGGGGCTGCGCATCACGATCGCGACCAGCCTGCGCGACGGGCAACAGCTTCAAGCCGAGGTGGAGGTGGCGCAACCGAGGTTCCGCACCGACGGCCTGCTGGGGCCGTTCCTGCTGCTCGGCGTGGTGACGTCGCTGCTGGTGATGCTGGCGATGCGCTGGGCATTGCGTCCGCTGGAGCAGCTCGCCCGCGGTGCGCAAGCGCTGGGCGCAGGCCTTGAGGTCACGCCCCTGGCGCTGCAGGGGCCGCCCGAAGTGCGCGGCGCTGCCGAGGTGCTGAACGGCCTGCACCAGCGGCTCAAGGAGCACGTGCAAGGGCGCGTGCAGGCGCTTGCGGCCATCTCGCACGACCTGCGCACGCCGATCACCCGCCTGCGGCTTCGCGCCGAGTTGCTCGCCGATCCCGCAAGCCGAACCTCCTTCGGCCGCGATTTGCGCCAGTTGGAAGAAATGGTGCAGGGCACGCTCGACTACCTGCGCGGCATCGGCGAGACGCCACCTTTGGAGTCGGTGGATCTGGACGGATTGCTCGCGCAAGCCGTGGAGGACATCGAAGCCCTGGGCGTGGAGGTACGCAGCCCCGAGCCCACTGGGTTCGTGGTGCGCGGGCACGCGCCTTCGTTGCGCCGTGCGCTCGTGAACCTGCTGCGAAATGCCGTCGTGCATGCGTCCGAACTGGAGCTGTCGGTGGACCTGGAAGGCGAACGCGTGCGGGTTCATGTGATGGACCGCGGCCCGGGAATTCCGGAGTCCGAGATCGCGCGCGTGCTACAGCCGTTCGAGCAGTTGGATCGCTCTCGCGGCTACTCGTCCGGCGCGGGGCTGGGCCTCTCGATCACGAACGAAGTTGCAATCCGCCACGGTGGCCGGCTGCTGATCAGCAACCGGGCGGGCGGCGGCCTCTGCGCCACACTGGAATTGATCGCCGCATGAGCGGGCGCTGCAACAGGCGCGTGTGACGCGAGTTCACCAGTTGGCAACCGGGGAGCAACAATTCTTCTATAGGCTCGGTACTGACGAGATGAACAACGGAGATCCCTTGAAAATGGCTTCAACTGAAATCAGGAGCGTCAAGCTCTGGTTAGCGCTTGTTGTGTTCAGTGCTTCGGCGGCGGCGCAGACGTCCGGTGCAGTTCGAGCCGGCTCGGCTGAGCCGGTGTACAGCGTCCTGAGCCCGATCGGCGAAAGTACCGTGAAGATGATCAACATGACGCCTCGGCCGAATACCTTGGCCGGCAAGACGGTCTGCATGGTGTCGAACCGGGCATTCAAGGCCGACATCACGCTCCCGGCGATCGGGGAACAGTTGAAGCGGATCTATCCGGACATCAGGGTCGTCTCGCACACGCAGATGCCAATCGCTCCATTGCCGTCGACGCCCGACAATCCCCAAACGGATGCCGAGAAATTGCGGCTCGCGCTGAAGCAGGAAGCTTGCAGCGTGGTGATCACCGGGGATGGCGGCTGTGGGGTGTGTACACCGCGTGCCACGCAGGCGGCGGTTGTCGCCGAAAAATCGGGGATCCCGAGCGTCGTCGTGGTAGCGCCTGCTTTCAGGAAACAGGCCGAAATGACGGCGCACGACCAGGGCGTGCCGTCGATGCGCGTGGCCGTGTATCCCGGCCCGTTCGATCTCCACTCGGACTCACAAGTGCGGGAGAACGCGACCAAGGTGGTGGTACCCCAGGTGGTACAGGCTCTGACAAAGCCATTGGCCGAATTGTCCCCGAATCAGGAGGGAGCTCTCAAGGAGAAGAAGGCCCCGGAAGTGGTGTTCACGGGAACGCTCGACGAGGTCAACCGCTACTTCGCGGATTACCAGTGGAGTGACGGGATGGCGATCATCCCGCCCACCGTGGCGCGGGTCGAAGAGTTCCTGAAATACACCGGCTACGCCCGGCACGAGGAGATCGCCGTGCTTCCTTTGGCGAACCTGCGAGCCACACCGTGGAATATCGCCGTCAACGCCGTCATGGCAGGAGCGCGCCCGGAGCACATGCCGGTCATCATTGCGGCGGTGCAAGCCATCGGCGACCCTGCATACCGGCTGACCGTGACGGGCGGCAGCACACATTCACTCAGCACGTTCTATTGGCTCAACGGGCCGCTGGCCAGGCAGCTCGGGATCGACTACGGGCAGGGGCTGATCGCCGCACCCGCCAATGCGGCCATCGGCCGCGCCATGAGCCTCATCGAGAGGAACATAGCGGGTTTCCGGATCAAGGAAACGCAGATGGGCACGTTCGGCAAGCTGCAATCCTGGGTCCTGGCCGAAGACGAAGAAGCCCTGAAGAACATCGGCTGGGAGCCGGATCACGTGGAAAGAGGATTCGACAGGAACGCGAATACGGTAGCAGCCGCGAGCAGCTCGTTCATGGGGCAAAACGTCATCCCATCGACCTCCGACCCCAAGATCCTGATGCAGATCCTGGCCTACGCAATCACCTACAACGAAGCCTTTGCCACCGGCATGATCGATTCGCCGCGAACGCTGCTGATCACGCCGGGCACTGCCGAAGTTCTCGCAAAGGGCGGCTATACGAAGAAGAAGCTGATCGAAGAATTGGTGGACACGGCGAGAAAGCCCACGTACGAGTGGACCTTCTCCAAGGTGTACGGCTCCTACGGCCGGATATTCCGGTCCTTCGAGGCGGAAGTCGAGCGAGATCTCAGGGATCCGCGCGCAGCGAAAGGGAAACTGCCGCCGTGGTATCCGAGAACACCTGGATGGGAAGAAATCAAGACGATGCCGTCGATTGCGCGCAATGGCATCCGGATTCTCGTCTGCGGCGACCCGAGCAGAAACAAGGCGCAGGTTCTGGCCGGCGCCACGGGAAAAGCCGTGAAGCAGGTGAACCTGCCCGCGAACTGGGACGAGCTCATGGACAAGGCGGGATATCGCCCGCTGAAGGAATTCGTGATCCAGTAGAACAGCCGGCCGGCAAGGAGAATCTCATGACATCCAGAAGACTCATCGCGCGTTCGTTTCTTCTCGCTTGGGTAGGCGACTCGCTCATCTTCACCCTCCGGAGCGAGGCAGGCGAGCCAGGCAAGGCCGGGCGGTATCCGTTTGTGACTGCCCAGGAGTTGAAGAAGCTGATCGACTCCAGCGCAACCCAGGATATCGTCGTCGTCGATACCCAGCCGAGCGAGTACTTCCAGGAAGCGCACCTGCCCGGTGCCGTCAATCTGCCCTACGCGGACAGGATCAGGACACCGGTGAACCTTCCCCGCACAAAGACCCTGGTGCTGTACTGCCCGTGTGAGCAAGAGGAAGAGTCGACCGCAATGGCGACGAAACTGGAGAAGCTGGGGTACACGCGATTGAAGATTCTCCAGGGCGGCTTGCCCCGATGGCGAGAACTGGGATATCCAACCGTAGGAAGCACCAACGGGCGGGCTGAGAAACGCTAGGCCGGGGGAAGGTTGTATGCAGCGAGCTTTGCTTGCGTTCATGGTTGCCACGAGCATCGCGGCGTCCGCTCCAGACTGCCTGGCGGCGCCACCGAACACCGTGTCGGGCCGCGCCGTGGGAGAGATGATTCCGTCCTTTCCGGTCCTGGACGTGACCGGGCCGCACAAGGGCAATTCGGTCTGCTACGTATGCGAATCGAAGGATGCCCCCCTGGTTCTTGCGTTTTTCCGGGAAACGGGGAATGAAACCGCGAGCTTGGTAGGCAAGCTCAATGACCTTGCGAAAGATCAGAACCTGAGGGTAGTCGCGGTCATGATCGAGGGGCCAGACAGCCAGCCCTGGCTCGAAAAATTGGCAGAGGAAAATCACATCACGATCCCCTTGACCGTGTTGCGCAATGGGAAGCACGACGTCGCCATCAAGCTTTACAAGCTGAATGCCAGCGTGAGCAACACGATCCTTGTCAGCGCGAAGCGCAAGGTCACGGCGAACTTCGTCAATGTGAAGGTGCAGAACTTCGGCAGGGTAACGAATGCGGTATCCCGCGTAGTCGGTCAGAAATAAATGCCGGCGCACCCCTCCCGTCCCATCGCACCGATACTTGGCCGGCTCGTTCTGGTCGCTTGCCTGATCTTGCTGCCTAACGCTTTTGCTGCCGATTCGTCGGCCCTGCCCAGGATCAACAGCAAGGAAATTCAAGCGCTGCTTGCAAAGAACAAAGGGAAGGTTGTGCTGCTCCACTTCTGGGCTACCTGGTGCGCTCCCTGCACAGTTGAATTTCCGGCTCTCGTGAATCTCTATGGCGGGTACAAGGCAAGAGGCCTTGAAGTGGTCGCTGTCTCCCTGAACGATTTCTCCGAAACCCAAGCCGTCATGAGGTTCGTCCGCGCGCAGAATCCGGCATTTCCGTTATTCATCGCCGGGACGGTAGAGGACACGTTCTACCGTTCGGTCGACCAGCGATGGTCCAGCGGAGTGCCGTTGTCCCTGATTTACGACAAGACGGGCAAGCTGCGCTACTTCCATGACGGTGCGCGCACGTTCACTCAATTCGAACAGGACATCCAGTCCTTGCTTCGTTGATCCAGCCGAGCGGGTCCACGATTTCCTCCCTACCCGATGTTCAATTTGACGCGCAGATTGCGCGCGATGCGGCCCCGCAAAGTGGGTGTCACTTCGCCAGCTTGAGGCCGGCGATCACGGCGGCCACGATCTGCTCGGGGTGGCTGCGCACGTCAAAAGTCTGTGCCTTCTCCTGTGCATCCGGCGTTTCCAGGGTCGCCAACTGGCTCTCCAGCAAGGACAGCGGCATGTAATGGCCGGTGCGCGCCGCCATGCGCTGCGCCAGAAGTTGCCGCCCGCCTTGCAGGTGCACCAGGTGCAGGTCGGGCGCAGCCTGGCGCAGGATGTCGCGGTAAGCGCGCTTGAGCGCCGAGCACGACAGCACCAGGCCCAGCCCGGCGGCCCGCGCCGCCGCGATGCGCCGCGCCAACGCCTGCAACCAGCCCAGGCGGTCGGCATCGGTCAAAGCCACGCCGGCGGCCATGCGGGCCACATTGGCGGCCGAATGCAAGCTGTCGCCTTCCAGAAATTCCAGTCCCAGAGTCGCCGCCAGTTGTGCCCCCACGGTGCTTTTGCCGCTGGCGCTGACGCCCATGACGACAAAAATAACCGGACCCCTATTCATGCAGGACGAAGGCCCAGTCAGGACGCGCAACGCGGCACGATCTTGACGTTATTGAGTTTTTCCTGCGCCTCGAACAGCGAGGCGATCAGCCTGTCGCCGTAGCCGGCATTGACGGCCTGGATCAGGCTTTGGTGCGCGGCCTCGCCCATCAGGCTGGCGACCGGCAACGTTTCGGCCAGGTGCGTGTAGTAGCGCAGGTCTTTCTGGGCATTGGCGATGGCGAACTTGAACCCGGTCAGGTCGCCGGTCTTGAGGGTTTGCGCCGTCATCATCTGGAAAATGCCGCTGTTCACGCCGCCGGCAGAAACCACGTCGTAGAGCCGGTTCAGGTCGATACCGCTTTTGGCCGCCACGGCAAAGGCCTCGGCAATGGAGGCTGCGAAGCTCATGGCCATCATGTTGTTGACCAGCTTGAGCACGTGCCCGTGCCCCGGTGGGCCGACATGGAAAATGTTTTCGCAAAATGCCTTGAGCACCGGCTCCAGGGTTTTGAAGTCCTGCGGCGTGGCGCCCACCATGGTGTTGAGCCGGCCCTCTTCCGCCTCCTTGGGCGTGCGCGTCAGCGGCGCATCGATCAGCGTGATGCCCCGGGCGGCCAGATCGCTGCGAATCCGAGCGCTGGAAGCGGGCTCGGCGGTGGAAGTGTCGACCACCATCAGGCCGGCGCGCCCGCAGCCCAGCAAGCCGTCCTGGCCATAGACGATCTGCTCCACCTGCGGCGAGCCGGTGACGCAGATGAAGACGATGTCCGAGGCCTGCGCGCAGGCCGCATTGGTGTGGGCCTCCTGCGCGCCGGCGGCAATCAGATCGGCCAGATTGTCGCGATTGCGGTTGACCTTGAAGCTCAAGGCATAGCCCTTGGCCAGCAGATTTTTGGCCATGCCATGGCCCATCATGCCGATGCCGATAAAGCCGATTCTTGGTTGTGCCATACGCTATTTCCCTTGAGTCAGTCTGTGCTGTTTAGCCGATTGTGTTGAGGTAAACCGCGTACAGGGAACTGGTGGCGCAGATGAACAAGCGGTTGCGCTTAGGCCCGCCGAAGCAGACGTTGGCAACCGTCTCGGGCAGCAGGATTTTGCCCAGCAGAGTGCCGTCGGCGGCGTAGGCGTGCACGCCATCGGCGGCGCTGCACCACAGCCGCCCCTGCTGATCGACGCGAAAGCCGTCGAACAAACCGTTAGTGCACACCGCAAACAGACGCGAGGACGTCAGGCGACGCCCATCCGGGCTGACCTTGAAGGCGCGGATATGGCGCGGTCCGTCGGGGTCGTGGCTGGCGCCGGTATCGGCAATGTAGAGAATCGATTCATCGGGCGAAAAAGCCAGGCCGTTGGGCTTGACGAAGTCGTCCGCCACCCGCTCCACCGCACCGCTGGCGGGATCGACCCGGTAGACGTGGCAGGCGCCGATTTCGCTCTCGGCCAGCGCGCCTTCGTTGGCCGAAAGAATGCCGTAGTCGGGGTCGGTGAACCAGATTGAACCGTCCGAGCGCACCACCACATCGTTGGGCGAATTCAGGCGCCGGCCCTGCCAGCGATCTGCCAGCACGGTCTGCGTGCCGTCGTGTTCGGTGCGCAGCACGCGCCGCGTCAAGTGCTCGCAGGTGACCAACCGCCCGTCACGGTCCACCGTGTTGCCGTTGGCGTTTTGCGCCGGTTGCCGAAACATGCCGACGCTGGCGTTGCGCTCGTCCAGGCGCAGCATGCGGTCGTTCGGGATGTCGGACCAGACCAGCGTGCCGTGCGCGGCAAACCAGGCCGGCCCCTCGCACCAGCGGCCACCGGTCCAGAGGCGCTGGACGCGCTCCGAATGTTCCAGACAAGACCTAAATGCCGGCTCGATCACCTCGAAGCCGGTGCCCTCCAGGATTCCAAATGAACTCATGCTGGTGCTTCCTTCCGATAAAAACTTCAGCGTTTGGCGGGTGAACTGGCGGCCACGATCACGGCGATGATGATGAGTCCGGTCAGCAACATGCGCAGACCCGGCCCGGCCCCCGCGGCGTTGAGCATGGCCACCAGCAAAAACATGAACATGGCGGCGCCCCAGATGCCAGGCACGCAGGGCGCGCCGCCGCTCACCACGGTGCCGCCTATCACCACCACGGCGATCGTCAGCAGCAGGTATTCCTGCCCCTGGTCCAGCGAATTGCCGCCGGCAAAGCCGGAGATCAGGGCGCCGGTCAGGCCGGCCAGGCCGGCGCAAATGACGTAAGCCCAGAAGCGGGTGACCTGCACCCGCAGACCGGCCAAGCCAGCGGCACGCTCGTTCTGCCCCACCGCCTCGATGGAGCGGCCCAGCACGCTGCGCCGTAGCATGACTGCGATGCCAACGGTGACCAGCAGCGCCAGCAAGGCCAGCAGCGGCAGGCCCAGCAGCCGCAGCGCCATGAGATCGGAAAACAGGGGCGGCGGCTTGATCTTCAGCCCGCGGCCGATCGAGATCGCCACCGACATCACAATCAGCGAGCCGGCCAGGGTGGCGATGATTGGCGGAATATTCAGCACACGGATCAGGCCGAAGTTGAAGACGCCCACCGCCACGCCCACCAGCACGGCCGCCAGCAGACCGGGCAGCAGCATGGCGTTGTTGCCGTCCATCACGATCATCGCCACCGCGCCCGACAAGGCGATGGAGGACGGGATGGAGAGGTCGGCGTTGCCGGGGCCGACGCTGATGACCAGCATCTGGCCCAGCGACACCAGCACCGTGAAGGCGGAAAAAGTCAGGGCCGCCGTCAGCAGGTCGCCGGAGCCATGGCCCTGACCCGAGAACACGGTGGCGGCCCAGGCCAGCACGGCGGCAACACAGGAACCGAGCCAGGGCCGGCCGGCGCCCCAGCGCCGCCAGCTGGCCAGCCTGGACATGGAATTGGAAACAGCGTTCATGCGAATTGCTCCAGCCGGTCGATCGCCGTGCGCAGGCCCAGCACCAGGATCAGAATCAGTCCCTGCATGCCGACCTGCCAGTCCGGCGCGATGTCCAGGAAGGTCAGAAAAGAGGCCGCCAGTGTCATGGTCAAGGCACCGATCACGGCGCCCACCGGCGAGACATAGCCGCCGACGAATTTCCCGCCACCCAGGATCACGGCGGCAATCGAGACCAGCGTGTAGCGGGCGGCAATGTTGGGATCGGCGGAGGTGGTTTGCCCCACCAGCATCAAGCCGGAAATGACGCCGAACAGGCCGGCCAGGGCGTAGACGCCGGCGCGCAACCGCACCAGCGACCAGCCGACCCGCGCCACCGCCGCCGGATTGCCGCCCAGGCCGCGCACCAAGGTGCCGAAGGCGCTGCGCGTGATCAGCAAGTGGCCCACTACGGCGGCCAGCACCGCCATCCAGATCGGCATCGGTAGCCACGGCGTGCGGTACGCCATGGCGCTGCTCAGCCAGTCCGGCGCCAGGCCGCCGGGCGTCGGCAGCAGCAGCACGGCGCAGCCCAGCCAGACAAAAGACAGGCCCAGGGTGACGACGATGGAGGGCAGGCGGCGCGACTCGATCACCGCGCCGGCCAACGCATAAGCCGCTATCGCGGCCAGCAGCGCCAGCACGGCCACGGCCGGCCGCGTCGGCAACAAGGTGGCGCCTATGCTGGCCACCAGCGAGACGAACGGGCCGATCGACAGGTCCAGATCGCTGACCGCCAGAATCATCATCTGCGCCAGCGTCGCAAACATCAGGGGGATGGCCAGGTCCAGCAGCAGATTCAGGCCGAAGTACGACATGGCGCGCGGCTGGCGCCAGAATACCGCCGCCAGCAACAAGCCCAAGGCCAGCACCGGCAAGAAGCCATGCAGCAGTTGCACGCCGCGCTTCGCAAACAGGGGGCTCACTGGAGTACCTTCGTGCTGCGCACTGCGGTGCGAGCTTGCTTGGGAACGGCCCGGCGCGGCGCTCATGCGGCAGTCTCCTGGAAAGACATGTTCAGCACCCGCTCTTCGCTCAGCTCAGCCCGTGTCAGCTCACCGACCACGGCGCCCATGTTGAAAACATAAACCCGGTCGCAATGAAACAGCTCATCGAACTCGGTGGTGTACCAGATGAAGGTGCGCCCCTGGCTGGCCTCCTCGGCAATCAAGGCATAGACATCGTGCTTGGTGCCGACGTCGACGCCGCGCATCGGGTCGTCCATCAGGATGATGGGCGCGCTGGACCCCAGTGCCCGGGCGAACAGCACTTTTTGCTGATTGCCGCCGGAGAGCGAGAGAATCGGCAGCTCCAGGTCCGGCGTCACCAGACCCAGGCGCGAGCGCCAGTGCTGGGCCTGCGCGCGCTCCTGCTTCAGATCGATCAGCCGGTGGCGGCGCAATTGCGGCAACCAGCCGACGCTCATGTTGCGCGCGATCGACCACAAGGCAAAGACACCGTCGGTCTGGCGGTCGCCGGCGACAAACGAGGTGGCAGCGGCCACCGAGACACCGGGCTCGGCCCGGCCGCCGGAGGCCGCCTGCAAACGCAGCAGCAGCGCAGTCTGCCCATGGCCGGCCAGGCCGGCCAGGCCGATGATTTCACCGGCCGCCGCCGTCATCCCGACCGGCGCCGGGCCGCTTGCGGCCACCTGCACCACCCGCTGCGCCGTTGCTGGCCCGGCGTTGCCGGTGGCCTTGGCGGCAACGCCGCCAGATTGCTCGTCCTGGCCCATGGCGGCAACCACCCGGTCGCGGCTGGTTTGGCCGGTGGCCACCGACTCCACCACCTGACCGTCGCGCATCACCACGATGCGATCGGTCACGGTGAAAATTTCGCGCAGCTTGTGGGAGATCAGGATGCAGCTTTTTCCCTGCGCCACGAATTCGCGGATGTAGGCCAGCAGCTGGGCTGCCGCCTGGCTGTCCAGCGACGAGGTCGGCTCGTCCAGAATCATCAGTTCCAGCGGCAGCAGTCCCGGCGTGAAAGCACGGGCAATCTCGACCATCTGGCGCTTGCCGATGGGCAGCTCGCCCACCACCTGGTCGGCGCGCAAGCCATGGCCCGGAAAGATGCGGTCCAGCGTTGCCGTCAATTGGGCGCCGGTCTTTTGGCGCCAGTTCCAGCCCTTGAACTGCGGCTGGGCGATGCGCATGTTCTCGGCCAGCGAGAGATTGGCGCACAGAGACAGTTCCTGGTAGACCGAACGCACGCCCAGGCCCTGGGCGGCGCGCACGTCCCATTCGGACTGCGGCGCTCGACCGGCCAACAGCAGTTCCCCGCGATCGGGTTTCAGGGTGCCTGAGAGCACATTCATCAGGGTCGATTTGCCGGCACCGTTGTGTCCCACCAGTCCTATGCATTCGCCGCGCCTGATCTGGAGGTCGACGCCGCGCAAAGCCTGCACCGCGGCAAACGCCTTGGCCGCCTGCCGCACTTCGAACACTGTTTCAGAAGTCAAATTTGTCACCCTGTGTTTCCGGTCGATCAAACCAAACCGGCCCGGCCTTCACTTGAGGGCCGGGCCGGCTCAGTCGCGCACTATTTCAGCTTGGCCAGGAAATCCATCACTTCCTTTTGCGAGTACTCGACGTTCACCACGCCACCGGGTTCGGTGTTCTTGAGCGAGGCATCCAGCGTCTGCTGCGTCACCACGCTCAGCGGCAGCTTCATGTCCTTGGGCACCTTGGCGCCGGCCAGGATCTGCTGTGCCACCCAGAAGGCAAAGGTCGAAGCGCCCGGTGCAATGCTGGCCGACATGGTCTGGTATTTGTTGGCGTCGCGCTGCTCTTTCCACCAGGTCAGTTCGTCATGGCGATTGCCGAGGAAGATGACCGGGGTCGGCCGCCCTGCCGCCTTGAAGGCCTGGGCCACGCCATAGCCGTCACCGCCCTGGGTCGCCACCGCCGTCACGGCCGGCAGGGTCGAGAGAATGGCCGAGACTTCCTTCTGCGCCACCGTCTGGGTCCAGTTGCCTGGGGCCGATCCGACGATCTTGTATTGCGGGTGTTTCTTCACGCCGTCGACAATGCCCTGGTGAATTTCGTCATCCACGAAGACGCCCGCCAGGCCCCGCACTTCCAGCAGGTTGCCCTTCAGGCCGCGGCTGGCAAAGTAGTCGATCTGCATCGCCCCCAACTGCTTGAAATCGACCGCGATGCGGTAGGCGCAGGGTTCGGTCACGATGCCGTCGAACGACACCACCACGATGCCCGCATCGCAGGCTTTCTTGACGGCGCCATTGAGCGCCGTCGGCGAGGCCGCATTGACGACGATGGCATCAAAGCCCTGCAGAATCATGTTCTGAATCTGTGCCGCCTGCTCGGTCGCCTGGTTCTCGGCGGTGGTGAAGCTGGGGGCTTGTGCCACGACCTTCTTGGCCACCGCTTCCTTGGTGATCTTGTCCCAGCTCTTGAGCATGGTCTGGCGCCAGGAATTGCCGGCAAAGTTATTCGACAGCGCAATCTTCTTGCTGGCGGTATCGGCCGCCGTGGCCGGCAGTTGGGTCGCAACCGCCAGCAAACAACCGAGTGCCAGGGTGCGGAGCGTGAATCGACGATTTTTCATTTAAGTTCCTTCTCCTGAACCGGCGGACCCGGTCTCAGGTGTTTGCTAAAAAAAATGCCCGTCCGACAAGCCACGGCTCATGCCGGTCGTCAGAGGTACCACGTCGGCAGAACGGCGCAGCCAGGCAAACGCATGTCAACACCTGAAAGGCCGGCTGGCACGACTGACTTCCGTCGAAGGCAAAGCACCGGTCGGCTTACATCGTATTGAAATATCATCATACCAATGGCCATTGCCAACTGGATACCGGTAGAAACCCTGAGTTGGCGCTCCGCGGCCCGGCCACGGCGGCCGAAAAGGCTTACTCCGGCAGCGCCACCCGGACCACGGCGTCAGCGCGCAAGTGCAGATCGGGCAGCAGTTCCAGCCCCAGACCGGGCTGGTCGTTCAGGCTGATCATGCCGTCTTGCACGCGCGGCAGCTCGGTCACCAGTTCCCGGTACCAGCCGCTGTAGAAGGCGCGCACGCTCTCCTGGATCAGCGCATTGGGCGCGTGCAGCGACAGATGGGTGGAGGCGGCCCACACCACTGGTCCGGTGCAGTCGTGCGGCGCCACCGGCAACTGCCAGGCGTCGGCCATGGCGGCGATCTTGCGCGCCTCGGTCAAGCCGCCGCACCAACTCAGGTCCAGCATGGCAACGCCGGCGACGCCCGTTTGCAGGTAGTCCTTGAAACCCCATTTGTAGCTCAGCGTCTCACTGGCGCAGACCAGGGCCTGGCAGTCCCGCGCGTACTGCTTGAGCAGATCGAGGCTGTCCATGCGGATCGCGTCCTCGTGCCAGAAGGTGTTGAACGGCTGCAGCGCGCGGGCGATTTTTTGCGCCATCGGCAAGCGCCACAGGCTGTGGAACTCGACCATGATGTCCATCTGGTCGCCCACCGCCTTGCGAATTTTGCGAAATGGCTCCAGCGCGCTATCGAGATCGGCGTTGCTGATGTACTGGCCGTCGCTCTTCTCGGCCGCCGGGTCGAACGGCCAGATCTTCATGGCCGTGATGCCCTCGCTCAACAGCGACTGGGCCACTTCATCGGCGCGTTGCAGAAAGCCTTCCAGGTCTTCGTACGGCCCGGCATGCTGGCCCAGGCCCCAGTTGGCGCTGCTCTGGTTGGCCGTGTTGCGCACATAGCGGTAGCCGGCGCAGGTGTTGTAGACGCGGATGGCGTCGCGGCTCTTGCCGCCCAGCGCGGTATGCACAGGCATGTTGGCGGCCTTGCCGAACAGGTCCCACAGCGCAATGTCGACGGCCGAGTTGCCGCGCGTCTCGACACCGGAGCCGCGCCAGCCCAGATAGCCCATCAGTTCCCGGTTGCGCGCCTCAATCGCCAGCGGGTCGCGGCCCAGCAACTTGGGCGCCGCCCATTCATGCAGGTAGGCCTCCACCGCCTGCGCCCCCATGAAGGTTTCGCCCAGTCCCACCAGCCCTTCATCGGTATGCAGGCGGACCCAGATGATGTTGGGAAATTCGCCCAGACGAATGGTTTCGAGTTGCGTGATCTTCATGGCATGCCTTCCCGAGGAAAGAAGTGTTCTACCGGCCCCAGCGCAAGACCATGGGATCGAGCCGGCGCGCGGTTTCGATCAAGCCGGCGCGCGTCGCCGGGTGCAGCGGCGCCACCGGATGGCGCGGCGCTTCGCAGGCGATCACGCCGCCTTCTTTCATCAAGGTCTTGCAGGCCAGCGGACCGCACTGGCGGTTCTCGAAATTGATCAGGGGCAGCCAGCGCGCGTACGCCGCCACCGCCTCTTCACGTTGCCCCGCCGCATAGGCATCGACAATGCCGCGGATGCCGTCCGGGTAGGCGCCACCGGTCATGGCGCCGGTGGCGCCGGCGTCCAGGTCGGCCAGCAAGGTAATGGCTTCCTCGCCGTCCCACGGGCCTTCGATCGCGGCGCCGCCCAGGCGGATCAGTTCGCGCAGCTTCGAGGCGGCACCGGGCACCTCGATCTTGAAGTAGGCCACTTGCTCGATTTCTTTCGCCATGCGCGCCAGCAAGGCCGCCGACAAGGTGGTGCCGCTGACCGGGGCGTCCTGCACCATGATCGGAATGTCGATGGCGGCGCCGACGCTCTGGAAGAACTCGAACGTCTTTTCCTCGGTGGCGCGCAAGGTGGCGCCGTGGTAGGGCGGCATCAGCATCACCATCGCGGCACCGGCGTCCTGGGCGCGGCGGCTGCGCTGCGCGCAGATGCTTGAGCTGAAATGCGTGGTAGTCACAATCACCGGCACGCGACCGGCCACGTGGCCCAGGATGGTGTCGGTCAAGACCTCCCGCTCGGCGTCCGACAGGGCGAACTGCTCGGAGAAATTGGCCAGGATGCACAAGCCGTTGGAGCCGGCGTCGATCATGAAATCGACGCAGCGCTTCTGGCTCGCCAGATCGAGTTCGCCGTCTTCGCGGAAAGGGGTGGGCACCACCGGAAAAACACCCTTGAAACGGGCCGCTCCGAGGTTGGCTGAAGGGTTCATGTCGATCCTGTCGGGATTCAAGAAGAGGGTGATCATTGAAAAAGGCCGCAAAGAACAGTCTTTGCGGCCTTGTCGCCAGCCTGGAATCAGCCGCGGGCTTTTTTCAGGGCGTCAAACACCATGTTGACGGCTTCCGCGCCAATCGTCGGCACGTTCTTGTCATACACCGGTTTGACTTTTTCAAACATGCGGCGCTGCTCGGCCGGACTCACCTCGTTGACCTGCATGCCCTTGGCTTTCAGGCTGGCCAGCGATTTGTCGGACTGCGCGCGGATGGCGGCGCGCTGCGTTTTCTGGCCTTCCATGGCGGCTTCGCGCAGCACGGCCTGCTCTTGCGCATTGAGCTGGTCCCACAGCTTTTTGCTGTAGAGAATCAGAAACGGTGTGTAGGCATGGCGCGTCACCGACAGGTACTTCTGCACCTCGTTGAACTTGGACGTCTCGATCGTGACGAAGGGATTTTCCTGGCCGTCGATGGTCCGGGTTTCCAGCGCCGTGAAGACCTCGCCGAAGTTCATCGGCACGGCATTGGTGCCCAGCGTCTTGAAGGTATCGAGGAAGATCTTGTTCTGCATGACGCGCACCTTGATGCCCTCGAAATCCTCCGCCTTGGCCACCGCGCGCTTGTTGTTGGTCAGGTTGCGAAAACCGTTTTCCCAGTAGGCCAGATTGATCAGGCCGGCTTCTTCCAGCTTCTTGTTGAAGTAGACGCCGGCCGCGCCGTCCAGCACGGCATCGGCTTCTTTTTCATTGGCAAACAGGAACGGCAGGTCGAACACGCCCAGTTCCTTGATGATGCCCACCAGCGGCGAGCTGGAGGTGCAGACCATCTCCTGGGTGCCGGCGCGCAGCGCCTGGGTCGCTTGCAAGTCGCCGCCGGCGGCGTTGTTCCAGAAGGCATTGATCTTGATCTTGCCGCCGGTTTTGGCGTTCAGCACTTCCTGCATCCGCTTCACGCCCAGCCCGACCGGGTGGTCCTCGGCCACGCCGTTGGTGAACTTGATGGTGCGCTCGGCAAACTGGGCGAAGGACGAACTGGCCAGCAGCAAGGCGCCGGCGGCAACGAGCGAGGCAATGGTTCTGCGTTTGAACATGGTTGTTTCCTTTAATTAAGTATGAAGACCGGGTTGAAAAATGGCTGTCAGTGCATCCACCAGTGCAGCGGCACGGTGACGATCTGGGGAAAGAGAACCAGCAGGAAAAGTACCGCCAGTTGCGCCAGCAGGAACGGCAGCACGCCCTTGAAGGCGTCGTCCATGGTGATTTTGGCCACACCGCAGACGACATTGAGCACGGTGCCCACCGGCGGCGTGATCAGACCGATGGCGTTGTTCATGATGAACAGGACGCCGAAGTAGACCGGATCGATGCCGGCTTTCAGCACCACCGGCATCAGCACCGGCGTCAGGATCAGCACCGTGGGCGTGAAATCGAGGGCCGTGCCGACCACCACGATCAGCACCATCATGACGAACATCAGCAGCATCTTGTTGCCCATGAAGGGCTCCAGCATGGCCGCCACCTCGGTCGGAATATTGGCCACCGTGATGAGCCAGGCGCTGACCATGGCCGCCGCCACCAGAAACATCACCACCGCCGTCGTCTTGCCGGCCGTAAGCACCAGCTGGTACAGCGCCGACCACTTGAGTTCGCGGTAGATGAACATGCCGACCACAAAACTGTAGACCGCCGCCACCACGGCCGCTTCGGTGGGTGTGAAGACGCCGAATTTCATGCCGCCGATGATGAGCACCGGCAAGGCCAGCGCCAGGGCGCCTTCGGCGGTGATTTTGAGGCGCAGCGGCAACGCCACTTTGGTCGCCGGCAGCACTTTTTCCTTCTTCGCCAGCCACCACCAGGTCAGACCGACGGCGGCGCCCATCAAGACACCCGGCACAATGCCGGCCAGAAACAGCTTGGTGATGGAGACGTTGCCGGCGACGCCGAAAATGATCATGCCGATGGAGGGCGGAATCACCGGCGCGATGATGCCGCCGGAGGCGATCAGCCCGGCCGAGCGGTTGAGGTTGTAGCCAGCGCTGCGCATCATGGGAATCAGCAGTGCCGCCAGCGCCGCGGTGTCGGCCACGGCCGAACCCGACAGCGACGCCATGATGACGGCGGCAACCACCGTGACGTAACCCAGGCCGCCCCGGTAGTGGCCGACCCAGGCCATCGCCAGATTGACGATGCGCCGACTCAAGCCGCCGGCGTTCATGAACTCGCCGGCCAGCATGAAGAACGGCACCGCCAGCAGCGGGAAGTTGTCGGCACCGTCGACAAAGCGCTGCGCCAGGATCTGGGCATCGAAGGTCACCAGGCCGCTGGTGGCCGCCAGAAAACCCATCAGCGTGACGCCGCACACCAGCAAGGCATAGGCGATCGGCATGCCCACCGCCATGGCCGCCAGCAGGCTGACGATGAAGACTGTAACCGTCATACCTTGGCTTCCTTGAGTTGTTTTTCGACTTCCGCCAGGCCTTCGGTTTCAATCACCTGGACCAGCTCGTCCTCGCGCAGCCGGCCGGTCAGCAGGCGGTACAGCACATTCAGGTTCATCAGGCCCATGACCACGCCGACGACGTAGCCGATGCCGTAAATCCAGATCATCGAGATGCCCACCACCGGCGAGACATTGCTGACCTGCAGCGCATGCATCTGCCAGGTGCCGACGAAAAACAGCACGTTGCAGGCCAGCATCAGCGTCTCGCTCAGAAACAGGCACAGCTTCTTGCCCCCGATGCCCAGATGCATGACCAGGGTGTCGACGCCCAGGTGCCCTTTCTCGCGCATCGCCAACATGGCACCGATGTAGGTCAGCCAGATGAAGAAGTAGCGCGCCATCTCGTCGGAGATGTCGATGCCGGAGTTGAAGCCGTAGCGCAGCACCACATTGCCGAACACCATGACGACCATGGCGACCATGCACGCCACCACCAAAAATTCGAGCAGCTTGAAAAACAGATTGATTATTTTTTGCAACGTCAACTCCAGAATATTCGCCGCATCAGGCCGCTTTCAGCACCGAAGCCGGGCTATTCAGCCGGGGCAGGCGGCGGCGCGAGGCCAGGATTTGCTCGATGTCCTCATGCGCGCCGTCGATCAGCACCAGGATCGCCTTCTCGGCCTTGGCCGGGTTGCGCGCGATCACGGCATCGAGCACCGCGCGGTGCAGTGCCAGGGAACTGGCCGGCCCGCCTTTTTTGCTGGCGGACAACTCGAAGCTGGTGCGCAGCAAGGCCGCCAGCGCCTTGCTCATCTGGATCAGCATGCGGTTGCGGCAGGCGCGCAGCAGACCCTGGTGAAAGCGCAGGTCGTGCGTCACGTAATCGCCGCCTTCCTTGACGGCGTGCTTCATGCCTTCCAGAGCGGCTTCGATGCCGGCAATATCCTCAGCGGTGGCACGCTGGGCCGCCAGCCGCACCGCGGCCGGCTCCACCACGCGGCGCAGATCCTGCAGGTCGCGCAGGAATTCAGGCGTCAGGCCGGCTTTGGACTGCCAGGCAATGACGTCCGGATCGAACCAGTTCCAGTGCTCTTCCGACAGCACCCGGGTGCCGACCTTGGGACCGGTGGTGACCAGACCCTTGGCGATCAGCGACTTGACGGCTTCGCGCACCACGGTGCGGCTGACCCCCAGCTCGGCGCCCAGCAGGGGCTCCGGCGGAATCGACGCACCGACCGCGTAACGCCCGGCGACGATGGCTTCTCCAAGACGATCGACGGTATTGCCGTGCACGTTCTTAATCATGTCTGTTACCTGCTTTCAATTGCTATCATATGACGATAAAATGTGCTTCCCCGTAAGGGTTTTCACCAACGCACAGCTGTTATCGTATGATGATAATACGTTCATCCATTCCTACTTTTCCCGTATGACAAACTCAAGCCGCCCCCCAAAGAAACCGGAAGAACTCCGCAGCCAACAATGGTTCGGCCGCCAGGACCGCGACGGTTTTGTCTACCGCAGCTGGGTCAAGGGCAAGGGCGTGCCGGACGACCAGTTCGACGGCCGCCCGGTGATCGGCATCTGCAATACCTTCAGCGAATTCACGCCCTGCAACTCGCACTTCCGCACGCTGGCCGAGCAGGTCAAGATCGGCGTCTACGAAGCCGGCGGTTTTCCGCTGGAGTTTCCGGTCATGTCGCTGGGCGAGACCTTGCTGCGCCCGACCGCCATGCTGTACCGCAACCTGGCCAGCATGGACGTGGAAGAAAGCATTCGCGGCAATCCGATGGACGGCGTGGTGCTGCTGATGGGCTGCGACAAGACCACGCCCTCCCTGGTGATGGGCGCGGCCAGCGTCGACCTGCCCACCATCGGCCTGAGCGGCGGCCCGATGCTCAACGGCAAATGGCGCGGCCAGGAACTGGGCTCCGGCACCGGGGTCTGGAGCATGAGCGAGCAGGTCCGCGCCGGCACCCTCAAGCTGGAGGAGTTCCTGGAGGCCGAGAGTTGCATGCACCGCAGCCACGGCCACTGCATGACCATGGGCACCGCCAGCACCATGGCTTGCATGGTGGAGGCGCTGGGCCTGGGTCTGCCCGGCAATGCCGCTTACCCGGCGGTCGATGGCCGGCGCAACGTGCTGGCGCGCATGGTCGGCCGGCGCGCCGTGGAAATGGTGCACGAGGACCAGAAACTCTCCAAGGTCCTGACGCGTGAAGCGTTTGAGAACGCCATCAAAACGCTGGCCGCGATTGGCGGCTCGACCAATGCCGTGATTCACCTGATCGCGATGGCGACCCGGCTCGGCGTCAAGCTCCAGATTGAGGATTTCGACCGCCTGGCGAGCGACTTGCCTTGCCTGGTGAATCTGCAGCCCTCCGGCGAGCACCTGATGGAAGACTTCTGCGATGCCGGCGGCCTGCCGGTGGTGATGAAGGAAATTGCGCACCTGCTGCACACCGAGATCGTCACGGCCAACGGCAAGACGGTGGGAGAGAACATTGCCGGTGCCAAGAATTACGACCCGCGCGTCATCAAGCCGTTCAATGCGCCGTTCAAGGACAAGGCCGGCATCGCCGTCTTGCGCGGCAATCTGGCGCCGCGCGGCGCCATCATCAAGCCCAGCGCCGCGACGCCGGCACTGACTACGCACAAGGGCCGCGCCGTGGTGTTCGAAAATATCGAGGACTTCCACGCGCGCATCGATGACGAGAATCTGGACATCGACGAAACCTGCGTCATGGTGCTGAAGAACTGCGGCCCCAAGGGCTACCCCGGCATGGCCGAGGTGAGCAACATGCCGCTGCCACCCAAGATCCTGCGCAAAGGCATTACCGACATGGTGCGCATCTGCGACGGCCGCATGAGCGGCACCGCTTACGGCACCGTGGTGTTGCACGTGGCGCCCGAGGCGGCCGCCGGCGGCCCGCTGGCAGTGGTGCAAAACGGCGACATCATCGAACTCGATGTGCCCAACCGCAAGATCCAGCTGCACGTGACGGACCAGGAACTGGCGCGCCGCCTGGCCAACTGGAAAGCGCCCAAGCCACCCATGACCTCGGGCTACTGGAAGCTCTACATCGAGCATGTGCTGCAGGCCGATGAAGGGGCCGACCTGGACTTTCTGGTCGGCCAGCGCGAAGCCTTCATTCCGCGCGACAATCACTGACACTAAGGATTCCGTCATGAAAATACTCGTCACCGGCGGCGCCGGTTTTGTCGGCGCGCGTCTGGCGCGCCAACTGCTCAAGCAAGGGCAACTGATGGGCCGGCCGATCGCCCAACTCGCCATCGCCGACCTGTTCCCGCCGCCGGCCGACCTCGGCGCCGACCCGCGGGTGCAGGTTTACACCGGCCCCCTGTTGCAGCAAGCCGAACTGTTTGCCAGCGGCTTCGACGCCGTCTTCCACCTGGCGTCGGCGGTCTCGGGCGAATGCGAACTCGATTTCGAGCTAGGCCTGCGCTCCAACCTGGACAGCACCCGGGCCCTGCTGGAGGGCTTGCGCAAAGCCGGCAACGTGCCGCGCCTGGTGTTTGCCAGTTCGGTGGCGGTGTTCGGGCCGGACGCCGCCAACCCGCTGCCGGATCTGGTGGGCGACAACACCTTGCCGTCGCCGCAGACCTCGTACGGCACGCACAAGCTGATGTGCGAATACCTGATTGCCGACTACACGCGCAAGGGTTTCATCGACGGCCGTTCGGCGCGCCTGATGACCGTCGCGGTACGCCCCGGCAAGCCCAACGGCGCGGCCTCGTCTTTCTTCAGCGGCATCATCCGCGAGCCGCTGGCCGGCGTGGAAACCACCTGCCCGGTCTCGCCGGAGGTCAGGCATCCGGTGTCGTCGCCAAGCAATACCGTGCAAGGCTTGCTGACCGTGTTCGAAGCCAGCCGGGAAGCCATGGGCGGACGTCTGGCGCTGAATCTGCCGGGGCTCAATGTGCGCGTCGCTGACATGCTGCAAGCGCTGGAGGACGTGGCCGGCCCCGAGGTGCGGCAACGGGTCCGCTTCGAGCCCGACGCGCGCATCGCCGGCATCGTCGCCAACTGGCCCCGCGGTTCCACGGCGCAGCGCGCGCTGGCGTTGGGACTGCGGCCGGACGCCTCCTTCAAGGCCATCATCGAACAGTACATCGAGGATTGCCGGCAACCCAGCTACCCGGCGGATGCCCTCAAAGGCCTGAAACGCTGAACGGGTGCCAAGGGGCATGCCAGATTTCACCATGTTGGCGCTCGACTGGGGCACCACTTCGCTGCGCGGTGCCCGGCTCGACGTCCAGGGCCAAGTGCTGGAAGAGCGCTCTTTTGCGCGCGGCATCCTGACGGTACAGGCGGGTGAATTCCCCGCCGTTTTCGAAACCTGTTTTGGCGACTGGATGCAGGCGCCCGATGCGCTGTGCCTGATGTCGGGCATGGTCGGCAGCCGCCAGGGCTGGCTGGAGGCGCCTTACTGCGCCTGTCCGGCCGGATTCGCGGAAATCGCCGCCCAACTGGCCTGGGTGGAACCGGGCCGCATCGCCATCGTGCCGGGGCTTTGCTGTGAAATGGACGGCATTCCGAATGTCAAGAGACTGGAGCGCATTCCGGACGTCATGCGAGGCGAGGAAACGCAGATTTTTGGCGCCCTGCAACTGCTGGGCTTGCAGGATGCGCTGCTGGTGTTGCCGGGTACCCACAGCAAATGGGTGCAGGTGCGCGCCGGCCGCATCCAATCCTTCTCGACTTTCATGACCGGCGAGTTTTTCGCCCTGCTGCGCCAGCACTCCATTTTGTCGCGCACCCTGCCCTCCGGCGATACTGAATTCGACGACGCGGCTTTCGAACAGGGCGTGACGCTGGCACTGCGCGGCCACAGCTTGCTGCAAACAGCGTTCAGCACGCGCACCCTGTCGCTGTTCGATCGGCTGCCGGCCACGGCCCTGCCCAGCTATCTGTCGGGCCTGGTGATCGGCGAGGAACTGCGCGCCCAGCCGATGGCGGTGGGCAGCAGCGTGGTGGTGATAGGCTCGGAAGCCTTGACGCAACGCTACCAGAAAGCCTTGGCGCTGCGCGGCGTGGCGGCGCAATGCCTGGGTGCCAAGGCAACCTGGACCGGTCTCTGGGCGATCGCGCAAACACTCGCCCGACCCAATTGAAAACATCATGAACTCACTGCAAAAATTTGAAGCCGCACTGCGTCAGGTGCCCCTGGTCGCCATCCTGCGCGGCCTGCCGGCGCACGACGCGCTGGCGATCGGTAGCGCGCTGAACAACAGCGGCTGGCGCCTGATCGAGGTGCCGCTCAACTCGCCCGATCCGCTGACCAGCATTGCGACCCTGGCCAGCAATTTTCCGCAAGCGCTGGTCGGCGCCGGTACCGTGCTGACGCCGGAAGACGTGCGCCAGGTTCATGGCGCCGGCGGCCAGTTGATCGTCTCCCCCAATTTCAATCCGGCGGTGGTGCGCGAGGCGGTCCGCCTGGGCTTGTTGTGCCTGCCCGGCGTGATGACGCCCAGCGAAGCCTTTGCGGCACTGGAAGCGGGCGCCAGCGGACTGAAACTGTTTCCGGCCGAGATGATCAGCCCGGCGGTGCTGCGGGCGCTGCGCGCCGTGCTGCCCAAAAGCGCGCGGCTGCTGCCGGTAGGCGGTATCACGCCGGACAACATGGGCAGCTACCTGGCCGCCGGGGCCAACGGTTTTGGCATCGGCTCGGCGCTCTACCAGCCGGGCATGCAAGCCAGTCAGGTGCAGGCCAATGCCCAACGCTTCATGGCCGCCTGCCAGCTTCCATCTCCGGCGTCCTGAGTAGACCGCAAGCGCCGCAACCGACGGCAAGAATTCAGACCGGCGCCGGCGTCAGCCACAGCAGCAACTGGCGCGTCACCTCGGGGCTGCTGAGCAAGGCCATGTGGCCGGTGCGGTAGGCAATCCACTGTGCCGACTTGGCAAAGGCCAGCGTGCGCCGCGGGTCCATGTGCTGGCCCAGTGCGCTGGGCAGCGGAACCAGGCCGTCGCCCAGCAGGCGGTCCGCCAGCAAGCTGCGTTTGGCGGCCAGGGTGGCGGCGACGGCGTAGCAGGCCACGCCCTCGGGCAAGGGCAGAACCTGCCGCTGGTCGGGTCGGCGCTGAAAGCGATCGTGGCCTTGCCAATCGAGGTCCAGCAGGTGGCCATAACGCAGGTCGGTGATGCCGGCGCTGCGCAACTGGCCCAGCTTGGCGAACGGCCGGCTGTAAGGCGTGCTGCCCAGGATGACATCGATCCAGTTGCCGGCGCGCTCCAGCGGCGCGCCATGGTGCGGCGTGCCCAGAAACACGATGTTCTTCAAATAGCCGGGCCAGCGCAAACCTTGTTCCCTGGCATAGTGGCAAGCGCCGCGCGTCAGCAAGCCACCCATGCTGTGTGCCAGCACTGTGATTTCGGTTACCGGTGTCGGCCAGTGGTCGACCAGTTGCTCCAGCTGCTGCGCCAGTTCATGCGCGTTTTGCGAGGTGTGCAAGCCCGAGTTGTAGCGCAAATAGACCGGCGTATAGCCCAGTGCAGAGGCCAGCGCCGCGCCGTGATCGACGGCGCCGTCCTGCGCCCGGCCCTGCCATTGCAGATCGTTCATGCATAGACCATGAATCAGCAGCAGCACTTTGCCGGTCGCCGCCGGCAGGGGCGGCAGCGCTTGCCAGTTCAGCGCCTGGCCCTGGTAGCGCAGTGTCATGGGGGTGGCCAGCGGGTTGCGGCCGGCCAGCAGCCGGTCCCCCAGTACGCCGTTGAGCGCAGCCAGCACGGCTTCGCGCTCCGGTGTACCGGGCGGCTCCTGCTCCACCCGCTCGAAAAAAGGTTGCAGCCCGGCAAACAGGGTGTCCAGCCCCTGGCCCACCAGTTGCGTGACGCCCTGCACGCTTTGGTAAACCAGGCCGGTCAAGCCACGGGTCTGCCCCGGCGCCTTGCCACCCGGCACGCCCAGGCTGTTCCAGACCGACTGGTGCACGCCCTCGGCCATGCGCGCCACACCCGCTGTAGCCTGAGTGGCCAACTGCGCCACAGCCCTGAGGTCGCTCGGTCGCAGATGGCGCAGCGGATTCCTGGCGGGCGGCTTACCCATACGCTCTGGCGCCGCTGCTAGCGCGGCAGCGACTCGACCTCTTTGGTCCAGCGCTCCAGCAGACGGCGGCGCTCGGCCGCCTTGCCGTATTTTTCGAAGTCGTACTTGATCAGGCGCACCGAATCGAGCTGCGGAATTTTGGGATCGGGCTTGAAGGTCTTGTTGGCCGGCACCTGCAAGCTGTTGACCTGGGCGCCTATGGCCTGCCCCTGCGGGCTCATCAACCAGTCGTAATAGCGCCTGGCGGCGTCCTTGTTGCGCTGGCCCTTGACCATTGCAATGCCGCCCACTTCGTAGCTGGTGCCCTCGCAGGGCGCGACCGTTTTGACCGGGTACTTGTTGTGCCGCCAGCCGTCGAAACCAAAGATGAAGCTGATGCCGATGGCGACCTCGCCCTTGGCCACGTTGGGCGCCTGCGCCTGGCCGCTGCGGGTGTAGTTGCTGATGTTCTTGTGCAGCTTCTTCATGTAGTCAAAGGCTGGCTCTTCCCCCATCAACTGCACCAGCCCGGCCAGGATGGTGTAGGCAGTGCCGCTGGAGGCGGGGTGGGAAATCTCGATGTCGCCCTTGTATTCGGGCCGGATCATGTCGGACCAGCATTTGGGTTCCGGCAGCTTCTTTTTCCGCAGCAGTTCGGTGTTCCAGCCGAAGCCGATGGCTGAGGTGTAAAAGCCGCCCACCATGTTCTGGGTCATGGCGTATTGGCGCACGCTCCAGCCATGCAAGTCGTTCAGGTAGCTGGGGCGGTAGGGTTCCAGCAAGCCCAGTTCGGCAGCTTGCAGGTAAGGGTCGCCGGTGCCGCCCCACCAGATGTCGGTTTTGGGATTGGCCGCCTCGGCGCGCAACTGGGCCGCCGCCTCGCCGGTGGCCTTGTGCGATTGCAGCACCTTGATGCCAGTGCCGCGGGTAAATTCCTGCGCCGCCCGCTCGCACCAGAGCTGGTCGGTGCTGCAGATGGCATTGACCGTGGCCGGCTGCGCCTGCACTTGAGCCAGCGGTAACGCCGCGACTATCAGCAGGGCGGCCCATGAGACATGTTTCAAGCTCAAGTTGTTCATACGATGGATCCAGAGTTGCGGTCGGCCGGGGTATCAGAAGTGTTCATGCGGCGCCAGATAGCGCCACTGGCCCAGCGGCAGGTTACCCAGCATCACGTTGCCGATGCGCACGCGTTTCAGGCCCACCACTTTCAGGCCCACCAGTTCGCACATGCGGCGGATCTGGCGCTTCTTTCCTTCCGTCAACACGACGCGCAACTGCTCCGGGTTTTGCCACGTTACCTTGGCCGGTTTCAGGGCCTGGCCGTCCAGGCTCAAACCATGGCGCAATTTTTCCAGGCCGGCGGCCGGAAAAATCGCCTGCACATTGCTGCTCACCGGATCGCCATCGTTGATCTGCAACAGCCGGTCCGGCTGACCATCGGGCTCGGCAAAGCCGGTGTAGCTGACCCGCACCAGGTATTCCTTTTCCATCACCGAGTCTTCGCCGATCAACTGGCGCGCCACCCGGCCGTCCTGCGTCAGCACCAAGAGGCCAATCGAATCGATGTCGAGCCGCCCGGCCGGCACCAGGCTTTGCAGTTGCCGGGGGTGAAAGAAGAAGCGCGCGTTGTCCTCGGCCCAGCGGTTTTGCGGCTGGATCAAGGTGATGGCCGGCAGGTGACCGTCCTCGGCCTGGCCGCTCACAATGCCCATCGGCTTGTTCAGCAGAATCGTCACCTGGTTGGCCTGCTGGCCTTGCGCCTGCCTGGCGATCTCGATGCGCACATCGGGCTTCACCTGCATGCCCATGGTGGCAACTTCGCCATTGACCTTGACCCAACCCTTGGCGATCCACTCGTCGGCCTCGCGGCGCGACGCCAGCCCCAGCTCGGCCATGCGCTTGTTCAGGCGCAGGGTACCGTTGGTGCCGATGGCGGCGGTGTTGCTCTGCCCGGCCGGGATGGGGGCGCGTGGCTTTGGCGGCGCGGCGCGGCGAAACGTGGGCTTGTTGCTGGCGTCTGTCATGGCGCTACCTCAATTGTTCCAACACCGCCAGAATCGGCAACAGCACGCTGGCTCCCAGCTTGCGCGAGCGCTCAGAACTCCAGCCCGCCACCGCATCGGGCAAATCGGCGTTGTCCTTGAACGGCATTTCGATGGTGAAAGCCAGGCAATCGAAATTCTGCCCGACCCAGTTGGTGGCCAACGTCATGTTGGCCTCGCCCGGATTGGCGCGGGCATAACCTTGCGTGGTTTGAAAATCGGGGCAGGTTTGCCGCCAGGCGGTCTTGAAGCTGGACTCGAGCGCCTCGCGGCGCGGCGTGTAGCCGGGGGTGCCCTCGGTGCCGACACAGAAGTTGTACGGCAGGCCCTCGTCGCCATGAGCGTCCAGGCTCAGATCGACGCCGGTCTCTTGCATCTTCTGGCGCACCCAGAAGACTTCGGGCGATTTCTCGAGGCTGGGGTTTTGCCACTCGCGGTTCAGGTTGGCACCGGCGGCGTTGGTTCGCAGGTTGCCGCGCAGGGCGCCATCCGGGTTCATATTGGGCACCACGTAAAAAACGCATTGGGCCAGCAGCACGCGCGCCACCGGGTCGTCGCCGTCCAGCAAGCGTTCCAGAAAGCCTTCGACAAACCACTCGGCCATCGCTTCGCCGGGATGTTGGCGGGCGATCAACCAGATTTTCTTCTTCTGCGCCGGCGCCGTGGCGCTGCCCTCATCGCTGATGCGCAGCAGCGTCAGGTCGCGCCCATCGACCGTCTGGCCCAGGTGCTGCACCGTCACGCAGTCGGACGCGGCCGTCGAGGCTATCAGGTCCAGATGGCGCTCGTGCGAATAGGGTTCGAAATAGGCAAAGTAAACACATTGCGTCTGGGGCGTGAGGTGGGCGCTCATTTGGGTGCCGTCAAACTCGGTGGCAATGCGAAACCAGTGCTGGCGGTCGTAACTGGCCACCACCCGGTAGCCCTGCCAGCCTTTCGGGTAAGCGCAGGCGCCGGCGTTGAGAAAGCGCAGCGTCACGGCCAGGCCCATCGCGCCCTGCAGCGAGAAGTGAAACCACTGGGCAAACTCGCTGGCGTTGTCGCGCCGGATGTTGAGCTGGATGTCGCCGGCGTCGGCCAGGCTCAGCACCTCGATGGCGCCGGAATCAAATGCGGTGGAGATATGGAGTTGGGTCATGCGATCTGCCTGTCTGGGGGTGCGGCGACTGCCGTCTGTCGGGCTCTGATCGTTCGATTGTAGAAAGGATCGCCATAGCGTCCTCATGCGGCAGGCTCAGAGTGTCAATAATGCGGCGGCAGCTCATCGCGCAGGTTGCGCGGCGCGGCTAGGCCGCCGTCGGTGCTGGACTGTTTCAGGTCGGCGATTTCGCGTATCAGCAGGTCGATTTGCTGCTGCTGGCGGATGATGACCTGGTTCAACTGGTCGAGTAAATCTTCGCTGAAGCTGGCCTTGATCTCCAGATCGGTCAGGCGCTGCTGGGTGTCGTGTGCGTGGTCCATGCCGCATTTTGCCCAACAACGGGTTGTACGGATAATCGACCCATGAGCACCACCGAAAAAAAAGCCGCCAGCAGCGCGCCCTCCGCCACCCAGCCATCTGCCGGCAACAGCTTCTCCACCCTGCCCCTGAACCCCGCCACCCTGGCCAACCTGGTGCAACTGGGCTACCTGGAAATGACGCCAATCCAGGCCGCCAGCCTGCCCGCTGCCTTGGCCGGCAAAGACCTGATTGCGCAGGCCAAAACGGGCAGCGGCAAGACCGCCGCCTTTGCGCTGGCCTTGCTGGACAAGCTGAACCCGCGCCGCTTTGCCGTGCAGGCCCTGGTCTTGTGCCCGACGCGCGAGTTGGCGGACCAGGTCAGCGTCGAGATCCGCCGTCTGGCGCGGGCCGAGGAAAACATCAAGCTGGTCACCTTGTGCGGCGGCGTCGCGCTGCGCGGCCAGCGCGCCTCGCTGGAGCATGGCGCGCACATCGTGGTCGGCACGCCGGGGCGCGTCATGGACCATCTGGCGCGCGGCTACCTGACGCTGGAAGCGCTCAACACCCTGGTGCTGGACGAGGCCGACCGCATGCTGGACATGGGCTTCTTCGACGACATCGCGACCGTTGCCAGGCAATGTCCGCCGACGCGCCAGACGCTGTTGTTTTCGGCCACCTATCCGGAGGGCATCGAGAAGCTGGCGCAGCAGTTCATGCGCCAGCCGCTGACCATCAAGGTCGAGGCGCAGCACGCCAAAAGCCTGATCGAACAGCGTTTCTACGAGGTCACGCGCGCCAACCGGCTCGAAGCGGTGGCACTGCTGCTGAATCACTTCCGCCCGGCCAGCACACTGGCGTTTTGCAACACCAAACTGCGCTGCAAGGAGTTGGTTTCTTACCTGCAAGCGCAGGGTTTCAGCGCACTGGCCCTCTATGGCGAGCTGGAGCAGCGCGAGCGCGACCAGGTGCTGGCGCAGTTTGCCAACCGCAGTTGCTCGGTGCTGGTGGCCACCGACGTCGCCTCGCGCGGCCTGGACATCACGCAACTGGAAGCCGTCATCAATGTCGACATCACACCGGACCCCGAAGTGCACATCCACCGCATCGGCCGCACCGGGCGCGCCGGCGAATCGGGCCTGGCCCTGAGCCTGGCCAGCATGAACGAGATGGGTTCGGTCGGCAAGATCGAGTTGTACCAGAGCCATGAGTCGGTCTGGCACAAGCTCGAAGAACTGACCCCCACGGGCAAGGGGCCGCTGCTGCCGCCGATGGTGACGCTGCAGATTCTGGGGGGCCGCAAGGAGAAAATCCGCCCCGGCGACGTGCTGGGCGCCTTGACCGCCGATGCCGGCTACAGCCGCGAGCAGATCGGGAGAATCAATGTGACCGAGTTCACCACCTTTGTGGCGGTGCAGCGCGATATTGCGCTGGAGGCGATGCAGAAACTCAACGCCGGCAAGGTCAAGGGCAAGAGCGTGAAGGTAAGGCTTCTCTAATACTTTGCGGGACAGACCTTCAACTCTGTCCCCAACTGTTCAAGGGCCAGCCCTTATTTCTTGACGGTGACCGTGGCCTCTTCGATCAGCAGGGGGTAGGAATAGCCGCTGCCAAAATCCCGGTTGATCACGACCAGGCCCGAAATGGTGACCTGGTCACCGACCGCCGCCGTTTGCTTGCTGGTGACAACCAGGTTGTTGGTGCCGGCTTTGGCGTCGCCGCTGCCGTCCTGCACGTGCACGAAGTTGCGCCCCATGATGCCGTTGTTGACCTTCACCACCTTGCCCTGGGCACTGATGGTCTTGCCGGCCAGGGCCGTCTTGTCCTTGTAGAGCGCCGCGACGGTCTTCAGATTGGCTTCGGCGGCAGTTGCGCTGAACGAAACAAAGCCCAGGGTGCCCAACAGCAGGGCCAGCGCGATGGATAAAAACCTCATGAAAACTCCTGTAAGTAGTTACCCGGAGTATATCGGCGGCAGGGCTATCCGTCGCTTGCTGACTGGCCCCGACTTGTCCTGTGTCAAATAGGGCCCGGTTGGCGGCGGCTCAGGAGCCCGCCGCCGCCGCGGCCGCCCGCAACCGGTCTTTCTTGCTGGGGCGTTTGCCCTTGATGCCTCCAGCGGTCGGTGCCGCCGTGCCCAGGGTTTGCAGCGGCTCGAAGCCCTCAACCTGCTCCAGTGCCAGCTTCAGATGCTGGCGTTTTTCTATCAGGCGGAAATGGGCTTCGCTGTCGGCGCTGACAAAGCTCAGGGCAATGCCGGGCTCCCCGGCGCGGCCGGTGCGGCCGATGCGGTGCGTGTAGTCCAGCGCCGAGCGCGGCAGGTCGTAGTTGACCACCACCGGCAATAGCGCGATGTCCAGGCCGCGCGCCGCCATGTCGGTGGCCACCACCACTTTCAGGCGCGAGGCCTTGAAGTCGGCCAGCACCTGGGTGCGCTTGCCCTGACTCAACTCGCCGTGGAAAGGCTCGGCATAGATGCGGGCCTTGCGCAATTTGTCGGCAACGATCTCGGCGGCGTGTTTGGTGGCGACAAACACCAGTACCCGGCTCCAATGGTTTTGTTGTATCAAATGGCGCAGCAGCTGGGTGCGCCGGCCCGCATCGACGGCAATGGCGCGCTGCTGGATGTCGGGCTGCGTCAAAGGCTCTGGCTGCACCGTGATGCGAACGGGGTCGTGCAACAACTGGTGCGCCAGCGCCTGCACCGCCGGCGCAAAAGTGGCGGAGAAAAACAGGTTCTGGCGCCGCGCCGGCAGCAGTGCCAGGATGCGCGTCAACTCCTCGGTAAAACCCAGGTCCAGCAGACGATCGGCCTCGTCCAGCACCAGGGTCGCCACGGAGGACAGGTCCAGCGCGTTATGCGCCACCAGGTCCAGCAGGCGCCCCGGCGTAGCGACCACCACATCGGTGCCACCGCGCAAACGCAGCAGTTGCGGGTTGATGGAAACACCGCCGAACACAATCGAAACCTTCGGGACATTGGCCAGATGCGCTCCCAGGCTGCGAATCTCTTCGCCTACCTGGGTTGAGAGTTCGCGCGTCGGCACCAGCACCAGCGCGCGCAGGCGCCGTGGCCGCTCCATCGCGGCAGATTCCAGTTGCTGCAACAGGGGCAGCGCAAAAGCCACGGTCTTGCCGGAGCCGGTCTGCGCCGAACCCAGCACATCGCGGCCTTGCAGAGCGGCGGGGATGGCCGCCAACTGAATCGGTGTCGGCGCCGGATAAGCTTTGTCGCCCAAGCCGCGCAACAGCGCAGGCGACAGGCCCAGTGAGGAAAATGGCATAGGCAAACGCTTTGTTAGGTAAAAGTCGGGGCCGCGAGCAGCCACCGCATAATCGCACGAATGAAGAAAACATTCCTATTAAACATCGAAGGCAAGCACCCTGACCGTGTGCTGGAAGCCGTCAAGCACGAAATCCGCAAATACGTCAAACGGGAGCGCCGCAAACCGCTGCCCGAGGGCGTCGACTACTGGGATTTTGACTGCAAGTTCGGCCACAGCGCGGAGGCCGCCAGCGTGGTTCATTTCGCCACCCTGACCGCCTTGATCGACGCCGCCGCCAAGGAAGGGGCGGCCTCGTTCTACCTGGAACTGGTGGCCAAAGGCGGCCAGCGCGCAGTCCGGGGATAATCGCGGGGTTTCGTTTTTTAATCAATGGAGTTATTGCATGTCTAAAGAGTTCCGTACCGAAGCCGAGCGCAAGGCTACCCCCCGCCCCGTGCCGCCCAAGGGCGTGTGCTTTACCGCCCCCCGCGGACAACTGCGCAGCCTGGAGCGCGGTACCGCCACCAACAACAAGAAAAACCCCGGCAAGCGCTGTAAAAAAGGCGGCTGATTCGCATCACCCCGCTGGCCTTGTCCACATGAGTCGCCATGGCGGATAGCCCCAAGGTCCAGTCGCTGGACGATGTCTTGCGCTGGCTGGACCGCCTGGAGCACGCCACCCAGGTGCAAAGCAGCAACGCCTGGCCCATGTCTGCCGTGCTGGAGCACATGGCGCAGAGCATCGACATGAGCATGGACGGCTTTCCGCAACCCAGGAGCGCGTTGTTTCAGTCGACACTGGGGGCTGCGGCGTTCACGCTATTCCGGCTGCGCGGGCGCATGAGCCACAGCCTGATTGAACCCATTCCCGGTGCGCCCGCCTTGCCGCAAGTGGCCCAGTGGCAATCAGGGGAGACGCGGCTACGCGCCGCCGTGCAACGTTTTCAGCGCCACACCGGCGCACTCAAGCCGCATTTCGCCTACGGCACGCTGAGCCACGCCGATTTTGCGCTGGCGCACACGCTGCACATAGCCAACCACCAGGACGACATCACGGTGCTGTGACGCGACCCTCTGCATCACCAGCAGCCCTGCGGACAAAGCTGAGTCAGATCTTGATGAAGTTGATCGCCGCCAGCGGGCCGAACGGAAGTTGTGCCAGCGGGCCACCCACATCGAGCGTCCCCAGGTCCACGGCAAAGTAACCCGCCGCTTCCAGCAGCTTGCGAACTTCGGCTTTTGCCGCCGCGTCGTCGCCGGAATAGAACTGGACACGCGTGCCGCCAGAAACTTCGGTCTGCGTCAGCGCGTCCACGCCCAGATGGTTGAGGGCTTTGACGACCCGCGCGCCAGGCACCATCTCGCGGAACACCGCGCTGGAATGTTTGCCACCAAGATCAATCGCCTTGATGCCCCAGTCGGCCAGCGGATTGCTCGGGTCTTTGGGCGCATTGGGGTCAAGAAACTCGACTGGATTGGTGCCGTCAATGACGATGCGTCCATTCCAGGCGGGCATGCCTGAGAGCACCTCGGGAAGCGACTCCCAGCGCACCGCCACCAGCACGATGTCCGCGCTCGCGGCTTCTGCCACCGTGCCTGCCTTGATCGACGGGCCGACTTCCGCAATCAGCGCAGCCAGAGAGGCCGGCCCACGACTGTTTGAAATGGTCGCTGCAATGCCCTTCTTGGCCAGTGCGCGTGCCACGTTGGCGCCAAGGCCGCCAGAACCAATAATTCCGATACTCATGATTAACTCCAGTTGATAAATAGGGCTTCAAATTTGCGAACCGCCAGCGCCCCGAAAAGCCGGTGCTGTCCATGCCCGTCTCGACGGCTGATGGGGTGAACTTTAGGTGCTTCCATCCTGTAGCGGTAGTTGCAGCCAGATAGAATCTGTTTCAACCAACAGTTGAAAGCGCGTGATGGAAACTTTCGCCAACCTGGAGTCTTTCGTTCGAAGCGCGGAAAGCGGCAGCTTCTCTTCGGCAGCGCGCCGGCTGGCACTGACTCCTGCGGCGGTCAGCCGCAACGTCGCGCAACTGGAGCGCAATCTGGGCGTGCGGCTGTTCCAGCGCAGCACCCGCGGCCTGACCCTGAATGAAGCAGGCGAGCGTTTTTTGCAATCCGTGCGTGGCGGACTCAACAGCGTCCAGGATGCAATTGCCGACATCAAGGTCAACGCGGGACAGCCGGCCGGAGTGCTCAAACTGAGTGCTGCACCCAGCTTTGGCATGGAATTCCTGTTGCCGCTGATGCCCGCCTTTCTGGCGCGTTATCCGGCGGTCATCCCTGACTGGACCTTTGACAACCGGCCACTGGACCTGATTGCCGAAGGTTTCGACGCGGCGATCGGCGGTGGCTTCGAACTGCAACCCGGCATGGTGGCGCGCGAACTGGGACGGATACATCTGATTGCGGTGGCAGCGCCGGCGTTCCTGCGCGGCAAACGCCGCCCCAAAGATCCGTCCGGACTGGCAGATTTGGCCGGCGTGGTCATGCGGTCGCCACTGAGCGGCCGCGCCCGCACGCGAATCATGCGCAACAGTGCGGGCACCGAGATGGAGGCAGAACAAAAGCCCGTGATTGTGTTCAATGAACCGGATGCGCTGTGCCGCGCAACCGTGCTGGGTCTGGGCGTCGGTTTGGTGGCGGTGCCGCATGCCGCACCCCACTTGGCCAGTGGCGCGCTGGAGCGGCTGCTGCCCGACTGGCATGTCGATCTGGGGCCGCTTTCGCTCTACTTCACCAGCCAGAAACTGCTGCCGGCCAAAACGCGCGCCTTTATTGATTTTGCGATCAGTGCGTTCGGTGAACAGAAGCTGGCCCACGTGCTTTCTGTCAAGTCATTGGCAAGAGGCAAAGCGGCTTGACGCGTAAACCCAAGTCTTGCTTCATTGAGGTAAGTCTGAAGAGCGTTCACGCGGAGGCGGATCGTCAGCGCCGGCGCCTGTTGTTCACCGCACTGAGCCTTCGCCACGCGGCAACGCCGCCTCAAAACGTTCCAACTCTTCCGTCAGGCTGCCGCGGCTGCGGAAATGCCGGTCGGCCTTGCCGTACCAATACTCGGCATCTTCCAGATCACCTTCCTGAATGTGCAGGATGCCATGCAACCAGGCGCCCAACTGCGAAGCATCGCTCTGCACCAGGTTGTGGGCCTCGTTCCAGCGACCCGCGCGCAGGTGGGCCAGAACTTGGTGAAGAACAGTCATCGCAAACTCCTTCTCGTGGTGTCTGACCATTTCTGTTGTGACGTTCAGACGGCCGCAATGTGACCGAGCAGACTGTCCAGACTACCCATCAACACATTGCCACTCAGCAGGCGACGGCCCCTGTCATCACTGACCGCCAGGGCTGGCACACCTTGCGCGCCAAAGCTCTGCATCATGCCCTGCGCCTTCCGGATGCGCGCCGCGTTGGCGGCCAGCAGTTCGTCATCGGCTGACGCCAGCCGATCCGCGGCAGCGGCCAGGCCCCGATCGCGCAGCAGCGTCTCCACCACCGACACGGCGCAGGTGTCCAGACCCTGCACGTAACGCGCCTCCTGCAAAACCTTAAGCGTTTCCAACTCACGCAGCGGCTCGGACAAGGACACTGCTGTCAAGGCCAGCGTCGCGGCGGACGAGTCAAAGCGGCTGCCGTGGCGACCCAGCACGTTGTCGCGGTAGGCCTCGGTGAAGCGCTGGCCGGTGAGCTTGGCTATGCGCAGGTCGTTCGACCAGGCATAGTCCGCGAAGGCCGCGTCCATGCTGCGCCCGGCGTCGGCGAACAGGCCCGTGGGGGCCAGCTCCAGTTGGATGCTGGCTTGTTGCCCCAGTTGCTGGATCACGGGTGACGCGCCATAGCACCAGCCGCACAGGGGATCGAACAGATAGGTAACGGTGCTGCGCATGGTGCCGCCTTCTTCCCTATTCAGCCTTACCACTTCATCTCGCCGGTGTTGACCTTGGCGCCAATGTCCAGCGACATCGCGCCTTCGGTCAGTTGCGGGTAGGACTGCTTCATGGCACCGATCAGCGCTGCGCTGGTGGTGTTGGCAGCCAGGTTCTTTTCAAAGGTCTGCAAATAGTCCTTGGTGAAGGTGATGGCACTGGCATCGAGCGCAGTGCCGGCCTGCATGTGGCCGGGAATCACCAGCTCGGGCTTCAGCGCTGCCATCTCATCGAGTTGCGCCACCCAGGCCGCGCGCAGCGCAGCGGTTTGCGTGTCAGCGGTCCACACGTGCATGTTGCCAAACACGCCGATGTTGCCGACCACCGCCTTGATGGATGGAATCCAGGCGTAGGGACGATGCGCCAGCGCGCCTTGCGTGCCGCGAATCTCAATCGTCTGGCCTTCCAGCGTCAGGGTGTTGCCAACGAGAGCGCGCGGCACCACCGGTTTGCGCGGTGCGTTGGCACCCATCTTGGGGCCCCAGAACGCGAGCTTGCCCGCCAGCTTGGCGCTCAGTTTTTCCAGCACGGCGGGGGTGCTCACCACATCGGCCTGCGGAAAAAATTCCTTCAAGGTTTCCACGCCAAAGTAGTAGTCCGGGTCGGCCTGGCTGACGTAGATGGTGGTGAGCTGCTTGCCGCTGTCGAGCACGTTGGCGGCAATGCGCAGCGCGTCGGCACGGGTGAAGCCGGCGTCGATCACGATGGCCTCTTTTTCGCCGTAGACCAGCGTGGAGTTGACGTTGAAGCTGGCGGCGCCGGCGTTGTAGACCTTGACGCTCAAAGGCTGGGCGGCTTGGGCGGAAAAGGCAATGGCGAGTGAGGCGGCAATGACGGTGGTGCGGATCATGGAGTAGCTCCTGTGGGTGGTTTGAAAAACACGCTCTGCAGCGCTGGGATGAACTGTAGTTTCAATATCCGCGCAGATAAACCGGATAATTCGCGCATTACTGTTTCACAAATCGAGCAAATGATGGACCGATTGACCGCCATGCAGGTGTTTGTGGAGGTGGCCCACAGAGGCAGTTTCAGCGCCACGGCCGACAAGCTGGACATGTCGCGCGCCATGGTGACACGCTACGTGGGCGAGCTGGAGCAGTGGCTGGGCGCACGCCTGTTGCAGCGCACCACCCGCAGCGTGACGCTGACCGATGCGGGCGAGAGCTGCCTGCGCCGCAGCCAGCAAATGTTGGCGCTGATGGAGAACGTGGAAGAAGAAACCAGCAACCGCGACGGCGCCATGCGCGGGCAACTGCGCATCACTTGCAGCGTGTCGTTTGCCTATGCGCAGATGGCTGCCGCCGTGGTGGACTTTCTGAAGCTGCACCCGCAGCTTAAGGTTGACCTCAACGCCAGCGAGGGTGCTCTGAATCTGGTCGAGGCACGCGTCGACCTGGCGATACGCATCAGTGCCGAGCCGGACCCCGCGCTCATTGGCCGCGTGCTGGCGCCCTGCACGTCGGTGTTGGTGGCGTCACCCACTTACTTGGGCGCACACGGCACGCCGCAAACCCCTGCAGAGTTGGCTTCACATCGATGCCTGAGCTACGCCAACTTTGGCAAAAGTGTGTGGCAGCTCAGCCGGGGTGATGAGCAGGCCCAGGTCAGCGTGGCCAGCCACTTCAGCGCCAACGAGGCCACCGCCTTGCTGCGCGCCGCGCTGGCGGGTGGCGGCATCGCGCTGCAACCCACCTACCTGGCCAATCCGCACCTGCGTGACGGCAGTCTGCAACGGGTGTTGCCGGATTGGAAGGTGCCCGACATGGCGATCTACGCGCTGTATCCCTCGCGCAAACATTTGTCGCCCGCGGTGCGGGCGCTGCTGGATTTTCTGGTGCAGCGCTTCGCCGCTGTCCCGTGGTGATTACATGCTGCGCCGGTACTGCCCGCCGACCTGGAACAGGGCGTTGGTGATCTGGCCCAGCGAGCAGACGCGCACGGCGTCCATCAGGACCTCGAACACGTTTTTGTTTTCCATGACGGCCTGCTGCAGGCGTTTCAGCATGGCCGGCGACTCGTTCGCGTGCAGCGCGTGGAAGTCGGCCAGGCACTGGAGCTGGCTCTGCTTTTCTTCGTCGGCGGAGCGGGCCAGTAACAGTCCTGCAAATTCAATAGGGCATGTTGAATTTGCAAGGATACTTCTCATACCTCCAAAGCCGCAAGCCAAGACGCTGCGTCCCGAATTTGCAGGCGACCGATGTCAGCCTCGGCCTTGCATTCGCGCAGCAGTTGCAGGGCTTGCGCCTGCGGCCATTCGGTGGCGAACCGGGTCAGGGTGCGGTGCGGTTTGGCAGCAGACAGCTTGCACTCCACCAGATGGGTCAGGGTATCACCCGCGCTCAGGCAGAAGTCCACCTCGGCGTCGTCCTTGGTACGGATGTAGTGCAGGTCAACCGCAGCGCCGCGTGTGTCTTGCTGCCACTGCACGTTCTTCAGCAGATGGCAGGCCACCAGATTTTCGAACCGGACGCCGTCATCGCCCAACACCAGAGCGGTGTCATAAAAGTAGACCTTGGGCGACTGTAGCGTGGCACGGGCAATGTTGCGATGCCAGGGGCGGACCACAAACACGATGAACAGAGCTTGAAGAATATCCAGGTATTTGGCGAGTGTCACCGGCGACAGGTTCAGGTCGCGCGCCAAAGACGCAATGGACAGCGGCGAGCCCACCCGTGAACGCAACATCTCGGCAAACAGCCGCATGGCGTTGACCTCTTGCAGGCGCGAAAACTCCAGCACGTCCTCACGCACCAGACCGGAAAAGTAGTCGCTGCGCCAGCGCTGGGCGTCGGCATCGCTGTCGGCCAGCGCCGGTTCCGGAAAGCCGCCCCTTGAGAGCAGATGCGTAAGTGCGACGTGGGGTGATGCCCGGGTTGCCTCGCACCACTCGCGAACCGAGAATGGGTGCAGGCGCAAGCTGAAAAAGCGCCCGGCCAGTGACTCGCCCGCCTGCCGGAAAGTGTCCATGCGTGCACTCCCCGTCACCAGCATCGACTGGCCCGGTGCCCGGCCGTCATAAACCCCTTTGAGCCAGCTCTTCCAGTCCCGCATCTTGTGGATTTCGTCAAACACCAGCAGCGGTGCACTCTGGCGCCAGCTTTGCGCTTGAATCACGGCCCGGTGTGCCGCCACATCAAAGTTCAGGTACTGCCCACCCGGAACTTCACCAAGCAACTGTTGGCTCAAGGTTGTCTTGCCGACTTGGCGCGGGCCGGTCAGCACCACCATTTTCTTCAGAAGATCTTGGCGAATGCGGTCATCCAAATAGCGTTTCATTGGTAGACGTTGGCTCGCAAAAAGGCCCGAAGGCCGGTTAGAGAGCCAACGCCCCCTTTCAAACCGTGCATGCGGATTTCCCGCACACGGCTTACCAGTGGTCTGTCGGCTCGCAGCATT
>NZ_JAQTMS010000016.1 GCF_028714215.1 Rhodoferax sp. | reverse complement strand
ACAAGCCCGACTACGCCTATCTCAAGCCGGCCGCCGAATGCACGCCCATCGTCTATCCCAAGCCCGACGGCAAGCTGACGTTCGACCGCCTCTCTAGTGTCTTCATCGGCAACGTCAGCCATGAGGAAAACCAACCCGCGCATTTGACCCTGAAGGATGCGTCCGTTCCGGTGGCTGTCAACCTTGCGAAATTCGCCGGACCGGAGGCACGCTATTGCCCGGCCGGTGTCTATGAATTCGTCAAGAACGAGGACAACTCGGACCGCTTGCAGATCAACGCCTCCAACTGCGTGCACTGCAAGACCTGCGACATCAAGGACCCGACGCAGAACATTGTGTGGGTTACACCTGAAGGCGGTGGCGGGCCTAATTACGCTGGGATGTAGAGCCCCCATGCTGCTGCGGGCCTGCCTTGCTTCGGGCGCCCCAGCGCTGCGGCAACTGTAGGGCTTGATCGGTTATGCTTCCGCCCAAAAGGGAGGCAAAAATGGTTTATCCAAACAAGCCTGGAAGCTGGGCGGCAAAGAGCACGGCAACGATTCTGCTCGGTGCCTGCGCTGTCGTACTGGCCCATGCGCAATCCGCCAACAGCGACGCGGCAGTCACCGAAGTCCCCATTGGCGTGACGCGGGTGCAAGCCGTGGAAGGCATCACCGAATACCGGCTGGCCAATGGTCTCAAGGTGTTGCTGGCACCCGATCTGGCAGACGACCGGGTCACCGTCAACCTGACTTATATGGTGGGTTCCCGGCACGAAGGCTATGGCGAAGCCGGCATGGCGCATTTGCTGGAACATCTGGTCTTCAAGGGCACACCCACAACAGCCGATCCGAAAGCCGAATTCCGCAAACGCGGCTTTACCTTCAACGGCACCACTACCGCGGACCGAACCAACTACTTCGCCACCTTTGTCTCCAGTCAGGAATCGCTCAATTGGTACCTGGGCTGGCAAGCCGATGCCATGGTCCACAGCTTCATCGCGAAGAAAGACCTGGACAGCGAAATGACCGTGGTACGCAACGAATTTGATCTCAGGGAAAACAATCCGCTCCAGGCACTGGCGCAACGCATGTCACAAGTAGCCTACCTGTGGCACGCCTACGGCAAGACCACCATGGGTGCCAAGTCCGACATCGAAAACGTCGATATTTCCAAACTGCAGGATTTTTACAAACGCCATTACCGTCCCGACAATGCGGTGCTCATCGTCGCCGGCAAGTTTGATGTCAACAAAACCCTGCTGAGCATCCTGCAGTCGCTGGGCTCTTTGGTCAAGCCGGAAACACCCATTCCTAAAACGTATACCCTGGAGCCGCCACAGGATGGCGAGCGCAGCGTCATGGTGCGCCGACCCGCAGCCAACCAGCTCGTCATGGTGAGCTACCACACACCGGCAGCACTGCACCCGGACAGCGTTGCGCTGAACGTTCTGGCCACGGCTTTGGGCGACGCACCCTCGGGCCGTCTGCACAAGGCCCTGGTTGAATCCAGGCTGGCACAAACCGCTGTTGCCGTCGCTGGCGCACAGCGTGAGGGCGGTGCCATCGTTTTTGGCACGCTTTTCGGCCCTGAAGACGAAGCCGGTCCGCGCCAGAAACTGCTACTGGAGATTGTCGAGAACCTGACCAAGGAACCGATCCGGCAAGATGAGTTTGAGCGCGCCAAAACCAAACTCGATAAAGGTTTGGAAATGGGATTCGCGAACGCGGCGGCGGTCGCTGATGGTGCCATGACGATGGAGGTGGCAGGTGATTGGCGTGCCGTTTTTGTGGCGCGCGAACGCTTGAAAACCGTGACGCTGGACGATGTCAACCGTGTCGCGCGCACTTACCTGCTACCCGACAACCGCACCCTGGGCCACCTGATCCCGACCCAAAAACCGCTGCGCGCACCGGCGACCCTGATGCCGGATGTAGCGGCCTATTTACAAGGCTATGCGCTGGGCGAGAAGGGGCAGGCATCGGTTGCGTTTGATTTCAGCATTCCATCCTTGCACGATAAGGTCATGTTTGCAGCAACCCCGGGCGGCGTCAAAACCGCCATCCTGTCCAAGCCCGTGCGCGGCGATCTGGTTCAATTCATCATCACGTTGAAATTCGGCACTTTGGACTCGCTTCAGAACCAAAATGTCGCTGGCTCGATGGCCAACGTCATGCTGCTCAGGGGCACACCAAAAATGACGCGACAGCAGATCCAGGACGAGTTGAGCAAGCTGGGCGCCAAACTGAGCGTCAACTTCGGCCAAACCGGAGGCAGCCTGTCACTGACCGCAAAAATGGATACTTTCAAGCCGGCGCTGGAACTCGCAGTCCAACTGCTGAAAGAATCCAATTTTCCCGAGAACGAGTTTGAAGAGATGCGCAGCGCCTGGATCAAGAACATTGAAGGTCGTATCAAAGACTCGTCGGCTCAAGCCAACAACGCCTGGCTCCGCTACGGCAACGCCTACCTCAAGGGCGACCCCCGCTACAGCTACACACTGGAAGACTGGCTGCTGGAAGTCAAGACCGTCACGCGCGATCAGGTCTACCAGTTCTACCGGCGGTTTTACGGTGCGCAGAACGCACAAGTCCGGCTACTGGGACCGGTGGACGTAAAGGAATACCAGCAGACCATCGCGGCGGCACTGGACGGTTGGCAGGCCCCGGAGCCGTGGCGTCGCGTCGAACGCCCATTGATTGATGCGCCGCCGGCGCGGCTGGTGTTCAACACCGGCAAGAACAGCGTCAACTTGCGCGCCATCCATTCGGTTCCCGTATCGGAGCAAGGTATGGAAGTGGACTACTTCGGGCTGGCTCTTGGCAGCCGGATTTTGGGTGGCGGACCGGGCTCGCGCCTGTGGCGTCGCCTGCGCGAAACCGAAGGCCTAAGCTACAACCCTGGCGCCGGTTTTAACGTCGATTCCTATGAACGCAACAGCAATGTTTACCTGACCACCGACGTGGCAGCGCAAAACGTCAGCGCGGCAGAAAAGGCGCTACAGGAAGAATTGACGCGCACGCTCAGCGATGGCTTCACTGCCGCCGAGGTCGAAACCTTCAAGCATCAACTTCTCGCAGATCGCCTGCGTGCGAGGTCCGGCGACGGCTGGGCCATGGGTTTCATGCGGGGTCAACTGGAATTCGGTTACCCGAAAGACGGCCGTGAGAAAAACGACGCACTGATTGGATCGCTGACGGATGAGCAGATCAACGCAGTGTGGCGCAAATACGTAAAACCCGAGAAACTGGTGTGGGGAGTTTTTGGCGATAAATCCAAAATCAGGTGATTTTGATGCGCCTTCCGTCAAGGAAGACATCCACGAACATTGTCGTCACCGGCAGCGGTTGTCCGGGCTACTGCTGTCGCCTACCGGACTGGTACAAGGACAGATCGCCACCAGCATGTGCGCGAAAACCCCAATGCAGCGGGATTCAACATCCGTGCATAATCAAAAGTCGAAAAATTAGCCATTAAACCTTGGCCGGACGGACTCTCGTTGCACGCAGCGAATCAGCCCTTTCTCCAACCCTTGAAGGACTCCCCATGAAACTTTCCAAATTGCTTATCGGTTTGACGCTGGCAGTGGGCTTCGTCGCCTCGGCGTCCGCCCAGACCGTCATGAAAATCAGTATCTCGACTTCCCAGAATTCGCACCAGGGCGTCGGCATTGACACCTTCGCCAAGGAGGTCGAAAAACGCACCGGCGGGCGCTACAAGGTGCAAACCTTTTACAACGGCTCGCTCGGTGGCGAGCGTGAATCGGTCGAGGCGGTGCAACTGGGTACCCAGGAGCTGACTTTGACATCCACCGGCCCGATACCCAACTTCGTTCCCGATGCCAAAATTCTCGACATCCCCTTCCTGTTTCGCGACAAGGCACACGCGCGCGCCGTGCTGGACGGCCCGATCGGCCAGGAGATGCTGGTCAAGTTCGAACCCAAGGGTTTCAAGGCACTGGCCTGGGCCGAGAACGGCTTTCGCCACATGACCAACAGCAAGCGTCCGGTCAATACACCGGAGGACCTCAAGGGTCTGAAGATGCGGACCATGGAAAACCCGGTGCACGTCGCCGCCTACAAGGGCTTTGGCATCATCACCACGCCGATGGCTTTCCCGGAAGTGTTCACGGCGCTGCAACAAGGCACCGTGGACGGCCAGGAGAACCCGCTGTCGGTCATCATGTCGGCCAAGTTCGACCAGGTGCAAAAATACCTGAGCCTGACCGGCCACGTCTATTCGCCCTGCATCTTTCTGATGAACAAGGCCAGCTTTGACAAGCTGTCGGCCGCCGATAAAAAAGCCTTCCTGGAAGCCGCCAAAGTAGCCGCCCAAGCCAACCGCGCCCGCGTCGATGCGGATGATGCCAGTGGCGTGGCGGACCTGCGCGCCAAGGGCATGAACGTCGTGGAAAACGTCGACAAGGCCAAGTTCGTCGCCGCACTAGGCCCGGTCAACGCCGAGTTTGAAAAGCAGTTCGGCAAAGCCAACATCGACAAGATCCGCAACTTCAAATAACCGTCGGAATGACGATCGCTACTATTTTGGTAGCTTTCACGCCCGTCGAATCAGCCGACGGGCGTTTTTGTTCCTAAAGTCCATGGACAGCCGATGAAAAAGACCTTTCTCACAATAGAACACTACAGTACCGGCTTTGCCATGGCGGTGGCCTGCGCCATGATGGCGCTGGCGGCCAGTCTGGGCCTGTTCCAGATTGTCATGCGCTTCGTCGTCGAGGCCCCCGCCGAATGGACCGAAGTGCTGATCCGCTTCAGTTTGATCTGGATGGTGTTCATGGGCATCCCGGCCGCCTTTCGCGTTGGTGCCATGGTCAGCGTGGATGTGCTTTACCGCTGGAGCCCGCCCGGAATCAAGCGGGTGCTGGATTACCTGGTGAGCGGCGCCGCTTTGACCTTGATCCTGATCATCATCTGGTGGGGTTGGGACTACGCCCAGCGGGGGCGCGTGCAAACCGTCATTGGGCTGGAGGACGTGACCATGTTCTGGGCTTATCTGGCACTGCCGGTCGGCGGTGTTTTTTCCATCATCGGCATCATCGGCAACCTGATCGATCCGCAGCGCCTGGAACTGGAGACCGCGCAATGACCCTAGTTATGTTGACAACCATGGTGTTGTGCTTCGCACTCACCGTCTCGGTTGCCGTCTCGATTGGCCTGGCCTCGATCATGGGCATGCAGGCCAGCGACGCCCACATGCTGATCTCGGTGAAGGAAATGTTCAACGCCATCAACCGTTTCCCGCTGGCGGCGATTCCGTTTTTCATCCTGGCCGGCAACATCATGGAAACCGGCGGCATTTCGCGTCGCCTGGTTGAATTTGCCAAGAGCATTGTCGGCGGCGTGCAAGGCGGCCTGCCCATGACTTGCGTCCTGACCTGCATGATTTTTGGCGCCGTCTCGGGCTCCTCGGTGGCCACCACCTTTGCCATCGGCACGGTGCTGATTCCGGCGCTCATCAAGCACGGCTACCCGGTGACCTACGCGGCGGCCCTACAGGCCACCAGCGCCGAACTGGGCGTCATCATCCCGCCCTCCATTCCGATGATCTTGTACGGCGTCAGCGCCGAAGTCTCGATCGGCGAGCTGTTCATCTCCGGCTTCGGCCCCGGCATACTGATAGGCGGCGCCTTGATGCTGTTTGTCTTTGTCTATTGCAAGTTCAAGGGCTGGGGCAAGAACGACGGCGACGGCCGCCTGAGCTTTCGCAAGGCCACCCTGCAAGCCGGTTGGGCACTGCTGATGCCGGTCATCATTCTGGGCGGCATCTACGGCGGCGTCTTCACCCCGACCGAAGCCTCGGCGGTGGCGGTGTTCTATGCGCTGGTGGTGGGCATGCTGATCTACCGTGAAATCAAATTCAGGGATCTGGTCATCATCCTGCGCAAGTCGGTGATGTCCAGCGCGGTCATCATGTTCATCATTGCCAACGCCGGGCTGTTCGCGTTCCTGATCACGCGCGCCGGTGTGCCCGATGCGATCGGTCACTGGCTGCAAGAGGTCTTGAAGACACCGGCCTACTTCCTGCTGGGCGTCAATGCCGCCCTGTTCCTGATCGGCATGTTCATCGAGACCAGCGCCGCCATCATTGTGCTGGCGCCGATCCTGGCACCGGTCGCCATGCATTTTGGCATTGACCCGGTGCACTTCGGCCTGGTGATGGTGGTCAATCTGGCACTGGGCATGATCACGCCGCCGTTCGGCGTGAACCTGTTTGCCGCCTGCACGGTGGCGCGCATTTCGCTGGACCGCATCATCAAGGACTTGATTCCCTTTGTCCTGGTGGTGCTGGCCTGCCTGATGGTGATTACCTATGTGCCGGCGCTTTCGCTCACCTTGCGCGATCTGGTCTACGCGAAATAGTAGAATCCACCGGGTCAGGAGAGAGCACTTGCGCGCAGGTGCCGCCGAAGGCGCAGGAGCCTGCTGAGGCAGGCTGTGAACGCTCAGGCAAAAGGACTGACACGCGTTTTGCAAAAGACGTTTTCCCACTGGAGAGAGGCCGCATTGAATGCGGCCCACCGAAGGAGCAAACCTGCATCGCCAGGCGAATCTCTCAGGTAAAGCGGACAGCGGGGCTAGCCCATGGCTTTGGTCATGGAATTTAATCTGCCCCCACTGGAGTCCGCCGATGGCCAGCACGCCTGACAACCTTTTGAAAACACCGCTCAACGACCTGCACGTGTCGCTGGGCGCCCGCATGGTGCCGTTTGCCGGCTACTCCATGCCGGTGCAGTACCCGATGGGCCTGATGGCCGAGCATCACCACACACGCAGTGCCGCCGGCCTGTTCGACGTCTCCCACATGGGCCAGCTGCGCCTGGTCGGAGCCGATGCGGCAGCGGCCCTGGAGAGCCTGCTGCCGGTCGATGTGATCGACCTGCCGGTGGGCAAGCAGCGCTACGGCCTGCTGCTCAACGACGCGGGCGGCATCATCGACGACCTGATGTTCTTCAAGCGCGAAGCAGACATCTTCGTCATCGTCAATGGCGCCTGCAAGGTGGGCGATATCGCGCACATCCAGGCGCGGATCGGCCAGCGCTGCCAGGTCATTCCGATGCCCGAACGGGCGCTGCTGGCACTGCAAGGACCGCAGGCGGTAACGGCTTTGTCGCGTCTGGCGCCGGGGGTCGAAAAACTGGTGTTCATGACCGGCGGCTACTTCACCGTGCAGGCCGGCAGTGAGCGTATTGACGTCTTCCTGACGCGCAGCGGCTACACCGGCGAAGACGGTTTCGAGATTTCGGTGCACGAAGCGCAAGCCGAGGCGCTGGCCAAGACACTGCTGGCACAGCCGGAAGTCAAACCGATCGGTCTGGGGGCGCGCAACTCGCTGCGCCTGGAAGCCGGATTGCCCCTCTACGGCAACGACATCGACAACGGCACCACGCCGGTCGAAGCCGGTTTGAACTGGGCGATGCAAAAAGTACGGCGTGCCGGCGGCGCACGTGCCGGTGGCTTCCCGGGTGCCGCCAAAATACTGGCGCAACTGGCCGGTGGCGTCGATGCCCCGGCCCGAAAACGTGTCGGCCTGCTGGCCCTGGAGCGCGTTCCGGTACGTGAGCACACCGAGCTACAAGACCTGAACGGCCAGCGCATTGGCGAGGTCACCAGCGGCCTGCTTGGCCCCACCATCGACAAGCCGGTAGCCATGGGCTATGTGGCAGCCGAGTACGCCACCCTGGGCAGCAAGGTCAATGCCATCGTGCGCGGCAAACCGGTGCCCATGGAAGTGGTGGCCATGCCGTTTGTACCGACCCGCTATTACCGTGGTTAATTGCTCTGTTTCATTTCATTTCATTGACTTCACTTTTGGAAAATTCCCATGACAATCAAATACACCCCCGACCACGAATGGATCAAAGTTGACGGCGCCAACGCCACCGTCGGCATCACCCACCACGCGCAGGATGCCCTGGGCGACGTGGTGTTCGTGGACCTGCCCGAAATCGGTAAAGCCATTGCCGCCAAAGAGATTGCCGGCGTCGTCGAGTCGGTCAAGGCGGCGGCCGATGTCTACATGCCGGTCAGCGGCGAAATCACCGAAGTGAACGAAGCCCTGCGCGCCGACCCGTCGCTGGCCAACAGCGACCCACTGGGCGCCGGCTGGTTCTTCAAGGTCAAGCTGGCCAACCCCGCCGAGCTCGATGCCTTGATGGACGAGACCAGTTACAGCGCCTTTTCGGACCACGCTTAAGCAGGAAATCTTCATGTTGATGCAAGCCGCCAAACCCCTGGCCGAACTCGAAAACAGCGCTGAATTCATGGCCCGCCATATTGGCGTGGACCAGGCCGACGAGGCCTTGATGCTCAAGGTCGTGGGCGCCGGCTCACGCCGCGAACTGATCGCCGGCATCGTGCCGCGCTCCATTGCGCGCAGCAGCCCGATGGCCATCCCGGCGGCCGCGACCGAAGCCGCCGCCCTGGCCGAGCTGAAGGCGATGGCCGCCAAAAACAAGATCTTCAAGAGCTATATCGGCCAAGGCTATTACGACACCCACACGCCGGGCGTGATTCTGCGCAACATTCTGGAGAACCCGGCCTGGTACACCGCTTACACGCCTTACCAGGCCGAGATCAGCCAGGGCCGCATGGAAGCGCTGGTGAACTTCCAGACCATGGTCAGTGACCTGACCGCCATGCCGATGGCCAATGCCTCGATGCTGGACGAGGCAACCGCCGCTGCCGAAGCCATGACGCTGGCCTTGCGTGTCGGCAAAAGCAAATCGACCACCTTCCTGGTCGACCGCGAAGTATTGCCGCAAACGCTGGAAGTGATCCAGACCCGGGCCCGGCCCTTGGGCATCACGGTGAAGGTTTGCCAGGCTGACCAGGCGCTGGGCGAAGAAAGCTTTGCCCTGCTGCTGCAATACCCTGGCGTTAGCGGCGTGGTGCGCGACGACCGCACCCTGATCGCGGCCTACAAGGCCAAGGGTGGTGTTGTCATCATGGCGGCCGATCTGCTGGCGCTGACCTTGCTCACGCCGCCCGGCGAGTTGGGGGCCGACATTGCCGTCGGGACCACCCAGCGCTTTGGCATGCCCCTGTGCAACGGCGGCCCGCATGCGGCCTACCTGGCCTGTCGCGACGACTTCAAGCGCTCGATGCCGGGCCGGCTGGTGGGCGTCAGTGTCGATGTGCATGGCAACCCGGCTTACCGGTTGGCGCTGCAAACGCGCGAACAACATATCCGGCGCGAAAAAGCCACTTCCAACATCTGCACCGCGCAAGTCTTGCCGGCCGTGGTGGCCAGCATGTACGCGGTCTACCACGGTCCGCAAGGCCTGCAACGCATCGCCCAGCGCGTCGCCGCCTACACCGCCGTGCTGGCCCGGGGTCTGCAAGGCATGGGCTACCCCATCGCCAATGCCAGCGCTTTTGACACGCTCACCGTCGAGACTGCCGGCGCCACGGCGTCGATTGCGGCGCGCGCTGTCGCCGCCCGCGCCAACCTGCGGCTGGCGTCCGCAACCAGCCTGAGCGTGTCGCTGGACGAAACCAGCACGCGCGACGACATCGAGCAGTTGTGGGCCTTCTTCGCCAAGGACGGGCAAACGCCGCCCAGGGTCAGCAGCTTCGAGAAAGGCATCGAGTCGCTGTTGCCCACCGAATTGCGTCGCGGCAGCCGCTATTTGACGCATCCGGTGTTCAACAGCTACCACTCCGAGACCGGCATGCTGCGTTACATCCGCCGGCTCAGCGACAAGGATCTGGCGCTGGACCGCAGCATGATTCCGCTGGGCAGTTGCACCATGAAGCTCAATGCCACCAGCGAGATGATTCCCATCACCTGGCCCGAGTTTGCCGCGCTGCACCCGTTCGCGCCGCAGGATCAACGCCAGGGCTACCGCGAGCTCGATGAGCAATTGCGCGCCTGGCTCTGTCAGGCCACCGGCTACGCCGGCATCAGCCTGCAGCCCAACGCCGGTTCGCAAGGCGAGTATGCCGGCCTGCTGACGATCCGGGCCTACCATGAAGCCCACGGCCAGGGCCACCGCAACATCTGCCTGATCCCGTCCAGCGCCCACGGCACCAACCCGGCCAGCGCCCACATGGCGGGCCTGACAGTGGTGGTGACCGCCTGCGACGCCAGCGGCAACGTCGACCTGGCCGATCTGAAAGCCAAGTGCGAACAGCACAGCCAGAATCTGGCGGCGGTGATGATCACCTACCCCAGCACGCACGGTGTCTTCGAGACCAGCGTCAAGGAGTTGTGCGCCCTGGTGCATTCGCATGGCGGGCGCGTTTACGTCGACGGCGCCAACATGAATGCGCTGGTCGGTGTCGCGGCACCCGGTGAATTCGGCGGCGATGTCAGCCACCTGAACCTGCACAAGACCTTCTGCATTCCACACGGCGGTGGCGGCCCCGGTGTCGGGCCGGTGTGCGTGGTGGCCGACCTGGTGCCGTACCTGCCGGGGCATGCGACCGGCCGCCTGCAGTCAAAGGGCGTCGGGGCCATCGCGGCAGCGCCGCTGGGCAATGCCGCCGTGCTGCCGATCAGCTGGATGTACTGCCGCATGATGGGTCCGGACGGCCTGCAAGCGGCGACCGAAGTTGCCATTCTGGCCGCCAACTACATCAGCGCCCGCCTGAAGGACCACTACCCGACGCTGTACGCCAGTGCCAACGGGCATGTCGCGCACGAGTGCATTCTGGATTTGCGGCCCCTGAAGGAGAGCAGCGGCGGCGTCAATGGCGTCTCGGCCGAGGATGTCGCCAAGCGCCTGATGGACTACGGTTTTCACGCACCGACCTTGAGTTTTCCGGTGCCCGGCACGCTGATGGTGGAACCGACCGAGAGCGAGACGCTCGAAGAGTTGGACCGCTTCATCGACGCCATGATCGCCATCCGCGCCGAGGTTGCGAAGGTGGAGCAAGGGGCCTGGCCGCAAGACAACAACCCGCTCAAGCATGCGCCGCACACGGCGGCCTCCCTGCTGGGTGAAGCGTGGGACCGGCCTTACTCGCGCGAAGTCGGCGCCTTCCCGCTGGCCACGCTGAAGCAGGTCAAATACTGGCCGCCGGTGGGGCGTGTCGACAACGTTTACGGCGACCGAAATCTGTTCACCTCCTGCGTGCCTATCAGCAGCTGAGCAGGCATAGAAAAAGGGGGCCGCGGCCCCCTTTTTCTATCACGGCAAGCGCCCGTCAGAGCGTCGCACAGGATGGCTTGCGGCGCCGCACCACGGCGCCCATCAGACCCAGACCAGCCAGCAGCATGGCATAGCTTTCGGGCTCCGGCACGGCGCTGACGGTGACAAGAAAATCCTGCCGCGCCGGATTGGTGTAAAGGTTGAAGGTGTATTGCGTCGAACCGGCGACACCGTTGCGGGCATTGTTGATCATGCTGCCGGCGGCCGTCACCGCACCATTGGACAGGTTCGTCGCCCGCACGCTGCCGCTGCTCAGATCGCCATTGTCGTTGGCCAGTTCCCACAACGCCAGCTGGAAGGCGGCGCTGTTGAGTGCGTTGCCCGTGGTGCTGGCATAGGATTGCGAGTACAGCCTGGAGACATCGGCCGCTTGAGTGGCACTCAGCAGTGAAGTCAAACTGGAAGAAACGTTGTACTGGCTGGGAGATCCCGAAGAGTACTGGAAAGGATCAATGCAAAAAGCCAGAAAAGAAGTGCCGTCGACCGTGATGTTCTGGGCCCCGGTAAAGTAGTTCTGCGCCCCGCTAGGATAGACCGGCAACTGCAGATTCAGCGTCTGACCACTGGCGGTACCGGTTTCCGCGACCAATGCCGTTTGGGCCAGTGACGGAGCGCTGACCAGCGTCAGCGAGGCCAACAGGGTCAGGGTGAACAGGCTATGCGGGCGATATTTCATGGGGCACTTTCAAGGCGGACCAGTTCCAGCAAAGCGCCGATTATCCACAACCCGACCACTCCACCGGATGTCGCGAGGCGATATTCAATAGTATTTTTCTACTGTTTTTTTACACCAACATGGTAGATAGGTACCAATTCACCGTATCCGATCATTTCGCGCAACAGTGTCAAGCGAGCCGGCAGAACTCCCTGCCTGGTTATCGCTTGTACTGCACACACCCAAGCCGCATTGCGCCAATATCAGGCCGCCCGCTTGGCGTTTTCCAGCGCCTTGCCGACCTCGTTGCTGCCTTGCGCGGCGCCGCTTTGGGGCACCGAATCTCCGGCTCGGTCAGTGACCTCGGCCAGACGCTGGGCCAGACGCTCGGGTGTCAGGGCATCGGTACCCAGCCAGATCCCCTGCGTCAGGGTGATGTGAGCGGCCTCGAAAGTACCAGCACCGGCGCACAGAATGGTACGGGTCGGCGCCTCCTGTGACACCAGCACCAGCATGGCGGGCACCACGGCCTCGGGTTTCAGGGCCGCCAGCACGGCCTCGGGCATCAAGCCCTCGGTCATGCGGGTGGCCGCCGTCGGCGCCAGGCAATTGACGCGGATGTCGTTCTTGGCACCCTCCAGCGCCAGCGTCTGCATCAAGCCCACCAGCGCCATCTTGGCGGCACCGTAGTTGGCCTGGCCAAAATTGCCGTACAAGCCGGTCGACGACGTGGTCATCAGGATGCGGCCGTACTTCTGCGCGTTCATGATCGGCCAGACCGCCTTGCTGCAATGCACGGCGCCCATCAGGTGCACGCTCACCACCAGTTCGAAGTCGGCCAGTTCCATCTTGGCAAAAGTCTTGTCGCGCAAAATACCGGCGTTGTTGACCAGAATGTCGACACGCCCCCAGGCGTCCATGGCCTGCTGCACCATGGCCTGCACGGCGGCAAAATCGGTCACCGACGCGCCGTTGGCCAAGGCCTCGCCGCCGGCCGCCCTGATTTCCGCCACCACCGCCTCGGCGGCACTGGCCGAGCCGCCGGAGCCGTCGCGCGTACCGCCCAGGTCATTCACCAGCACCTTGGCACCCCGCGCTGCCAGCGCCAGCGCATGGGCTCGACCCAGGCCACCGCCAGCACCCGTCACTATGGCCACGCGGCCTTTGAAATCAATCGTCATGTTTCATTCCTTAAAAGTAAAAGACAAATTACAGCAAGGGCGCCGGTCGCCTCAACGGCGCACAACGGCCTCTTCAACTCATGGTGACAAGGTTACCGGCGGCTGCCCCAGGCCGGCACGGGGCAGCCAGGCAAACACCGAATCCACGGTCACGGTTTCAATCCGGTCGGAAAAGCGCTTCTCATTGGGGTGGTCGTCAAACGCCACGTTGGCCGCCGAAACGCGCGCCCCGAGCCGGGCCAAGGGACCAATATTCAAGGCCGTTGGCTGGTAACCCTCGGCCTGTAGCCAAGCTTGCGCCTGTTGGCGCGTCACCCGGCCCATACCGTTCTCAGGTGCCATGGCCAGCGCCAGGGTTTCAATCGCCCACTGGTTGGACTGCTGGTATTTTTGACCCCAGACGTAGCTCACCATGCTGTAGGGTTTGTGGTGCAGCTGCACGGCCCGCGGCTGATCCTGCAACAAGGCAAGCAGTCGTTCCTGCACCGGCGCGGTAGGCACCACCCAGGCCGCTTCGTAGCGCCACAAATCGTCCAGAAAGAAATCTCCCAGACCCTGGCGGTACACGGCCGACTCGGCGGTGCCGCATTGGTTCAGTTTGTGCAGCACGCGCCACACGTGGCCGCCTTGCTCATCGTTTTGGCGGTAAGCCAGGCCGAGATGGGAATAACGCAGACCGTACTTGCTGAGGTCTTGCCCGGCGCGCGCCAGCACCACCACCTGCGCCCCGCTGCGTTCCAGCGCCTGCAGGGTGCGCTGGGCCAGGTTCAGAGCCCGTTCGATGGTGCTGGCTTTGGACGGCTGGGGTGCATCACACGCACGCCCTGCATGGGCCAGCGGGCTAAGCAAGCCCGTCAGCGCCAGCGAGGCCGCTACGCACAGAACTTTGAAGGCAACCATCGTTTCCGATCGTCGGTTTGCGTTCAGGGCGTGACGCGCTGGTTGTACAGCAGGGAGCGGCCCAGTTGATTCGGCAGGAAGGCAATCGCCTGGCCCGCCACCGACAGCACCACCCCGGCGCCGATGACCGCCACACTGACCACCGTGCCAGCTGCCACCGAGACACCGGCCACCCCTTTGCCCAGCACCTCAATGCTGACACGGGCACCGTCCGAAGCACGCTCCAGCACATAGACGGTACCGCGTGCCGAGACTTCCACTGCCTTGACCAGCAACACCGCCCCGGCGCCGGAAAGCGCCGCCGGCACCGCCAGCGCAGCCCCGGCGGCCACGCTGGTTTGCGCCACCACCGAGGCCACGGGCAAGGCGGACACCGCACTCAAGGCCGAGACATCACTCTGCGCCCTGGCGTCAAAGGAAACCGCGACGCCGGTCAATAAAACGCAAGCTGCCATCGACAAGGCAGCGAAGGTTTTCTTCATGGGAGCTACTTTCTGAGAGTCATTCAAAAACCAGTCGGGCCTGCAACAGCAAAGCGCGGCGACCACGGCGATTTCAGCAATCGGGCTTGAGCACCTTGGCCACCGGGTTGTGGCGCAACCTGAAAGCATCCGGCATGCCGGAGCCCAGTAGGGGACGCAGGTAGAGCCGGAAGGCATCGGTCACGTCGGTGCCGCTGGCGCTGATGAATTCGTCTTCCATGACGCGCGTCTTGCCGGCCACGGCATCGAGCGCCAGCAACTCGTAGTCGACCGAATAAAACCCGGTGCGCTTGATGGCCACCGAGCCGTCGCGCGCGCCCCACATGGCGAACTGCACCGCCTTCTCGCCGACCTCGCGCGCCTCGCGCTGATCGACGTCGGAGACGCAGCCGATGAAGGAGCGTTGCAGATAGCCAAAGGTATCCCCGCGCACCCGTTTGATCTTCAGTTTGGACTTGATTTCCTCGCACAGCAGATCGGCCAGCGCCCCGTTGCCCGACAACTGCACATTGCCATGGGCGTCGTGCTCCAGGTCCTTCGCCAGCAAGGCGGCAATGGCCACGCCCGAGGCATCGTGAATGCCCTCGGACACCGCAATCACACAGCGCCCATAACGCTCGTAAACGCTTTTCACATCGGCCAGGAATTTCTCCAGCACGAAGGTCCGTTCCGGCAGGTAGATCAGGTGCGGTCCGTCGTCCGGGAACTTCTTGCCCAGTGCCGACGCCGCCGTCAAAAAACCGGCATGACGGCCCATCACGACGCCCACATAAACGCCCGGCAGGGCCGCGTTGTCCAGATTGGCGCCGGCGAAGGCCTGGGCCACAAAACGTGCCGCCGACGGAAAGCCCGGCGTGTGGTCGTTGCCCACCAGGTCGTTGTCAATGGTCTTTGGAATGTGAATGCTGCGCAGCGGGTAGCCGGCTTTGCGCGCCTCCTCGCTGACGATGCGCACGGTGTCGCTGGAGTCGTTGCCGCCGATGTAGAAGAAATGCCCGATCTGGTGCGCCTGCAAGACCTTGAAGATCTCCTGGCAATAGGCCAAATCCGGTTTGTCGCGGGTGGAGCCCAGCGCCGAAGACGGCGTGCTGGCCACCAACTCCAGATTGTGGTGGGTCTCCTGCGTCAGATCGACAAAGTCCTCATTGACGATGCCGCGCACGCCGTGGCGCGCGCCGTAGATGCGCCCGATGGCGCCGAAGCGCCGCGCCTCCATCGCCACGCCCACCAGCGACTGGTTGATCACGGCCGTCGGGCCACCGCCCTGGGCAACAAGTATTTTTCCGGATGCCATCAAAAAATCTCCTTGGGAATTTGGCGACGAGTTTAGCGCGTGGGCGCGGCCGCCAACCAGCGCTCGACCGCCGCTGGTTCACTGACGCCGCGCAGTGCCAGATAGGCCAGTTCGGCTTCGGGATGGCGACGCCGCAAAAAGTTGAGCCACTGCTTGAGCCGCCCGGCCTGCTGGCGGCGCTCCAAACGCAGGCACACCAGACGCCAAAAATCGGCGATCAGCGGCAACAGGATCTGCCAACTCACACCCGGCGGCGGCTCGCGCTGTGCCACGGCGGCCTGGATCGCCAGCGCCAACCCCGGATCGCTGACCATGCCACGACCCAGCATCAAGCCGTCGCAGCCCGACAGCTGGCGACAGCGCAAGGCGTCCTGCACGCTCCAGATATCGCCATTGGCAAGCACCGGGATGTGCACGGCCGCACGTATGTCGGCGATGCGTTCCCAGTAAACAGGTGGGCGGTAAGCGTCGGCCTTGGTGCGGGCATGCACCACCAGTTCGCTGGCGCCGCCGGCCTCGATCGCCAGCGCGCTTTCCACCGCGCGTGAAGCATCGTTGACGCCCAGGCGCATCTTGGCCGAAACCGGCAGCTGGGCCGGCACGGCGCGCCGAACCGCCGACATGATGCGACTGAGTAGTTCCGGCTGATCGAGCAAGGTGGCGCCGCCACCATGGCGATTCACGACCTTGGCCGGACAGCCGAAGTTCAGGTCGATACCGTCGGGGCCCAAGGTGGCCAGGCGAGCGGCATTCTCCGCCAGACAGACCGGGTCCGAGCCCAGCAGTTGCACCCGCACCGGCACCCCGGCCAAGGTCCGCCCGCCATTGAGCAACTCCGGCACGGCACGCGTGTAGACACGATCCGGCAGCAAGGTATGCGTGACGCGGATGAATTCGGAGACACAGCGATCGACCCCGCCGACGCGGGTCAGGATGTCGCGCAACACAAAGTCCAGCACACCCTCCATGGGCGCGAGATAAATGGTCATGACAAATGAGGGAGTTGCAACAGGGGGCGGGAATCAGGGTCCGTTCAGCCGGCCAAGCCGCCACTTCATCTGCACGCCGGAAGAGGCACTCCGGACGCCGGATGCCAGGCTGAAGACCAGGGCTATTATCACGCCATCGCCCCGGGCGATCGAGGGAGCGAATTTCAAATGCAACCTATACTTTGAACCGCCCCCGTGAAAATGGGGCGCCGGACTGCCAGGCCTTATCCATCCTTCACCTTATTTGCGAGTTGCCCATGACCATCAACGTCACTATCGATCTTGGCTACGAGTTTGAAGTCAAAGCCAGCGCGGCGGACGTGTTCGACGTCCTTGCCGATGTACCCACTTCGGCCAGTCACTTTCCCAAGGTCGACAAGCTGGTCGACCTCGGCGGCGGCACCTACCGCTGGGAAATGGCAAAAATTGGTTTGGCCCAGATCAATCTGCAAACCATCTACGCCTCCAAATACGTCTCCAACAAGGCCAAGGGCACAGTCGTCTGGACCCCTGTCAAGGGCGAAGGCAATGCCCTGGTGTCGGGCAACTGGAAGATTACCGACAAGAAAAAATCAACCCTGATCGCGCTGCAAATCAATGGCGAGCTGACCATTCCCCTGCCCGGTCTGATGAAGATGGTGGTGGCGCCGGTGGTGGAAGCCGAGTTTGAAAAAATGATAGAGCAGTACATCGCCAACCTGACCAAGCGCTTCGGTGGCGAGGTCTGATTTTCTGAGGTACCTAGGGTCAACACCCTTGCCAGTGGGCGTCTTTTCAGCAGAATGAAACCTTCTTTTTGACCGGAGAGACCCGTGCCCACTCCCATTGCCGTAGCTGCCGGCGACCTGCCGTTGCCGTGTTTTTACCGCTGGGAGCGTCAGCGCGCCAACCAGGTCTACCTGACGCAACCGACCACTGGCGGCGCCGTTCAGGATCTCACCTGGAGTCAAGCGGGCGATCAGGTACGCCGCATGGCGAGCTGGTTGCAGACCCAGGCATGGCCCATCGGCAGCCGGGTTGCCATCATCGGAAAAAACAGCGCCCACTGGGTGCTGGCCGATCTGGCGATACAGATGGCCGGACACGTCTCCGTTCCCCTTTATCCGACCTTCAACGGTGAAGCGCTTTCCTACGTGCTGGCGCACTGCGAGGCGCGCGCCTGTTTTGTCGGCAAGATGGATGAGATTGGCAATCTGCAGACCGGCCTGGCAGCCGACTTGCCAGTCATTGCCCTGCCGCTGGCGCCCGCCATCAAGGCCTTGCGTTGGAGCGACCTGATCGCCAGCAGCCTGCCCATGCAGGAGTCGCCAACACCCGATGGCGAATCCGTTTGCACCATCATCTACACCTCCGGCACCACCGGCAAGCCCAAGGGTGCGGTGCACACCTTCAACACCATTGCCTGGGGTGTCTCCAGCGCCACGCGGCGCGTGCGCATGAGCAGCGACGACCGCTATCTTTCCTACCTGCCGTTGGCCCACGTGGCCGAGCGCATGCTGATAGAACAGGGTTCGCTGCGCTATGGCGGGCACATTTTTTTTGCCGAGGCGCTGGACACTTTTGTGCAGGACCTGCAGCGCGCGCGTCCCACCATCTTTTTCTCGGTGCCACGATTGTGGGTCAAGTTTCAGCAAGGCGTGCACGCCAAAATGCCGGCCGCGAAACTCAAAAGACTGCTGGCTCTGCCGCTCATCGGCTGGCTGGTCCGGCGCAAGATTCTCAAGGGTCTGGGACTCGATCAATGCCGTATCGCGGCCGGCGGCGCGGCGCCCATGCCGGCCGACGTGTTGCATTGGTACCGCGATCTGGGCCTTGATCTGATCGAGGTCTACGGCATGACCGAGAACTGCGCGATCTCGCATTCCACCATGCCAGGCTCGTCCCGGACCGGCACCGTGGGCCTGCCCTACGACGGCGTTGAACAGCGCATAGACCCCAACAGCGGTGAAATCGAAATGCGCAGCGCGGCGCTGATGAAAGCCTATTACAGGGAGCCCGAGCAGACCGCCGCCGCCATCACCGCCGACGGCTGGCTGCGCACCGGTGACAAGGGCGACATTGCGGCCGATGGCTACCTGAGCATCACCGGCCGTGTCAAGGACATCTTCAAGACCGGCAAGGGCAAATACGTGGCACCGGCACCGATCGAGGACCTGCTGGTCATGCACCCCGACATCGAAGCCTGCGTCGTGACCGGCGCAGCCCTGGCACAACCGCTGGCACTGGTCATGCTGTCGCAGGACGCGGTGACCAGATGCGCCACTGGTGACGCCAAACAAGCGCTCACCGAGTCGCTCGAATTGCATCTGAAGGCGGTCAACGCGCGGCTGGAGCCGCACGAAAGACTGGGCTGTCTGGTGGTCGTCACGACGCCCTGGACGCCGGAAAACGGCTTTGTGACGCCCACCCTCAAGGTCAAACGCAACCGGATTGAAGAAGCTTTCGCCGGGCAATACCAGAGCTGGAGCAACGCCGGCAAGCCGGTGATCTGGCTGGCGGACTAGGGCCTGTTCACCCTATTTTTGCGAGATGCGTTGTGAGTCAAAAAAGCCATGCGCAAAGCGCAAAACGCCGCCGGGGTTGGCCCCCGGCAAGGCTTTGCAATGCCGCGCATGGTTTTTTTGGCCACAACCCGCAGGGAACGGGATGAAAAAAGTGCCACTCGGCGTTGCGCTCCTAGGCAAGGCCTCGGCCTTGCCGTTGTCACGCGCCTTGATTGGCGCATTTTTCATCGCGTTCGCACTCGTAAAAATAGGGTGAACAGGCCCTAGTCAGCCGATAATCACAGCCTCGTGGACACTTCCGCCAATAAATTTTTTTCAGGACCATCGCAATGCATCGTGTCGCCATCAGCAGTACCGGAATCTATATTCCACCCGAGGTCATTACCAATGAAGAACTGGTAGCCGCCTTCAACCGCTTTGCCGAGCAGGAAAACAGTACCCACGCCGCCGCCATCGCGGCCGGTACGCACCAAGCCATCCCGCTCTCCAGCGTCGAATTCATCGAGAAGGCCTCCGGCATCAAGCGGCGTTACGTGATGGAGAAATCGGGCATCCTCGATCCGCAGCGCATGCGCCCGCGCCTGAAAGCTCGACCGGACAACGAAATTTCGCTGATGGCCGAGATCGGCGTGGCGGCGGCGCGCGATGCGCTGGCACGCGCCGGCAAGCAGCCGCAAGACATCGACGGCGTCTTTTGCGCCGCCGCCAACATGCAGCGCGCCTACCCGGCCATGGCGGTTGAAATCCAGACCGCCCTGGGCATCAAGGGCTTCGGCTTCGACATGAATGTGGCTTGTTCATCGGCCACTTTCGGCATTGAAATGGCGGTCAACGCAGTCAAGCCCGGTTCCGCGCGCGCCATCCTGGTGGTCGACCCGGAAATCACCTCGCCTCATCTGGCCTGGAAAGACCGGGATTGCCATTTCATCTTCGGCGACGTCTGCACCGCAGTGCTGGTGGAGCGCCTGGAAAACGCGCCGGCCGGCGCCTTCGAGGTGCTGGGCACCCGCCTGCTGACCACTTTCTCCAGCAATATACGCAACAACGCCGGTTTCATGTCGCGCGCCGAAGACCGCGACCCGGAGGACCGCGACCAGTTGTTCTACCAGGAAGGTCGCAAAGTCTTCAAGGAAGTCTGCCCGATGGCGGCCGAGCACATGAGCAAGCACCTGGCGGACCTGGGCTTCACGCCCCAGGATGTGCGCCGCTTCTGGCTGCACCAGGCCAATCTGGCCATGAACCAGTTGATCAGCCGCAAGCTGCTGGGACGCGATGCCACGCCGGAAGAGGCACCGGTCATTCTGAACGAATTTGCCAATACCGCGTCGGCCGGTTCCATCATTGCTTTTCACCGCCACCACGATGACTTCAAGGCCGGCGAAGTGGGCATGATCTGCTCCTTCGGCGCCGGCTACTCGATTGGCAGTGTGGTGCTGCGCCGGACCTAGTTCAGAGCTCGTTTGAGCCGGATTTCCTCGATCTTGACGCCGCCCATGGGCACCGTCTTGATGCTGGACATTTCGCGTTTGAAACCGGCCAGCTCAAGAAAGCGCAGGGCTCGCTCGTTGCTCAGCGGCAGCCACGCTGTCACGGTGTTGCAGCCCTCCTCCAGCAGACCCTCGCGGGCAGCGTCCCACAACGCCAGGCCGACGCCCTTGCCCAAGTGGCTTGGTGCGACATGGATCGCCCAGATTTCTCCGGTGGTCGGCGGCGTGCCCTTGTCGCGCGAGCGATCGAAGCCGACAAAGCCGACCACTTCGCCGGCATCGAGCGCCACCACCACCTGAGGTTCGCAGTACTCGATGGCTTCGCGCCAGTAGGCCTGGCTGGCTTTGGCATGAATTTCGGCAATCGTTCTGGCATCGCGCGGCGTTGCCGGCCGGACTTCGTAAGTACTGGTACTGGACATGAAAAATGCTGGGGAAAAACCCGTGAATAAGAAAAATTGGAACTGGATTGTCGCCGCAAACAAAGCCCTTGCATGAAACCTGCTTGGCGCTGCCAAATACAGCGCCTTGACGACTCTTTCCAGCGCTGCCTTGGCCTGATAATTTCCCCATCAACCGAATCGGAAACCGCCTCCCATGAACCTCACCGAATCCCTGCTGCTGGCCCTCAAGGCGCACGGCGCACGCCAGATCTTTGGCATCCCCGGCGACTTCGCCCTGCCCTACTTTCGCATCATCGAAGAATCCAAAATCCTGCCGCTCTACACGCTGTCGCATGAGCCGGCGGTGGGCTTTGCCGCCGATGCCTCGGCCCGCATCAACTGCAGCCTGGGGGTGGCCGCCGTCACCTATGGCGCCGGCGCGCTGAACATGATCAATTCGGTGGCCGCCGCTTTTGCCGAGAAGTCGCCGCTGGTGGTGTTGTCCGGCGGCCCCGGCAAAGGCGAGTCGCGCTCCGGATTGCTGCTGCACCATCAGGCCAAGACACTCGATTCGCAATTCCAGATCTTCAAGGAAATCACCTGCGACCAGGTGCGCCTGGATGACGCCGAGCGCGCACCGGCCGATATTGCCCGCGTGCTGGCCAACTGCTTGCGCCGCTCCGAGCCGGTCTACATCGAAATCCCGCGCGACATGGTGGCCCTGCCCTGTGCGCCGGTGCTGCCGGAAGTGGCGCCGGCGCCGGACCAGGACGCGCTCAATGCCTGTGTCGACGAGATTCTGGAGCGCCTGTCCCAGGCCAAGGCGCCGGTCCTGATGGCCGGCGTTGAAGTTCGCCGCTATGGCCTGGAAGCCAAAGTGGCCCAGTTGTCGCGCCGCTTCGGCATGCCGGTGGTCACCAGTTTCATGGGGCGCGGTCTGCTGTCCGACCAGAACGCTCCGCTGGTCGGCACCTACATGGGCGTCGCCGGCTTCCCCGAGGTAACGCAACTGGTGGAAGGGTCGGACGGCTTGTTCCTGCTCGGCGAGATCATTTGCGACACCAATTTCGCGGTATCGGAAACCAAGATCGACATGCGCAAGACGATACAGGCGCTCGATGGCCAGGTCACCATCGGTTACCACACCTATGCCCAGTTGCCGCTGCCGGCGCTGGTCGAGCGCATGCTGGAGAGGCTCTCCCCCGAGGAAAAGTCTTTTTCGATCAAACGCCAGTCCTTTCCGCACGCTCTGCGGGCCGACGCCCTGGCGATTGCGCCAACCGACATCGCCACCGCGGTCAACGACTTGATGGCGGCCCACGGCAAGATGCCCATCGCCTCCGACATGGGCGACTGCCTGTTCACCGCCATGGAGATCGAGCACACGGCATTGGTGGCGCCGGGCTATTACGCGACCATGGGCTTCGGCGTGCCGGCCGGGCTGGGCCTGCAGGCCGCCACCGGCCAGCGGCCGCTGATTCTGGTCGGCGACGGCGCTTTTCAGATGACCGGCTGGGAGTTGGGCAATTGCCAACGTTACGGCTGGGACCCGATCGTGCTGCTGTTCAACAACGCCAGTTGGGAGATGCTGCGCACCTTCCAGCCCGAGTCCTCGTTCAATGACCTGGGTCATTGGGGTTTTGCCGAAATGGCAGCCGGCTTGGGCGGCGACGGTGTGCGCGTCAACACGCGGAGCGAACTGAAGGCGGCACTGGACCGGGCGGTGGCAACGCGCGGACGCTTCCAGTTGATCGACATCACAATCGGGCGTGGTGTGCTGTCGGATACGCTGGCGCGCTTTGTCGCCGGTGTGAAACGGCTCAATGCCGTCAAATGAAACGCGGGCGGCAGCTCCGTTGCCAAGTATGATGAAACACTTGCTGGTCAACCAAACTCGAAACCCTCTGACATGCTGGACAACCTGCCTTCCTTCTTTCTGCATTGGGGCATCACCGCCGTCTCCCTGTGGCTCGCCAGCCACCTGTTTCAGGGCATCCGCTTCGCCGACACCTCGTCGCTGGTCGTCTCGGCGCTGCTGCTGGGTTTTGCCAATGCCATCGTCAAGCCGCTACTGATTCTCCTGACCCTGCCCTTGACCGTTCTGACCTTCGGCCTGTTCCTGCTGGTGATCAATGCCTTGATGATCTTGCTGGTCTCCTCCCTGGTCAGAGGCTTCCAGGTAACAAGCTTCTGGACCGCTTTTTTTGCCAGTATTTTCATTTCGCTGCTGAGCTTCCTGATCGGCCTGTTTGTCGGTGACGGCAGTCCCTCGCAAACCATTCAGATGCCCCACAGCGGCCTGTGGCTGTAGGGTGTCAGGGAGGACGGAGTCACGCCATGAGCCTTGCCCATTTGTTGCTGCGCCAGGCACGCCAGCAGCCTGAGCGGGAAGCGATCTACCACGGAACGGCGCTGCACGCCACGGCCGGTCAATGGGCGGCGCGCAGTGCCGCTCTGGCGCAGCACCTGCAGGAAGCCGGCTTGCAGCCGGGCGAGCGGGTGCTGCTGTTCATGCGCAACCACCCGCGTTATCTGGAAATCCTGTGGGCCGCCTGGTGGGCCGGTTTGGTGGTGGTGCCGGTGAATGCCAAGCTGCATCGCCGGGAAGTGGAATGGATTATCCAGAACGCCGGCGCGCGCTGGGGTTTTGTGACGGCTGATGTGGCGCCCCAGCCCCTGGCCGGTCTGGCGCGGCAAATTGACATCGAAAGCGCGGCAGCCGACGACTTACTGTCGCCGCTGAGCGACGCCTGGGCAGTGCCGATCACGGCACGCGCGCCGCAGGACCTGGCCTGGCTGTTTTACACCAGCGGCACCACCGGACGACCGAAGGGCGTGATGCTGACCCAGCGCAACCTCATGACCATGGGTTTGACTTATTTTGTCGACGTCGACGCCGTACAGCCAGAGGACGCCATGGTGTATGGCGCCCCGATGTCGCACGGCGCCGGTCTGTACGCCCTACCGCATTTGATGGCCGGTGCCCGGCATGTGGTGCCGGCCTCCGGCGCGGTCGACCCGGCCGAGCTGTTCGAGCTGGGCCGCGCCCTCGGGCCGCTCTCCACTTTTGCGGCGCCCACCATCGTCAAGCGCCTGGTCGATCACGCCGAGGCCAGCGACCTCACCGCGCAGGATTGCGCCGCCAGTTTCAAGACCATCGTCTATGGCGGCGCACCGATGTACCTGGCCGACATGCAACGCGCGCTGCGGGTCATGGGGCCGCGCTTTGTGCAAATCTACGGCCAGGGCGAAACTCCCATGGTGGCAACCGCCTTGTCGCGCCGGCATCTGGCCGACAGCACGCACCCCAGGTACCTGGAGCGCATGGCGTCGGTGGGCCTGGCCCAGACGCCGGTGCGGGTCCGCGTCAGCGACGAACGGGACCTTGATCTGCCTGTGGGTGAAGTGGGCGAAGTGCTGGTGCAGGGCGACAGCGTCATGGCCGGCTACTGGGATAACCCGCAGGCCAGCGCCGCGGCGCTGCGGGACGGCTGGCTTTACACCGGCGATGTGGGCTGCCTGGACGCCGATGGATTCCTGACCCTGAAGGACCGCAGCAAGGATCTGATCATCAGTGGCGGCTCCAATATCTATCCGCGCGAAGTGGAGGAAGCGCTGCTGAGCGCCCCCGGCGTGGCCGAGGTGGCGGTGGTCGGCTCCCCTGACCCGGAGTGGGGCGAAGTGGTGGTGGCCTTTGTGGTCGCGCAACGCAACGCCACCCTGGCGACTGGCGAGCTGGACCTGCACTGTCTGGCGCAGATTGCGCGCTTCAAGCGTCCCAAACGCTATGTGCTGCTGGACGAGTTGCCCAAGAACAACTACGGCAAGGTGCTCAAGACCGAGTTGCGGCAACGCCTGCGCGATGAGGCGGTCTTGTCCGGCGACCTGGGCACAGACGGCGGGACAGCGGCCAAGTGACTTTCCTTCTGATCGTCCTGCTGGCCGTTGCTGCCATTGCCATCCGCTACTTGCTGAAGAAACCCAGCGCCGGCGCCGGCCCAGCGAAATCACTGGCAGCGCCGCCGGCCGACCTGCACACCAGAGCGCAAGCGCCAGCGCCTGCCGCAACCCCGGTTGCTGCCGCGCCAGCGCTGCCGGCCGAGATACCGACCGAGCTGGCGGGATGGCGCTTCATCGACCGGGACGAACTGGCGGAGGAACGCCGGTGGGCACTGCAAGCCGAACTCCGCAACATTCCCCGGCCGCCGTTGTCCCTGCACAAACTGCTATCCCCGGAACTGCTGGACAGCGCCACCTCGGTCGAAATCAACGACCTGATCCTGGGCGAGGCACTGATCGCGGCCAAGGTCCTGGCGCGCGTCAATTCTCCGTTCTACGGCTTGCGCCGGCCGGTGCTCAGCATCGGGCAGGCGGTCACCTTCCTGGGCCTGAACGCGGTGCGCAGCATCAGCCTGCAGTACCTGCTGGATCAATCGTTCCAGGCCAGCAGCCCCGAGCACAAAAAGGTTTTCGACACGGTCCTGAGTGCTAGTGCATTGGCCGGCGAACTGTGTTTGAAGCTGGCCCAGCGCCTCGACTGGCCGGAGCAGGGTTCCCTGGTGACGCAGGTGGTGCTGTCGTTCCTCGGTCAACTGGCGACGGCTTCCCTGATGCCGGCCGAGCGCAGTGTCTGGATTGCAGAAAATGGCCTGCTCGAAAGAGCCCGCGCGGAGCAAGCCCAATTGGGGCTGGCTGCCGGCGAAATCGGCAGCCTGCTGATGCAGGAATGGGGCTTGCCGGGGAGCCTGATCGAGCAGGTCAGGGAAATCGACCGCGTCCTGCTGACGCCACCCGCCCTGACGGCGCCCCAGCGCCGCAGCCGTCTGGCCTTGTGCTATCTGTGCGCCCGCCTGGGTGAAAGACTGGCGCTTGGCAGTCTGAGCGATCTCTGCGCTTTCGATCCGGCCGCCGATTCGAGCGCCGAGTTGTTCTACCTGCGCAGCTATCTGGTCTTGCCCGAACTGGCGCGGCTGATCGAGTTTCTGCACGCGCCGGAATTGGGCAAAAGCATCCAGCAAATGCGTCTGGCGATGCGCCCGCGGGGCTAGTTCGTAAGCCAAATATTGACCGTCGCCACCTGGAACGAATCGTAGGTGGATGTTGCGACAAAGGTCATGGGAATCGAAGACTGCAACGGGTAGGTGGCGTAAGTGTCCAAGGCCACGGTGGACGAGTTCAAGGTGGTTGCGGTGATGTCCGCGCCGGCGTAGTACATCTGCACGCCGCCACTGATCGCGCTGCCACCGACGTAGAGGGTCCACACCACCGGCTCGCCCGCATCCAGACGCACCGACTGTCCGACATGGATGGCAAGGTCGGTCGAACCGCCGGGAGCGACGGAGGTGTCACCCATGAACAGACCACCCACTGTGACGCCAATGTTGAAATTTCCGGACGGACCGGCATTGCCGCCGCCACCGCAGGCGCTCAAAACGAGCGCCGCCGCGAGCGCCGTGCCGGCCATCCAGAGTCGATGCTTGCCAATGCGGCTCGGCTCCCGGTTTTGGTTTTGGTTTTGGTTTTGGGTTGTTTTATTTGGACTTATCAACATGGATGCCTTTCGTTATTCCAACAGGTATCAAACGTTCGACGCATGTTTCCGACGACACTCAAGATGTGAGAAATGGAAACAGTGCGTTGATCAGCATGACGACCAAGAGATCGGTCCACTGGCGCCGACCGATCGGATTTTTGAGCATCTAGCCCGAACAGACTGTTCGGTAGACAACATAGGAGCCATGTTTCTGGAGCGCCGCTACGCCAGTGGCAGTGCGGCATTTCCGGCCCGCCACCCCGGGCCGGTGGAAATCAACCCGCCACCCAGGCGCACTCGCAGGTGAAGTGGCGCAGGTATTGGGGCTGCTTGGTGATTCTCACGCCGCGGATGCTGGCGGCTTTTTGCTTGACCTCGTCAATCACCTCGGCCGCGTAGTCGAAGTGCGACTGGGTGTACATGCGCCGGGGAAAGGCCAGCCGAACCAGTTCCATGCTGTGGTAGGTTTCAGTGCCATCGGCCAGCCGTTTGCCGAACATCACCGAGCCGATCTCGACCCCGCGGATGCCGCCTTCCAGGTACAGCGCATTGCACAAGGCCCAGGCCGGGTAATGCTGTACCGGCATATTGGGCAGTACCGTCCTGGCATCGATGTAGACGGCATGGCCACCGGTCGGTTTGACGAAGCCGACGCCGGACGCTTCCAGTCGCTCGCCCAGGTATTCGGCGGTGCGCAGGCGGTAGCGCAGGTAGTCTTCCTGCATGCCCTCCTCCAGTCCCACTGCCAGCGCCTCCAGATCGCGCCCGGCCAGGCCGCCGTAGGTGGGAAAGCCTTCGGTCATGATCAATACGTTGCGCACCGCGTCCATCCACTCCTCGCTGCGCAGCACGATAAAGCCGCCGATGTTGACCATGCCGTCCTTCTTGGCGCTCATGGTGCAGCCGTCGCAGTAGGAGAACATCTCCTGCACTATTGATTTGATCGGCGTGTTCTCATAACCGGGTTCGCGCATCTTGATGAACATGGCGTTTTCGGCGAAGCGGCAAACGTCCATGATGAAGGGCTTGCCATGGTGCTTGAGCAGTGCCGCATAGGCCCGGATGTTGGCCATGGAGACCGGCTGGCCGCCACCGGTGTTGTTGGTCACCGTGAGCATGCCAAACGGAATGCGCTCGCCCTGGGTTTTCAACAAGGCCTCGACGCGCTGCAAGTCGATATTGCCCTTGAACGGGTAGATCAGGGCCGGCTGCAAGCCTTCGGCAATCACCAGATCGACCGCCTCGACGCCAATGTATTCGAGATTCGCGCGAGTGGTGTCGAAGTGCGAGTTGTTGGGTACCAGGTCGCCCTTCTTGCAGACCGCGGTGAACAACACCTTCTCGGCCGCGCGCCCCTGGTGCGTCGGAACGAAATGCTTCATACCGGTGATGTTCTGGATGACGGCTTCCAGTCGATAGAAACTGCGCGCTCCGGCGTAGCTCTCATCGCCTTCCATGATGGCGCCCCATTGTTTGGAGGACATGGCGCCGGTGCCGGAGTCGGTCAGCCAGTCGATCAGCACATCCTCGGCGCGCAGCTTGAAGACATTGAGTTTGGCGGCCTCCAATAGTTGCTCACGCTCGGCGCGGGTGGTCATGCGGATCGGCTCTATGCTTTTGATGCGAAACGGTTCAATCAGGGTTTTAGGCATGGCAATAGGGTGGAAGTTGTAGAAGTGGGCGTGAAGGTAGCACCGCCCAAATCAGCGTGGTGTCGGGTATTGCCAACAGATCGAAAATATTTTGCCCGTGCCACGATAATCGAACAGTCCACGCCCGATTCCAGCGGGCGGACAGTTAAATTTCAGGAGAAAAAAATGGCAAAAGGTCAACAAAACAGCAACAAGATGGTCAAGAAACCGAAAAAGGACAGCGCTCCGCCGAAGGCGGTGTCGCCCGATGCCGTACGCCCCACCATCACCACCGTGGTGCCGGTGCGCGGCAAGGCGAAGAATGCCCCCAACAAGGGCTAGCCACCACGTTTGATCCCATGCAGTCGCACGACGCAGCGGGTGAACTCCCGCTGCTGTACGTGGACGATGCCCTGCTGGTGCTCGACAAGCCGGCCGGACTGCTGGCGGTGCCTGGTCGCGGTGCCGACAAACAGGACTGCCTGAGTGCGCGGGCGCAGCGCCATTACCCCGACGCGCTAGTCGTGCACCGACTCGACATGGCCACCTCGGGTGTGATGCTGCTGGCGCGCGGCGCCGCCGCGCAACGCGCGCTGAACCAGGCCTTCGCCAACCGCAGCGTTGGCAAACGCTACCTTGCCGTGGTCGACGGACAACTGCCAGCGCCGCCTGAAGGCTGGGGCGAGATCAGGTTTCCGATCCGCGTCGACTGGCCGAATCGACCACGCCGTGTGATCGACCCTCAGTTTGGCAAACCCAGTCTGACGCGCTGGCGCGTGCTGTCCTACAACGCCGCACAGCAAACGACCCGGCTGGAGCTTGAACCGCTGACCGGACGCTCGCATCAATTGCGCGTGCACCTGCAGGCGCTGGGGCATGCCATCGTCGGCGACGCCCTGTACGGCTGCCCCAGAATTCAGGCGCTGGCGCAGCGTTTGCTGCTGCACGCCTGCTCACTGGAATTGCGTCATCCGGTGAACGATCAGGCCATGCGGTTTGTCAGCGCCGCAAGCTTTTGACGCCGCTGTCCCACAAGGTGTACTACTCAACGCGCGTAATGGAGGTCGGCTTGAAGCCCAGATCGGCCGCCTTGCCTTTGCGGGCACGGGCCGCCCGGGCGTTGTTCAAGCTGCGAATCTCCAGCGTTTCCTCGCGCGCTTTGCCACCGCGCCCAATGCCTTCGATCTTCACGCTGCGGGTGTAGGCTGCCGCACCGGCCAGCGTGTCCTTGTCCTCCAGGGCAATCAGCATCAGACCCCGGCCACCATTGCTCAAAGTCTTCAGATCCTTGATCTCGAAGGTCAAAATGCGGCCGCCGGTGGAGGCACAGGCCACATGGGTCGCCGGCAACAGCGCTACTGCACCTGAGCCACCGGCCACCGGCGACGGACGGCACAGCACCTCGCCCGCGTTGCAGCTGACGAACGCCTTGCCGGCCTTCAGCCTGGAAGTCATGTTCTCGATCGACGCGATAAAGCCGTAGCCGCCCGAACTGCTGAGCAGCAGAGTCGCGCCAGCCGGGCCGGCGAAGTAATAGCACAACTGCGTGCCGGATTCGAGCTCCAGCAGGCTGGTGATGGGCTGGCCGTCGCCGCGGGCGCCCGGCAACATAGACACGGCGACCGAGTAAATGCGTCCGTTGTTGCCGAACGCCAGCAGCGTGTCCAGCGTGCGGCACTCGAAGCTGCCGTACAAGGCATCGCCGGCCTTGAAGGCGAAGTTGGCGGCGTCATGACCATGGCCTTTTTGCACCCGCACCCAGCCTTTTTCGCTGACCACCACGGTCACCGGCTCGTCCACCACCTTGACCTCCAGCACCGCTTTTTTCTCGGCCTGGATCAGGCTGCGCCGGGCATCGGCAAAGGTTTTGGCATCAAGCTCGATTTCCCGGATCATGAGCCGGCGCAGCGTTGCCGGGCTGGCCAGGATTTCTTCCAGTTTCTTCTGCTCGTCACGCAGCGTGCTGAGCTCCTGCTCGATCTTGATGGCCTCCAGCCGAGCCAACTGGCGCAGGCGAATTTCCAGGATATCGTCGGCCTGCCGCTGCGACAGATTGAAGCGCTCCATCAGCGCTGAGCGGGGCTCGTCGGACTGGCGAATGATGGCGATCACCTCGTCGATATTGAGCAGCACCAGTTGCCGGCCTTCGAGGATGTGGATGCGCTCCAGCACCTTGGCCAGCCGGTGCTGCGAGCGCCGCTCCACGGTGCGCTGGCGGAACTCGATCCACTCGGTCAGCATCTGGCGCAAGGACTTCTGGGTCGGCCGGCCATCCAGCCCGACCATGGTCAGGTTGACCGGCGACGAGGTCTCCAGGCTGGTGTGGGCCAGCAAGGTGGTGATCAGCTCCTGCTGTCCGATGCGGCTGGTCTTGGGTTCGCACACCAGGCGCACGGCGGCCTCCTTGCTGGATTCGTCGCGCACCACGTCCAGCACCGACAGCAGCGCCGCCTTGAGCTGGTTCTGCTCCAGCGACAAGGCTTTTTTGCCGGCCTTGATTTTGGGGTTGGTCAACTCCTCGATTTCTTCCAGCACGCGCTGGGTGCTGACGCCGGGCGGCAGCTCGGTCACCACCAGTTGCCACTGGCCGCGCGCCAGTTCCTCGATCTTCCAGCGTGCCCGCACCTTGAGCGAGCCGCGTCCCGTGCGGTAGGCCTCGGCAATGTCGGCAGCGCTGCTGGTGATCTGCCCGCCGCCCGGATAGTCGGGGCCCGGAATCAGCGCCAGCAGCTCTTCATGGTTGAGCTTGGGGTTCTTGATCAGCGCCACGCAGGCATCGGCCACCTCGCGCAGGTTGTGGCTGGGGATTTCGGTCGCCAGGCCCACCGCGATGCCGCTGGCGCCATTGAGCAGGGCGAACGGCAGGCGTGCCGGCAACTGGCTGGGCTCCTCGGTGGAGCCGTCGTAGTTGGGTGCGAAGTCGACCGTGCCTTCGTCGATCTCGTCGAGCAGCAGGCTGGTGATTTTGGCCAGCCGTGCCTCGGTGTAGCGCATGGCGGCGGCACCGTCGCCGTCGCGCGAACCGAAGTTGCCCTGGCCGTCGATCAGCGGATAGCGCTGTGAAAAGTCTTGCGCCATGCGCACCAGCGCGTCGTACGCGGCCTGGTCGCCGTGCGGATGAAAACGGCCCAGCACGTCGCCAACAACCCGGGCGCACTTGACCGGCTTGGCGCCGCTGTTGCCGTTGGCGCCGCCGAAACCCAGGCCCATGCGCGACATGGCGTACAGGATGCGCCGCTGCACCGGCTTCTGGCCGTCGCAGACATCCGGCAAGGCACGTCCCTTGACCACGCTCAGGGCGTATTCCAGGTAGGCGCGCTGGGCGTAGCTGGCCAAGTTGAGCTGGCTGTCGTCCTCGGCCGGGGCCGGGACCAGATCAAGAATTGTGGGGTCGTTCATGGGAGAAAACACTCGTTTCGATAACGCTGCGGCGAGGCCCAATGGGGTGACTTCCTCATGCTGGAGTACCAGAAATCGTCAGCCACCCCATTGGACCTCACCTTCAACTTTGTCATAGGGATTTGATGGCTACACGTCGATTTCAACCGAATCCCCATGCAACTCCATCAGCTCGCGCCGCGCCGCGGCCTCGCCCTTGCCCATCAGCTTGGTGATCAGGGACTCGGTCTGCCCGAAGTCCATGCTGCCCAGGTGCACCGGCAGCAGGCGCCGGGTATCGGGATTGAGCGTGGTCTCCCAGAGCTGGGTGGCGTTCATTTCGCCCAGACCCTTGAAGCGGCTGATGCTCCAGGCCGACTCGCGCACACCCTCCTTGCGCAGCTTGTCCAGAATCGCCGTCAACTCGCCCTCGTCCAGCGCGTAGGCCTTGGAGGCCGGCTTCTTGCCGCGCGCCGGCGCGTCGACCCGGAACAGCGGCGGACGGGCCACGAACACATGGCCTTTCTCGATCAGCTTGGGGAAATGGCGGAAGAACAGGGTCAGCAGCAAGACCTGGATGTGCGAGCCGTCGACGTCGGCGTCCGACAGGATGCAGACCTTGCCGTAACGCAGCCCGCTCAAGTCGGGGTGGTCGTCGGGACCGTGCGGGTCAACGCCGATGGCCACCGCGATGTCGTGAATTTCGGTGTTGGCAAACAGGCGGTCGCGCTCCACCTCCCAGGTGTTGAGCACCTTGCCGCGCAGCGGCAAAATGGCCTGGCTCTCCTTGTCGCGCCCCATCTTGGCGCTGCCGCCGGCCGAGTCGCCCTCCACCAGGAACACTTCGTTGTGCGCCAGGTCGCGGCTCTCGCAATCGGTCAGCTTGCCGGGCAGCACGGCCACGCCGGAGCCCTTGCGCTTTTCGACTTTCTGGCCCGCCTTCTGCCGCGCCTGCGCCGCCTTGATCGCCAGCTCGGCCAGCTTCCTGCCGTATTCGACGTCCTGGTTCAGCCACAGTTCCAGACTCGGACGAACAAAGCTGGAGACCAGGCGCACGGCATCGCGCGAGTTCAGACGTTCCTTGATCTGGCCCTGAAACTGCGGGTCCAGCACTTTGGCCGACAGCACATAGCTGGCGCGCGCGAAGACGTCCTCCGGCAACAGCTTGACGCCCTTGGGCAGCAGCGAATGCAGCTCGATGAAACTCTTGACCGCCGTGAACAAGCCGTCGCGCAAGCCGCTTTCGTGGGTGCCGCCATCGTGGGTGGGGATCAGGTTGACATAGCTTTCGCGCACCGGCTGGCCGTCCTCCGTGAAGGCGACGCACCAGCTGGCGCCCTCGCCCTCGGCAAAATTGTCGCTCTGGGCATCGGCAAAACCTTCACTCTCGAACACCGGGATCACCAGTTCGCCGGTCAGCGTCTGCATCAGGTAGTCGCGCAGGCCGCCCTTGAAGACCCAGCTCTGCGTCTCCCTGGTCTTCTCATTCACCAGGGTGACGTTGACGCCCGGCATCAGCACCGCCTTGCTGCGCAGCAGATGGGCCAGTTGCGCCAGCGGCAGCGCGGTGGTCTCGAAGTATTTGGCATCCGGCCAGACGCGCACGCTGGTGCCGGATTTGCGGTCGCCCTCGCCCTGCTTGCGCAATTGCAGCGGCTCGACCACCTCGCCGCCGGCAAACACCAGGCGCGCCACCATGCCCTCGCGGTAGGTGGTCACCTCCAGCCGGGTCGCCAGCGCGTTGGTCACACTGACGCCCACGCCATGCAGGCCGCCGGAAAAGCTGTAGGCGCCGCCCTTGCCCTTGTCGAACTTGCCGCCGGCATGCAGCCGCGTGTACACCAGCTCGATCACCGGTGCGTTTTCTTCCGGATGCAGGCCGAACGGAATGCCGCGCCCGTCGTCCTCGATGCTGACCGAGCCGTCGGCGTGCAGCACCAGTTTGATTTTCTTGCCATACCCTGCCAGCGCCTCGTCGGCCGCGTTGTCCAGCGCCTCCTGGATCACGTGCAGCGGGGTGTCGGTGCGGGTGTACATGCCCGGCCGCTGCTTGACCGGCTCCAGGCCCTTGAGCACGCGGATCGAGGCTTCTGAATATTCGTTGCTTGGTTTGACTGCCATAGGGCGCGCATTGTAGTCTGTAATTGAACTTTTGCTGTATAAAACTACAGCCAATTACAAACCCAGTGTCGAAGCCGGAAAGCCCGGCGCGCTGTTGCGGATCACCTCGTCCAGAAATTCCTTGAGTTGCACGCCGCGCTCATGGTCGTAGCCGCAAATGCCCGTGCTGCGTTGCGGATCGAGCCGGTGCATGAACCAGCCGGCGCTCCAGATGGCACTGGGAAAATCGGCCGGCACCGCGACCCGGGAAACCCTGCCCTCGACGATGTGGTCCCAGGTCTTGCGCCAGGCGACAAAACGCGGGTGCAGTCGCAACACCTCGTCGTAACGGGTCGCCAGCATCACCAGGCGCCGACCGGACGTCGACCAGGCCTGCAGCGATTCGATCACCGAGCGTTCGCGCAAAGGCCAGTCGGCAAAACTGGCATCGCTTAAAATAAGCTCGCGCCAGCCTTCCTGGGCCGCTCTGCCAAGCGCGTCGCGCACCAGTCGGGCAAAGGCTTCACGGCCGGAAAAACGGCCGCTGGCCAAGGGATCGGCGGGTAATGGGTTTGTCATAAAAGTCCTGATCAGTCCCGCCATATTATTCTTATTCACTCTCTAAGCAGCAACAATTCTCCAATGGAAATCAAACAACAATGTGTGGTCGCGCTGACCTGGACGCTCACAGACACTTTGGGTGAGGAACTTGACGTGCTCGACGATCCGGTTGAATTTCTGGTCGGTGGCGACGATCTGTTCAAGACCATCGAGGAGGCGCTGCAAGGTTATGAAGCGGGCGCGACGATCGAACTGCAAATCGAACCGGAACAAGGGTTTGGCGATTTCAACGACCAGTTGGTGTTCCTGGAGTCGCGCCAACTGTTTCCCGCGGAACTGGAAGAAGGCATGACCTTCGAGGGTGCCTCACTGCCCGCCGGCTGCAACCCGGAGGCGCCCAAGGACGCCTTGTACACCGTCACCGATATCTACCCGGAGCATGTGGTGCTGGATGGCAATCACCCGCTGGCCGGCATCGCCTTGCGCCTGCGCCTGAAAGTGCAAGCGGTTCGGGAGGCCACCGAAGAAGAGATTGGACGTGGCTCGGCCGGAACCGGTTTTTTCAAGGTCCAGCCCCTGCACGCAACGACCCCTGGCAACCGCACTCTGCACTGAGTCACTGATAGAGATCCGGCTGCCACTGGTGGCCCAAGGCAGGGAACCCCGTGGAACCGGCTTCGCCGGGCCACTGGGGTTGTCCCCCTGGGGGGAGAGGCGGCTACACGCAGTGAGCCGCAACAGGGGGGGGTTAAGTCTTCCCGGTCGAGCCGTAACCGCCCTCGCCGCGCTGACTGGACGGAAATTCGGTCACCACATTGAACTGCGCCTGCAGCACGGGAACGATGACCAGTTGCGCGATGCGCTCCATCGGCGCTATGGTGAAAGCGGTATCGCTGCGGTTCCAGGCGCTGACCATCAACTGGCCCTGGTAGTCGCTGTCGATCAAGCCCACCAGATTGCCCAGCACGATGCCGTGCTTGTGCCCCAGGCCGGAGCGCGGCAGGATCAGGGCGGCAAAATTCGGGTCCTGCAAATAGATGGCGATGCCGGTCGGTACCAGTTGCCAGGCGTTGGGCTGCAGGGTTAACGGCTGCTCCAGGCAGGCCCGCAAATCGAGCCCGGCGCTGCCGGGTGTGGCGTAGGCCGGCAACTGATCAACCATCCGCGGGTCAATGATCTTGACGTCAATTTTCATTCTTATCAGCCCCTGGCTCCAATTCTGTTTGCGATATTGGCGATCAATTGACGCGCCAGCGAAAGTTTGGATGCGCGTGCCAATTCGGTGGCACCCAACTCATCCACCAGCAGCAGCGCATTGTCATCCTGCCCGAACGTCGCCGGGCCGATATTGCCGACCAGCAGCGGCACCTCTTTGCGTTGCCGCTTGGCTTGCGTGTGGGCCAGCAGGTCGTGGCTCTCGGCCGCAAAACCGACGCAGTAAAGCGCGCGACTGCGGCCACGGGGCGACTGCGCCAGGGTGGCCAGAATGTCCGGATTTTCGACAAAACTCAGCTCCGGCGTTTTGCCCGAACCATCCTTCTTGATTTTTTGCTCGGCCGCGCTGGCCGGTCGCCAATCGGCCACCGCCGCGGTGGCTATGAAAACGGTGGCGGCCGGCGCGTGTTCCTGAACCGCTTGCAGCATGTCCCTGGCCGACCTGACATCGATCCGGCGGACGCCCCGCGGCGTCGCCAGACTCACCGGCCCCGCCACCAGCGTCACTGCGGCGCCGGCCTCACGCGCCGCCCGGGCGATGGCAAAACCCATTTTTCCGCTCGACAGGTTGGTGATGCCGCGCACCGGATCGATCGCTTCGTAGGTGGGACCGGCGGTAACCAGTACCTGCTGGCCGGTCAACGTTTTAGGTTGGAAAAAGGCGATCACTTCCTCCAGCAATTCCTGCGGCTCCAGCATGCGGCCGTCGCCCGTTTCACCGCAAGCCTGGTCACCGCTGCCGACCTCAAAAACAGTGGCGCCATCGGCTCTCAGGCGCGCCACGTTGCGCTGCGTGGCCGGATGCGCCCACATCTCGCGGTTCATGGCCGGCGCAATCAGCAAGGCCACCTTGTCGAGCGGACGCGCCAGGCACAGCAGGCTGAGCAGATCGTCGGCGCGTCCATGCAGCAGCTTGGCCATGAAGTCGGCGCTACAGGGCGCGATCAGGATCGCATCGGCTTCGCGGCTCAGGTTGATGTGGGGCATGTTGTTGCCGACGCCGTTGACCGGGCGCGCATCCCACTGCGAGTCGTAAACGGTTCGACCGCTCAAGGCCTGCAAGGTAACCGGCGTGATGAACTGCTGCGCCGCGGCAGTCATCACCACTTGCACCGTGGCCCCTTCCTTGATCAGGGCGCGGCACAACTCGGCCGCCTTGTAGCAGGCAATGCCGCCGGTCAGGCCCAGAACAATGTGTTTTCCAGCAAGCTCATTCATGGGCTGCAATGTATCAGAAGGAATGTTGCCCCCACGCTTGTCATTTCATGTACTGCGCTGCCCCCCAAGGGGGCTCTCGCCCCTAGGGGCGGCCCGTCGGTGGCTCGTATAATTCGCATTTCCACCCGATTGAGCGCAGAGCTCACTCTGACATGACCAAATTTGTCTTCGTCACCGGCGGTGTGGTGTCTTCCCTTGGTAAGGGAATCGCCTCAGCCTCCTTAGCTGCGATTTTGGAATCGCGGGGCCTTAAAGTCACTTTAATCAAGCTTGACCCCTACCTCAACGTCGATCCCGGCACCATGTCGCCGTTTCAACACGGTGAGGTGTTCGTCACCGACGATGGTGCCGAAACCGATCTCGATCTTGGCCACTATGAACGCTTCGTGGAAACACGCATGCGCAAGGCCAATAACTTCACCACCGGCCAGATCTACAAAAGCGTGCTGGAAAAAGAACGCCGCGGCGATTACCTGGGCAAAACGGTCCAGGTGATTCCCCACGTGACCAACGAAATCCAGGATTTCGTGAAGCGCGGCGCCGCTTTCGGAACCCCTGAAGCGGTCGATGTGGCGATCGTCGAAATTGGCGGTACCGTCGGCGATATCGAGTCGCTCCCCTTCCTGGAAGCGGTGCGCCAGATGAGCCTGAAGCTGGGGCGCAACAACACCGCTTTCGTGCATTTGAGCTATGTGCCCTGGATTGCGGCGGCCGGCGAACTGAAAACCAAACCGACCCAGCACACCGCCAAGCAGTTGCGCGAGATCGGTATTCAGGCCGATGCCCTGATCTGCCGGGCCGACCGGCCGATCCCGAATGAGGAGCGGGAAAAGATCTCGCTGTTCTCCAATGTGCCGGACTGGGGCGTCATCTCCATGTGGGACGTGGACACCATCTACAAGGTGCCGCGCATGCTGCACGAGCAAGGCCTGGACGGTCTGATTTGCGACAAGCTGCGGCTCAACACACACCCGGCCAATTTGAAGCGCTGGGACGATCTGGTGTACGAGACCGAGCACCCGCAAGGCGAGGTCAGCATCGCGATGGTCGGCAAGTACGTTGACCTGAGCGACAGCTACAAGTCGCTCAATGAGGCGGTGCGCCATGCCGGCATGAAGAATCATGTGCGGGTGAAGATCGATTACGTCGACTCGGAGAACCTGACGCCTAACAACGTGACGCAACTCGCCAGGTTCGACGCCATTCTGGTGCCCGGCGGCTTTGGCAAACGCGGCATCGAAGGCAAAATCTGCGCCGCCCGCTTCGCCCGCGAGAACAAAGTGCCCTATCTTGGCATTTGCCTGGGCATGCAGGTCGCCACCATCGAGTTCGCCCGCCATGTGGCGGGGCTGGCGGATGCCAACAGCACGGAATTTGAAGCCACCACGCCGCACCCGGTGATCGCCTTGATCACCGAATGGAAGGACGAAGACGGCAGCATCAAGACGCGCAACGAAAACTCCGACCTGGGCGGCACCATGCGTCTGGGCGCGCAGAGTTCCGACGTCGTCAAGGGCAGCCTGGCGCACAAGATCTACGGCGACGTGGTGACCGAGCGGCACCGCCACCGCTACGAGGCCAATGTGAATTACCTGGCACCCCTGCGCCAGGCCGGGCTGGTGATCTCGGCCTTGACGCAACGCGAGCAACTGACCGAAATCGTTGAACTGCCGCAGAGTGTGCACCCCTGGTTCATGGGCGTGCAGTTTCACCCCGAGTTCAAGTCCACGCCCTGGAACGGGCATCCGCTCTTCAACGCCTTCATCAAGGCCGCACTGGACCACCAGACGGCTGGAAAAAATCTAAAGGCGGTGGCGTAGTGAAGTTGTGTGGCTTCGATGTCGGCTTGCACCGGCCCTTGTTTCTGATTGCCGGCCCCTGTGTCATCGAGTCGGAGCAATTGCAGATGGACACTGCCGGCACGCTCAAGGAGATCACGGCCAGCCTGGGCATTCCGTTCATCTTCAAAAGCAGTTTCGACAAGGCGAACCGCTCCAGCGGCAACACCTTTCGCGGACCCGGCATGGCGCAGGGGCTTGAGATCCTGGCCAAGGTCAAGCGCGAACTCCAACTACCGGTGCTGACCGACGTTCATTCGGAAGACCAGATCGCGCAGGTCGCGGCGGTGGTGGATGTGTTGCAGACGCCGGCTTTTTTGTGCCGCCAGACCGATTTCATCCGGGCCGTGGCGCAGTCGGGCTTGCCGGTGAACATCAAGAAAGGGCAGTTCCTGGCGCCCGGCGACATGAAAAACGTGATCGACAAGGCGCGCGCCGCGGCGCGCGAAAAAGGCCTGAACGAGGACAACTTCATGGCCTGCGAACGGGGCGCCAGCTTCGGCTACAACAACCTGGTGAGCGACATGCGCGCGCTGGCCATCCTGCGCCAGACCGGTGCCCCGGTGGTGTTCGATGCCACGCACTCGGTGCAGCTGCCAGGCGCGCAAGGTGGCAGCAGCGGCGGGCAGCGCGAGATGGTGCCGGTGCTGGCCCGCGCCGCAGTGGCCGTGGGTGTGGCCGGTCTGTTCATGGAAACCCATCCCGATCCCAGCCAGGCCCTGAGCGACGGACCCAATGCGGTGCCGCTCAAACACATGCGGGCCTTGCTGGAGACCTTGCTGGAACTCGATGCCGTCACCAAGCGTCACGGCTTCCTCGAGAATAGTTTTGCCGTCTGACCTTGTTCAGTGTTTTTTATTTGAGTTTTTGAAGGAAATGCAATGAGTGCAATTGTTGACATCGTGGCGCGTGAAATTCTGGATTCACGCGGCAATCCGACGGTGGAATGTGACGTGCTGCTGGAGTCCGGCACCATGGGCCGGGCCGCCGTGCCCTCCGGCGCTTCCACCGGCAGCCGGGAAGCGATCGAACTGCGTGATGGCGACAATAGCCGTTATCTGGGCAAGGGTGTGCTCAAAGCAGTGGAGCACATCAACACCGAGATTTCAGAAGCGGTGCTAGGCCTGGACGCGTCCGAGCAAGCTTTTCTGGACAAGACCTTGATCGACCTGGACGGCACCGAAAACAAATCGCGCCTGGGCGCCAATGCCATGCTGGCAGTCTCGATGGCCGTGGCGCGCGCCGCCGCCGAAGAATCCGGCCTGCCGCTGTACCGCTATTTCGGCGGCATGGGTGCGGTGCAATTGCCGGTGCCGATGATGAATGTGGTGAACGGCGGCGCGCACGCCAACAACAACCTGGATTTGCAGGAATTCATGATCATTCCCCTGGGCGCGCCCAGCTTTCGCGAAGCCCTGCGCTACGGCGCCGAGGTCTTCCATGCCCTGAAGAAAATCATCCATGACAAGGGCATGAGCACCGCCGTCGGCGACGAGGGCGGCTTCACCCCCAGTGTGGCGAACCACGAAGCGGCGATCCAGTTGATCCTGGAAGCGATCGACAAAGCCGGCTTCACGGCCGGCGAGCAAATTGCCCTCGGACTGGACTGCGCCGCCAGCGAGTTCTACAAGGACGGCAAATACCACCTGGAAGGCGAAGGCCTGAAGCTCAGCGCGCAGGAGTGGACCGACATGCTGGCCACCTGGGTCGACAAATACCCCATCATCAGCATCGAGGACGGCATGGCCGAGAACGACTGGGAGGGCTGGAAGATTCTGACCGAGCGCCTGGGCAAGCAGGTGCAAATTGTGGGCGACGACCTGTTTGTCACCAACACCAAGATCTTCAAGGAAGGCATAGACAAAGGCATTGCCAACTCGATCCTGATCAAGATCAACCAGATCGGTACCTTGAGCGAAACCTTTGCCGCCATCGAGATGGCCAAACGTGCCGGCTACACCGCCGTCATCAGTCACCGCTCCGGTGAGACCGAGGACTCCACCATTGCCGACATCGCGGTCGGCACCAATGCCGGCCAGATCAAGACCGGCTCCTTGAGCCGCTCCGATCGCATGGCCAAGTACAACCAGTTGCTGCGCATCGAAGAGGATCTGGGCGACATCGCCAGCTACCCGGGGCGTGCCGCTTTTTACAATCTGCGCTAACCGGATGTGCGAGCCGTCGCAGGCCTGATCGTGGGCAAGCACCTTGTCTCGGCGGCCCTGATCCTGCTGATCCTGATTCTGCAGGCTCAGTTGTGGTTTGGCCGGGGCAGCCTGCCTGCGGTGGCCCACCTGACGGAACAATTGAAGACACAAAACCAGCACAACCAGCAGGCGCAACTGGCCAACGACAGACTGGCGGCCGAGGTGCGCGACCTGAAGGAGGGGCTGGAAATGGTCGAGGAAAAAGCCCGCATGGAGCTTGGCATGGTCAAGCCCAACGAGATTTACGTGCAGATCACGCCGGCGGCCAAGGCCTCCGGCAGCCGCTGAAGAGCCGCGGGCTCAGTGCAGTGCCGGACTAGCCGGCGGCGTCTTGCCGGTGGCAGCGAAGATCTGCGCCACGTCAATCGGATCGAAGTGCTGTTGCGCACCGCAAAATTCGCAGCCGACCTCGATCTCGCCGCGCTCGGCCACAATGCTTTGCGCCTCCTCAATCCCCAGCCCCAGAATCATCTTGCCGACCCGCTCGCGGCTGCAGGTACAGGAAAAATGCGGGCCTGCGTCGCCGGTCAAGGGCTCGAAGCGCAACAGCTTCTCCTGCCAAAACAGACGCCGCAAAATGGTATCGACGTCCAGCGTCAGCAGTTCTTCGCGTTGCAGGCTGGCAGCCAGCATGGCAATCCGTTGGTAGTCTTCATTGACGCCAATTTCGTCTTCATGGGCAGGCCCGGGCGAACCGCCGGCCAAGTTGCCGGCGCCCTGCGGCGGCAGACGCTGAATCAATAAACCGGCCGCCACTTTGTCATCCGCCGCCAGCACCAGCGTGGTGTCCAGTTGTTCGCTTTGAAGCATGTAGTGCTGCAACACTTCACTCAATTTTTCAAGCTTTTCATGCGCCTCGCCCACCAGCGGAACGACACCTTGATAGGCCTGCTGCCCGGGAAACTTGTTCTTGGGATCCAGCGTGATGGCGCATTTGCCCTGCTGCTTCAAATTCACCAAGGCGCTCAGGCTGGCGTCTGCCGCCACCTCACCGACGACCGTCGCGGTGGCACGCAAGGCAAAATCGGACTGCACTTCGGCCACCGCCAATTTAACCGGGCCGTCGCCAAAAATTTGCAGCACCAGGGCGCCGTTGAACTTGATGTTGGACTGCATCAAGGTCACCGCCGCCACCATTTCACCCAGCAGGTTTTGCACCGGCAGCGGAAAAGCGCCGGAGGCGCGGCGCCGCAGGATTTCAGTCCAGGCGTCGGTCAGGCGCACCAGCACGCCGCGCACCGGCAAACCATCAAACAAAAACTTGTGAATTTCAGACACGCGCAACGTTCCTTCAGTCCATCCGGCGTAAACCAGCACGAAAGCGCCGGGCGTTATCGACGTAGCCTTGCGCACTGCGGCGCAGACCTTCCACGCGCTCCGGTGCCAGCTGGCGCACCACCTTGGCCGGGCTGCCCAGGATCATCGAGCCGTCCGGAAACTCCTTGCCTTCGGTGACCAGGGAATTGGCCCCCACCAGGCAACCCTTGCCGATCTTTGCCCCGTTCAGCACCACCGCGCCGATGCCGATCAGGCTGCCGTCGCCAATCGTGCAACCATGCAGCATGACGCGGTGCCCCACCGTCACGTCCTCACCCACCGTCAACGGCATGCCCACATCCGCGTGCAAGACGCTCAAATCCTGGATATTGCTGCCGCGCCCTATCCGTATGGTCTCGGTATCGCCCCGGATCACGACACCAAACCAGACGCTGGCGTCGTCGGCCAGGTCCACATTGCCCATCACCTGGGCGCTGTCGGCGACCCAGGCCGAGTCCGAGATGCTGGGGGCTACGCCGTCAAGTTCGTAAATTGCCATGTCAATTCCTGTTTTTTTCTCTGCAAGTTGTTAACCCCGTGGATGATGCTTGGCATGCAAGACTTTCAGCCGCTCCAGTGCCACGTGGGTGTAGATGGTGGTGGTTGATATATCGGCATGCCCCAGCAACATCTGCACCGCCCGCAAATCGGCGCCATGGTTGAGCAGATGGGTGGCAAAAGCATGGCGCAAGGTGTGCGGCGACAAAGGCGCGGTGATACCGGCGCCGATGGCGTATTTTTTCACAATCATCCAGAACATGACGCGGCTCATGGCGCTGCCGGCCTTGACACCGCGGTGCGTGACAAACAGATCTTCGGTCTGCTTGTCCGCCAGCAGGCTGGGACGTGCCTCTGCCAGATAGCGCTTGAGCCAGAGACTGGCGACTTCGCCAAACGGCACCAGCCGCTCCTTGTTGCCCTTGCCAAAAACACGCAGCACATTTTCCGACAGGCTCAGGTTGAGCACCTTGAGCGTCACCAGTTCACTGACGCGCAAGCCGCTGGCGTACATCAGCTCCAGCATGGCGCGGTCGCGCAGGCCCAGATCGGTGTCGCTGTCGGGCGCATTCAGCAGTGCTTCAACCTGTGGCTCGGTCAAGGTCTTGGGCACCCGCAGCGCCTGCTTGGCGGCCTGGAGCTTGAGCGTCGGATCCGAAACGATCAGGTGCTCGCGCAGTGCCCAGCGAAAGTAGCGCTTGAAAACCGTCAGGCGCCGGTTCGCGGTAGTGGCCTTGCTTGACTTGTGCCGCGCCGAGAAATAGGCATTCAGGTCAGCCTCGGTGGTATCGGTCAACGGCTGCCCACGGCCGCTCAGCCAGTGGGCATACAGGGTCAGATCGCGCCGGTAGGCGGCAAGGGTGTTTTTCGACAAACCCTCTTCCAGCCACAAGGCATCGATGAAAGTGTCAATCAAAGCCTCGTCACGCATTCTTAATCAGTTGGGGACAGAGCTTGCGAACTTCCAACATCCCGGTATCAATTGGGGACAGAGCTTGTTCACTTCGTGTAACTGCGGTCTGTCCCACAAACATTGAGTTGGTAGCTGCGGTCTGTCCCGCAAGGTCCCATCATTCCAGTTTCAGATGGGCCGATTCAACCACTTTTTTGTAGACCTCGTACTCGGCCCTGATCTGCGCCGTGAACTGCTGGGGCGTGTTGCCAATGATGAAAGAGCCGGTCTCTTCGATCCGCTTCTTCACGGACGGGTCTTCCAGGGCTTTGCGCACGCCGGCATTGATCTTGTCGACGATATCCTTGGGCATGCCCTTGGGGCCATAAATGCCGTAGTAAGCCATCCGGTTCACCGGTTCCAGCCCGACCTCCTTGAAGGTCGGCACATTCGGGAATTGCGCCAGCCGCTGCGGCGCCGCCACCACGATAGGCACCAGACGGCTGGATTGAATGAAGGGCAAGGCCGAGGGCACGTTGTCAAAAATCATCGGTACCTGGCCGGCCACCGTGTCGTTCAATGCCGGGCCGGCGCCGCGGTACGGAATGTGGGTGATGAAAGTGCCGCTCAAGTTCTTGTACAACTCCATCTGCAGGTGGCCGATGCCGCCGGTGCCGGACGAAGAATAGGAATACTTGCCGGGGTTCTTCTTCAACTCGGCGACGAAGCTCTTGTAATCCTTGGCCGGAAAGCCGGGGTGCACCGCAATCACGTTGGGGGTGGCGGCAATGTTGATGATGGGCGTGAAATCGGTCAGCGGGTTGTACGGCGTGCGCGGATTGATGGCCGGATTGGCTGCCGTGGTGGAAACCGTGGCCATGCCCAGCGAGTAGCCGTCCGGCGCCGCCTTGGCGGTCTCGTTGGCGCCAATGATGCCGCCGCCACCGGCCTTGTTCTCCACCACCACGGTCTGGCCCAGGGCCTTGCCGAGGGCTTCCGAGATGGTGCGGGCAATGATGTCGGTGGTGCCGCCCGGGGCAAAAGGCACTTGCAGCTTGATGACTTTGTTGGGATAGCCCTGCGCCATGGCAGAGCCCGTTGCGACGAGCAGACTTAAGGCCAATAGGGTACGACGATGCACGATGGTGTTACTCCTGAGGTTCAAATGGGACAAAACGTTCAAGCCGCATGTTAACTCGCGGCGTCGCTGGCGATCGGGGTCGGCGCCGCGCGGCCAACCCGGGTTGCGGCGTTTCACTGGTATTCTCGCCGGGTGAACTTCGCCCAACTTTTAATCCCCGATTTTTCCCTGATCCTGTGCGGCTACCTGGTGTGCCGCTACACCGCCTTGAACCGTGCGGTATGGGCGCAGGTCGAGACGCTGGTCTATTTCTTCCTCTTTCCGGTGCTGCTGTTTCACTCCATCGTCAAAAGTCCTCTTGACTTGGGTTCGGCCTCGAGTCTGATAGGGGCCGGCTGGGCCATGGGCCTGAGCGGCATCGCACTGGCTTATTCGATTCCGTATTGGCCCTGGCTGGGGCGCCACGTCCCGGCGCGCGCGCATGCCGCCAGTGCCCAGGTGGCTTTTCGTTTCAATTCATTCATCGGCCTGGCCCTGGCCGACCGGCTGGCCGGCGCGCAGGGCTTGTTGCAGATCGCGGTGTTGATAGGCGTCTGCGTGCCGCTGTTCAATGTCGGCGCGGTCTGGCCCATGGCGCATCACGCGCAGCGCGGTTTGCTGCGGGAACTGGCAGGCAACCCGCTGATCATTGGCACGGCGGCCGGTTTGAGCGCGAATTTACTGGGCCTGACGCTGCCGCCCTGGCTGGACCCCACGGTCAGCCGCATCGGCGCGTCCTCCCTGGCGCTGGGGCTGATGGCGGCCGGTGCCGGCATGCAGTTCGGCGCCCTGAACCAGGCCAAGGCACTGGCCGTGGCGGTGCTGGCGATACGGCATTTCCTGCTGCCTCTGGTGGCGCTGGCCTTCTCGCACCTGTTTCATCTGAACCCGGTGCAAACCACTGTGTTGCTGGCTTTTTCCGCCCTTCCGACCGCCTCCAGTTGCTATGTGCTGGCGGCGCGCATGGGCTACGACGGGCCTTATGTCGCCGGGCTGGTCACGCTGTCCACCGTGCTGGGCATGCTGAGCCTGCCGTTTGCGCTGGGTGTGCTGCGCGGGCTGTAAATCCGGCCTCAATCGAGGCGTGGCTTGATACCGTGGATGTCCCGGAACGATACCACCGCCAGCAGCACATTTTCAGCGTCCGTCACGGGGATGGCGCGAAAAGCGTAGCGATTGAACATGGCCATGGCATCGCTCAAGGTGTCTTGCGGGTTCAGGCTGATGATGTTTTCGGTCATGATTTCTCCCAGCACCTGGCCCGCCTCGGCGGCCATCAGTTCCCTGAAATCGACAACACCTTCCAGTACCTTGTGCTGGTTGACAACATAGACGTACATGATGACGTCGATGTCGCGGGCGATTTCATGAAAATGCGCGATCACGTCGCCCACCTGCGCCGACCTGGAAACCTGCATGAATTTGCGGGTTGAAAACAAAAGAATGTTTTCGTCGTGCTGGTCGATAATTTTCTGAATTTTGCCGGCGCTATCCCGGTCCATCAGCAACAGCAACTCGTCGGCCTCCGAGGTCGGCAGCGCCGCCAGAAGGTCGGCGGCCTGCGCCGGGCTCATGGCATTGATCAGTTGCGCGGCGTGGCGCTTTTCGATGGCGCGTATCAGTTCACGCTGAACTCGGGGCTCCACTTCTTCCAGCGTATCGGAGGCGTGTTCGGTGTCCAGTTCCTTGAACACGGCCAGCCGCTGATCGCCTTCCAGTTCTTCAAGAATGTCGGCCAGATCGACCGGATGGATGTCGCTGATATTTTCCTTCAGCACGCTGAGTTTGACGTGTCCCTTGAAGGCGCCGATATGCTCGGGCAGGGGTTGCACATACAGCCAGGAAACGGTGGTCTCCTGACTTTGCTCGGAGATCCAGTTGGCCAGCCGTTTCAGACCCATTCTGCGCAGCAGCCGGCGCCGGCTGAAATCGACCTCGCTGACATACAGCTTGCCGGCCTGAAAATGCAGGCTAATGTCATAGACAATCTCGACTTCGTGATCGTCCATGTCAAGAATCTTCTTGTCCAGAATGTGGGCCCGCAGCAGGATGGCGCCGTCGGGCGGGACACGCTCATACTCAGGGGTGGCGCTGACGTCGAAAACGATTTCGGTATTTGAAATCAGCGTCAGTTTGTCCCACGGTAGCAGCAGTGACGGGTAGCCAAAGGAACGGCTGACGACGAAGTGGCTGACCTCGGGCAACTTCCCCGTTTCGACGATCAGCATGTCGTCCAGACGGCCGATCTGCTGCGCCTTCAGGTAAACCTTGCGGCCGATGATCTCGCTCAGGAAAAATTTGGGTTCCAGTACGGTGATCATTGGACTGCTCCCGTGGTCAAGGTGACGACAAATTTGTAAACGATCAGACCGACCAGAAGCAGCAGATAGACGCGCAAGGCCATCAGCGAAATCTTCACCAGGGGCGTCATTTCGATATGCGGCTTGCTGTAGCGCTGGTTGATTTCGCGGATTTTCCCGACCAGGAGTTTGAAGCTGGATGCCATTTTGATTTCCTCGTCAATCAGTGGAACAGGTTGGGGAACATGACGCTGACGCCGTACAGCGTGGACAGAATCACGATGGCGATGACGATGAAGCCGCCGATCAGGTTTTCCGTCAAGCTGTTGCAGTATTCGCCCATGTGCTTCTTGTCGTTGAGCAACAGAATCAGGAACACCAGGGCGGCGGGCAGCAAGGTGACCGCCACCACCTGCACAAAGAGTGTGATCAGCACCAGCGGTGCGCCCGGAATCAGCACCACCAGACCGGCCGTAATCAGGGTAAAGAAGTAGGTGATGTAGAACCAAGGTGCTTCCTTGATTTTTTGATTCAGGGAGTGCGCCCAGCCGAAGATTTCGCCGAAAGCCCAGGAACTGGCCAGTGAAATACAGATGGCACCCAGCAGACCGGCATCAAACAGGCCGATCGCCATGAAGGTCCCCACGTAATGGTTGCTCTTCATCAGCAGCGATGCCGCCTGCGCCGCGTCGTCCACCGCGACCCCCTTCAGCACCGCACCGGTCAGGATGACGATGAACACGGCGACCACCACGGTGAAGACGGAACCCACCAGCGTGTCGAATTTGCCCCAGGGAATGTCTTTTTCCAGCATGCCTTTGTCAACCACCGCGCTTTGCTGGAAGAACAGCATCCAGGGCGCGATGGTGGTGCCGATGTTGGCCATCAGAATGAAGAACAGCTCGCCATTGAAACCGCCGGGGAAATTCGGCACCAGGCCGTCTTTCAAAATGTCCGAAACCGACGGATGCACCATGAAGGCGGCCGGGATGTAGATCAGATTCAGGGTGCAAAACAGCAGCGCAATTTTTTCCCAGGTCCAGTAGCGCCCGTTGATCACGATGATGCCCATCAAGGTAACCACACCGGCCACGGTGATCCAGGGCGCAACGCCAAAGATGCTCAAGGCCGAGGTCATGCCGATGAATTCGGTGACCAGCGTCAGCCAGTCGACAATCATCAGGTCAATCAGCGAAAACCAGCCCCAGAAAGCACCGAAGCCGTCAAAGATCGCTTCCGCATGACCACGCTTGGTGACGGCGCCTAGACGCACGGTCATCTCCTGCACGTAATAGGCGACCGGAATCAGAATCAGCAGAAACCAGATCAGGTTGAAACCGTACTTGGCGCCGGTGGCGGCGTAGGTGGTAATGCCACCGGCGTCGTTGTCGGCCACCATCACGACCAGGCCCGGGCCGGCAATGACCAGATAAAGCCGGATGGCTTTCCAGTATTTACGTAGCTCGTAATAGAGCCGGGAGAACAAATTCATCTTGACACCATTTTTCTAAAAATTGCAGTGAAACTGGGACATGCCGATAGATCAAAACTCGCTGTGCCAGCGCAGGGTGTAGGTGCTGACCGGACCGCGGTCGCGGTTGTAGCCAGGGTTGCTGATGCGCTGAAAGCCGGCACTCAGCGCTGACTGGACTTTGCCAAGACGCACGTCCCACGGCGACAGCAGCAGGCGGTAATAGGCTTCCAGCACACGTTCCTGGTCGTAGTTCAACTGGCCGTCACCGAGAAAGAAGCCCTGGCCACCGGCGGCCAGGTAGGCTTGGTGTGGGTCCGACAGGCCGTTGACGGCATAGGCCACGCCCCAGCGGTCCTGGCTGCGGCCCCAGGAGGCGCCGGAGAACTGGCCGCCCAGCGCCAGTTGGCGGTCGATCTCGGCGAAGGCATAGGTCTCAAGCTTGCCGCTGTTGCGGCTGGCGCGCAGGAACAAGCCGGCGTCATCCGCCAGCGGCGCTTCCAGCGTCAGGCCCCAGCCGCTCTTGCTCTGGTCTCGACGCACCAGGCCCACATCCGGCACCCCAGCCAGCGCCAGGGCATCGGTAAAGCTGCCGGCCTGAATGCGGTTGCGAAACAGCAGCGCCCGCCCGCGCAGCGGCCCGGCCGCCAACGTCAGGGGCAACTCGCCTTCGACTTCGAGCTGATCGCCATAGTGGCGACCCAGCGCCGCATCGAGCGCCAGGCCGTTGCTCTCGATCGGCTGCATCGCGCGACCGGCCCGCAGCGCCCAGCCGGGCGCACGGTACTCGGCCACGGCGCCCAAGGTGTAGCCGCGCGCGTCGGCCGCATAGTCCCAGGCGCCATGCGTGAGGAACGACCAGTTGGTGAACTGGCTGCGTGGGTCCTTGGCATAAGGATTGTTGTCAAAGTAGTCAAGCAGGCTGAAATTACCGAACGTGAAAGTCCAGCGCCGGGCGCTGAACTGGCCACCCAGTTCGTTGAAGTCGGATGCCACAGTTTGACTGTCGCCGCCGACGTTGATGCGTTGCTGCACAAAGAACCGGGCCCGGTACATCGCAAGACTGGCGCCGCTGCCGCGGGCCAACTCGCCATTGCTGATGCCGCCGGCGCCCTGCAGGTTGGATAAAGGTAGCCCTTGCGCCCCTTCCGGATTCAGGTGCAGTTGCGCGCCGTCCCACAGGCGCAGACCCAAGTCACCCGTCAGCGTGAAGGAATAAGACCGCTCCTTGAGCGGACTCAGGGAGTTGGGGCCGCTGTAGGCGGCGCTGAAGGCCGGTTTGGCTTGCCAGATGTAAGTGGTCTGGGCGTGGAACGCCGTGCCGGGCGTTTCTTCCGGGTTCGCTTGGGCGAAAGCCCGGGCCGGGCATACGCTTAGCGCCAAGGCCAAGCCGCCCCATTGCGAGCAGCGTCGGAACCTCGCAGGCCAATCAAATTTTGCCGTCATGATTTCACCTCTTCAGGTCTATCCCCGCCAGCGGGGATTTGCGTTCTGAAAAACAAGGCCACGCGGAGGCTCGGCAGGCCCCCGAACCGTCGCGCAGAGGCAAATCTGCGCCTGCGAGGGATCAGGAACGCCAAAGCACAAGCGAGGCGACTTGCGCGAATGAATTCAGGAGATGCGCGCGTGTCAAGAACTGACACACGCAGAAGTTAACTGCACCGCACCGTCCTGCTGTTATCAGCGAGACGGCGACAGAGGCGGACGCTGCCCGGGGTACTCGCTGATCAGTTCGCCAGGGGCGAACAAGTACTAGGGCCAGAATCCATGGATTACTCCGTTGTTGCGAAGGCGCGATTGTCTTACCCGGGTCTACCCGGTGTCAAGCGCGGCGGCAAATACCCCCAATTAAGCAGTTTGCGCCCAGGCGACGTGTTCCCGGACCAGCGCGCTGGGATGGTTGGCGTGCCGCGCCAGGGCTTGCAGCAAGGCCGGGTCTGGCGCGGCGCGCAGCACGTTACCGGGTTCTGAGTCGGCGCCCGCGCGCAGCGCGTTGCCGTGCTCGGAGTCGGCGCCCGCGCGCAGCGCGTTGCCGAGGGCCACCGCAATATTCCTTAACCAGCGCTCGTGCCCGATGCGCCGGATCGGGCTGCCCTCGGTGAAGCGCAAGAACTCTGCTTCGGTCCAGCCAAACAAGGTGACCAACTGACTGCCCACCAAGCCCGCTCGCTCAGCAAAATCCGGCAAAGCACTGCGCTGGGCGAACTTGTTCCAGGGGCAAACCAGTTGGCAGTCGTCACAACCATAAATGCGATTGCCGATCAGGGGCCGCAGCGCCAGCGGAATCGGGCCGGCGTGCTCTATGGTGAGGTAGGAAATACAGCGCCTGGCATCAAGCTGGTAGGGCGCCACGATGGCTTGCGTCGGGCAAACGTCAAGGCACGCGGTGCAGCGGCCGCAGTGCCCCGCCGCCGCTTCGGTCGGCGGCAAGGCCAGATCGACATAGATTTCACCCAGAAAAAACATGGAGCCGGCCGCACGACTCAGCAGCAGCGTGTGCTTGCCGCGCCAGCCCTGGCCGCTGCGCGCTGCCAGTTCGGCCTCCAGCACCGGGGCGGAATCGGCAAAGACGCGATGGCCGAACGGCCCCAGTTCGGCGGCGATGCGCTGGCTCAACTGTTGCAAGCGCTTACGCAATACCTTGTGATAATCCCGCCCTCGGGCGTAGACTGACACGATGCCTTCAGCCGGTCGCCTCAACCGTTGCAACTCGATCACCTGCCAGCCCGGCGCAGTGGCAGCGCTCAGGTAGTCCATGCGGGCGGTAATCACGCTAACGGTACCGGGCACCAGTTCGGCCGGCCTGGCACGCCGCAAGCCGTGCGCCGCCATGTAGCCCATGCCGCCATGAAAACCGCGCGCCAGCCAGGCCGACAAGCCGGCTTCCGCCGAAGACAAATCGACACCGGCCACGCCAATTTGAGAGAATCCCAGTTCCCGGGCCCAAGCCTGAATTTTGGACACCAATTGACTGCTGTTGATATGCGTTTGGAGATGGGTCACCGGCCCATTGTAAAAAGCCTGGCCTGGCCGGACGAAACCGCCACGCAACGCTTCGCCACGGCACTGGCCGCACAGCCGGCCTTGCGCCGCGCCTTTGTCGAATTGCACGGCGACCTGGGCGCCGGCAAGACCACCTTGGTGCGGCATCTGCTGCGCGCCCTGAGCGTGCCGGGGCGCATCAAGAGCCCCACTTATGCGGTGGTTGAGCCGTACCAATTGGCCGATCTCAACATCTGGCATTTCGACTTCTACCGCTTTCAGGACCCGCGTGAATGGGAAGACGCAGGCTTTCGCGACATCTTTGCCAGTCCCGGTCTCAAGCTGGCCGAATGGCCTGAAAAAGCCGCCGGCTTCATCCCGGGCGCCGACCTGGTCATTCATCTGGAGGTTTTGCAGGACGAGTCCAGACAGGTGACTCTGACGGCACAAACCGATATCGGTCTGGCTTTGCTGGCCGCCACCGACTCCGACCCCGCGCATCAGTCACCCGCCTTGGCGCAGGAGCGCCCATGAAGCGCCGCACGCTCCTGCAATCGGGCGCGCTGGTGCTGTTGCTGGGTAGCCGTGAATTGGTCTACGGCGCCACCATTCTGGCGGTGCGGGTATGGCCGGCACCGGACTACTCGCGCGTCACCATCGAGTCCGACGCCGAACTCAGATTCAAACAACTGTTTGTCGCCAATCCACCGCGGCTGGCCGTCGACATCGAGGGTATTGAGCTCAATCCGGCGTTGAAGGCACTGGTCGCCAAGGTGCGCTCCGACGACCCGACCATTGCCGGCATTCGTGTCGGTCAAAGCGCGCCGAGCGTGGTGCGGCTGGTGCTGGACCTGAAGCAGCCGGCAGCGCCGCAGGTCTTCACCCTCAACCCGGTCGCCGCCTACCAGCACCGGCTGGTGTTCGACCTGTACCCGACCCAGATGGCGGACCCGCTGGAAGCACTGATCGCGGAACGGCTGAAGGAGCGCACTGGCGCCCCGCCGGGCACCGATCCCTTGGGCGAACTGATGGCCCGGCAGAGTCAAAAACCGATTCCCAAGCCGGCTGAGCCGGATGGCAGAGCGATGCCGGCGACCAAGCCTGCATCCACCCCCCCGGTGGCGACCGCCGCCTCTGCCCCCGCCAGTGGCAGCCGGAGCAGCACCAGCCCGGTCGCCCCCAAAGCCGATGAGACACCGGCGATGACTGACCGGCTCATCATCATCGCCCTGGACCCCGGCCACGGCGGCGAAGACCCGGGCGCCATAGGCCCCGGCGGCACACGCGAAAAAGATGTGGTGCTGCGCCTGGCGCACCGGCTGCGCGAGCGCATCAACGCCAGCCCGATCAACGGCAACGCGATACGCGCCTACCTGACGCGCGACGCCGATTTTTTTGTGCCGCTACAGGTGCGGGTGCAAAAGGCCAGACGGGTGCAAGCCGATCTGTTCGTGAGCCTTCATGCAGATGCCTTTTTCACGCCGCATCCGCAAGGCGCCAGTGTTTTTGCCTTGAGCCAGGGTGGCGCCTCCAGCACGGCCGCACGCTGGATGGCGGAGCGCGAAAACAAGGCCGACCAGATTGGCGGCTTGAATGTGAAGACCAAGGATGCCCAGGTCAAACACGCTCTGTTCGACATGAGCACCACGGCCCAGATCAACGACAGCCTGAAACTGGGCGGCGCCATGTTGGGCGAAATCGGCCGCGTCGGCAAGCTGCACAAAGGCAAGGTCGAGCAAGCCGCTTTTGCGGTGCTCAAGGCACCCGATATTCCCAGTGTTCTGGTGGAGGCGGCGTTCATCAGCAACCCCGAAGAAGAGGCTAAACTCAACAGCGACGAGTACCAGGAGCAGCTCGCCAGCGCCTTGATGCGCGGTATTGAAGCCTACTTTGCAAGGAACCCGCCGCTGGCCAGGAATCGGACCCTGAGCTGAGCCCAACGGGCGGCCGGTCGGTCTCAGGCCTTGCGGCGCGATTTCCAGGCGCCCCACACGATCACCACGCCGGGAATCAAAATCATGGCCCAGATGATCTTGTCCAGGTGCGCTTTGACAAACGGAAAGTTGCCGAAAAAATAGCCGATGGTGATGATGCCCACCACCCACAGCGAGCCGCCGCTGACATCGAAGAAAGTGAAGCGGGTCCGGGTCATCCTCGCCACGCCGGCAACAAACGGTGCAAAGGTGCGCAGAAACGGCATGAAGCGCGCCACCACCAGGGTGATGCCGCCATAACGTTCGTAGAAATCATGCGCCCGGTCGAAAGCGGCCTTGTTGAAAAGACGGGAGTTTTCCCACTTGAAGACCCTTGGTCCAAAGTGGCGCCCCAGCGCATAGTTGGACTGGTTGCCCAGCACCGCCGCCGCCAGCAGCAACGCCACCGACAGCGGATAACTCATCAGGCCGACTCCGCACATGGCACCGACCACGAACAACAGCGAATCGCCCGGCAGGAACGGCATCACCACCAGACCGGTCTCGACAAAGATCACCAAAAACAGCAGTGCGTAGACCCATAGGCCATAGTTGCGTACAAAGGTCTCCAGGTATTTGTCGACGTGCAGGATGAAGTCGAAGAGAAAGGCAATGATTTCCATGGGGCTGGATTATCCCTGCCAATCGGTTGCGGACTTGGCCTGCCCGCTTCGTGGGCCTGCGGACTGTCCGGCAAGGTCCTAGAATGCCCCCCTGTGAACGCCGTCCTGACTCCCCTCCCCCGCCGCCCGATCCGTGAACTGCCCGACGAACTGATCAGCCAGATCGCCGCCGGTGAAGTGGTGGAGCGGCCGGCCTCGGTGGTGCGCGAACTGCTGGACAACGCGTTGGACGCCGGGGCGACGCAGATCACGCTGCGGCTGCTCTCCGGTGGTGTGCGGCTGATCGCGGTGGAGGACGATGGCGTCGGCATTCTGCGCGAAGAGTTGACCATGGCCTTCAAGCGCCACGCCACCAGCAAGATCAGCAACCTGCTTGACCTCGAATCGGTGAGCACCATGGGGTTTCGTGGCGAGGCTCTTGCCGCGATCAATTCAATAGCCGACTGCGCCATACTGTCCAGGGCCAGCGGCGAGTCAAATGCCTATCTGCTGGATGGCCGCAGCGGCGAACTCAAACCCGTGGCACGCGCTACCGGTACCACGGTGGAGGTAAAGGAATTGTTCTTCAGCACGCCGGCGCGTCGCAAGTTCCTCAAAACCGACGCCACCGAATTGGCGCACTGCGTGGAAGCGGTGCGCCGCCACGCATTGGCGCGCCCCGATGTCGGCTTTGCGATCTGGGCTGAGGGCAAGTTGGTGGAGCAATGGCGGCGCTGCGAAAGCCGTGGCTACGCACTGGCGGCTCTGGAGCAACGTCTGGCCGATGTGCTGGGCAGCGAATTTGTCGAGCGCTCGGTCTGGGTCGATTACCAGAGCAGCGCCGGCCGCCCAGACGGCATGCCGCAAATACGTGTCTGGGGTCGCGCCGGCATTCCGGATGCGGCACGCGCGCGCGCCGACCAGCAGTTTTGTTATGTCAATGGCCGCTTCGTGCGCGACAAAGTACTCTCTCATGCGGCGCGCAGCGCTTTTGAGGACGTGCTGCACGGCCAGCGCCAGCCGGTCTACGCACTGCACATCGAGATCGACCCCAGCCGTGTCGACGTCAACGTGCACCCGACCAAGATCGAGGTCCGTTTTCGCGACAGCCGCGAAGTGCATCAGGCGGTCCGCCACGCGATCGAAGATGCCCTGGCGGCACCGCGTTCCGGCCAAGCCACGTCGCTTGCGGCGGAACTCACGACGCCGCAGCCTGACAGCTCGGAGCGGCCGGCAGCCCCTCTGTATTCGGCACAGCCAACGATCAATTTTGGAACTGCCGGCGGGCACCGCGTGAGCGACTTGGGTTTGCTGTGGAACCGGTCCACCGAGTCCGTGGAATCCCCTACCGGGATCGCGACGGGTCCAGCGACAGCGGGGAGCACCAGCAACCCGGCCGCAGCCGACCTGCCGGCTGGCGACTGGCCCCTGGGCCGCGCACTGGCGCAACTGCAAGGGGTCTACATCCTGGCCGAGAACGCCCAGGGATTGATCGTTGTGGACATGCATGCAGCGCACGAGCGCGTCGTCTACGAGCGGCTCAAGGCCCAGTTGGACAGCAACACTGCCCTGCCCCGCCTGGCCAGCCAACCATTGTTGATTGCCGCCACTTTTGCGGCCACGCCGACCGAAGTGGCAACCGCCGAAGCGCACACCGAAACCCTGCAAACACTGGGACTGGAGATCACCGCCTTTTCGCCTAAAACGCTGGCGGTGCGCGCGGTACCGACGACACTGGCACAAGGCGACGCCACCGAACTGGCGCGCAGCGTGCTGGCTGAACTGGCCCAGGTCGATGCCAGCACAGTGTTGCAGCGGGCGCAAAACGAACTGCTGGCGACCATGGCCTGCCACGGCGCCGTGCGCGCCAACCGGCGCCTGAGCCTGGAAGAAATGAATGCCTTGTTGCGCCAGATGGAGGCCACCGAGCGCTCCGACCAGTGCAACCACGGTCGGCCCACTTGGCGCCAAATCAGCCTGCGCGATCTGGACACCCTGTTTCTGCGCGGTCGCTAAGGCCGGTGGCTGGAAGCGGTTTTATAACGAGTCCAGCAGGGACTTGGCAGTAGCCCATCATTTTCGGGCTTGCTCAAATCGTGCAGTCCGGTAGCGGCCAGCCAGCGCCTCAACGCCAACCTTGATAGCAACATCGCCCTTGCGGGCACGCAAATCAACAGCCGATTGAGCGGCAATATTGCACCAAGACCTATTATGCGATTAATGTCAATAATTTAATAAAATTGCTATGTGTATGAATTTAAAAGCATATTTTATTTAATAAATTTGCTGTAAATTATGCGTTAAATGTCAATTTATCAGTACAAATTGCACATAATATGCACTGCACAGCATGAACGATTATTTCAAAAACCCTATGTCAACCCTTCCTGACCTCGGAAAACGCTTCCAAACGCTTAGGAAGGCGGCGGGGAAAACTCAGATCCAAATTGCTGAAATCACGGGGATGCGCCAGGAAGCCCTGTCGCGCTTTGAGCGCGGCCGGGGCAACGACTTCTCGCTGGGCAAGATGCTGCGCCTGCTGCAAGCCCTGGACATGGAGATGAACTTCCAACCCGTCACGGCGCGCCCGACTCTGGACAGCGTGCTCGATGAGCGTCGCGCCGGCGGCAATATCGGGCCGGACGCACGATGAAGCTCAATGTGTTCGTGAGCGACCGGGCCGTCGCCACGCTGCAAAGTAGGGACAACTTTGAGTACCACCTGAGCTATCTGGACTCCGCCGATTCCCGGGACTTCGTCTCCTTGCAGATGCCGGTCAGAAAAGCGAGTTGGCGTTGGCCTGCCCTGCACCCCTTCTTCCAAATGAACTGGCCAGATGATTTTTGGCTCTCCGTGCTGAAGGATCTGCTCGGGCCTGGTCTGAATGTCGGCCCGCTCAACCTGCTGGCCCTGGTCGGCCATCAGTTCCCTGGGCGGGTAACCGTGCGTAACAACGAGACCGTCGAAACCAGCAGGGTAGCGCCCGACACACGCGCCCTGCTGCGCGGCAAGTCGTCACAAGAAGCGTTTCTGGAACTGATGTCCCGGAGCCTTGCTGGCGGCGTGCCTGGCTGGCCCCCGAAACCTCCGAGCCCTGTGACGAAAGCACTGTTTCGCAACGCTAGCGTTTTAACCGAGCGTCACATTGTCAAGGCCACATCGGTACATCAGCCCTTCATGGCCCTGAACCAACACCTCTGCATGCGGGCCGCGGCAGCCACCGGATTGAGTGCCAGCAGAACCCAGGTTTCAGAAGATGGTCAGATCCTGCTGACCGATCGCTGTGACTGCGAAGCCGAGACGGGACACTACAAGGGGTTCGAAGACTTTTGCAGCTTGCTGGGCCTGCCGCCCGACCACCGGTACGACCCGAGCTGGGAGCGCCTGGCTCGCCTGACGCGCGACTACGTGGCCCCGGATGGCTTGCGCCAAGCCACAGAACAGCTCGCCGTGACGCTTTTGCTCAGCCTGGCGTTGGGCAATGCCGACTGCCACGCCAAGAGCCTGGCCTTTGTTTACCGCAATCTCGACGATGTGCAACTGGCACCCATCAGCGACATGGTGACCAGCCTGGCCTACGACCTTGACGCCAACAGGGCACCGGGGCTGCATCTGGACGGCCAGAAGAACTGGAACCCCGGCAAGGGGCTCTGGCGCTACCTGCAGCAGCACCTGGGCCTGGAGAACGCGCGCCAACGAGAACTGGCGGACCTGGTGTGTAGCAGCGTTAGCGGGCAAGTACCCGAGGTACTGCATCACATCAGCCATACCCCCGGATTCGCCAACCTGGGTCGGCGCATGCTGTGGCAGTGGAGCCAGGGTGTCAAGCGTCTGAGCGAGCGACTGACCATGCCGGTGCCCGACTTTTCAGTGTCGTCAAATGAATCCAATCCAGTAGCGCAAGATTCACCACCGACCTGGCTCGACAAGGAAACCAGCGAATCGTCGGCCGTTCAGCAAAAGAAGAAGCGCCGTTCCCGATCCGACCTGCCATCGGCCGCCGACGCGGCGCAGCTCAAACTTCTATTCGAATAGAAGCTGCGTCTGTCACCCGAAGCCACAGACTTACTTCGTCTTGGCCAAGTGCCGCACCAGACTTCTCAGTTTGGCCGGTCGAACCGGCTTTTGCAGAAGGGTCAGTCCAGCGGCTTGTGCTTTTTGCCTGACACTCGCGTCGGTATCACCACTGACCAGACAGGCCGCAATCCGGCGTCCTGCCGCCGCGCTCAACATATCCACGGCCTCGATGCCGTTGACCCCGCCGCCCAACCTGAAGTCGCTGATGATGATGTCAGGGGACTGGTCCGGCCGATACAGCTTGCAGCCCGCTTGCGCCCCTTCGGCCGCCAAGACCGTGCAGCCCCAGGATTCCAGCAAGCTCGCCAGTCCCACCCGGCCCAACGCATCGTCCTCGATCAGCAGCACGCACAGGCCGTCGAATTCGACACTTGTCGCCACTTCAGTTGTCTGTTCATGCTTTCGACCCGCCTGTGCCGGCGCCATCGGCACGGTCAGCGTGAAGCGTGTTCCACAGCCCGGTGCCGAATGCATGACCAAGGGATGATCCAATAGCCGACAAGCCCGATCAACAATGCTCAAGCCAACGCCCAGGCCCTTGCTGCGGTCGCGCTGCAAATTGTCGATCTGAAAGAACTCCTGGAAGATATTTTCATGGTGTTGCGCGGCGATCCCGACACCACTGTCCCGCACCTCGATGCGAAGCCGGGTGCCGTCGGACGTCGGCCGACAGGCCACCAAGACACTGCCTTGCCGGGTGTACCGCACGGCGTTGCTGACCAGATTGAGCAGGATTCGATGCAGCAGGCCGGGGTCGCTCTCAACCCAGGCCGTTGATGGCCGAAATCGCAGGCGCAAGCCCTTGTCGCTGGCCGCGCTGGCAAAACCGTTACCCAATTGCCCGAATACGGCCTGGATCGGAAAGCCCACCTTTTTGATTTGCGTCTGCTCCGATTCCAGCCGCGATATGTCGAAGAATCCATCCAGCATATCCTGCATGGCACGCACCGAGGCGTCCATGCAGTCCACCAGATGCCTGGTTTGCGCGTCATTTGGCAACTCTGCCAATCGCGCCACAAACAGCCCCAGGGCATGGGCCGGCTGACGCAGGTCATGGCTGGCAGACGCCAGGAAGCGCGATTTGGCCTGACTCGAATTCTCGGCCCTCAAGCGCGCGGCTTCGAGCACCGCTTCAATGGCCTTGCGTTGCGTGATGTCGCGCACCGCCAGATGAACGGCCGGTGCGCCATCGTACGAAATCGACGAGCTTTGGACTTCAACGTCGATAGTCGTTTTGTCCATTTTGCAAAACTTTTGCTCGCCCCTGGGCACGAAACCGTGCTCAATAAAGTATTGCTCACGCGCCAGCGCCTCTGTCAGACAATCCGGCGCAATCCGCTCCACGATGGACCCGCCGACCAGGTCTTGTGCAGAGCCGGCACCAAACAGCGTCACGGCCGCCGGGTTCACGTAGAGGATTTTCCGATCCCGATGAACGACCAGTGGTTCCGGCGTCCACTCCACCAAGGTGCGGTAGCGTTGCTCGCTGTCTTTCAAGGCCACCTCGACCTGTCTGCGCCGCTCGATTTCCTGCTCGGCACGTGAGAGCGCTCGCCGTGTTCCCAGGCTGACGTAATAAGTCACACCGCTTGTGAATCCGAACAAGGCCGTGAAGGTGAGCCACTGCATCAGGCCGACACCCTGAAAAGGCTGGCGCAGCCAGCCGGCATTCTGTGCCACGATCAATCCCGACACCGCCAGCGAGGCGGTGGGGGTGCCGATCAAAATACCGCGCAGGCCAAAGAGCAACCCGGTCATCAGGACCCAAAAAACAAAGACGGCTGCGGTCGGCGTGCGAATGGTTCCTATGCTGGCGGTAGCGCCAGTGATGTAGACCAGGCCGAAGATGATGATCCCGGCCCGCGCCAGCGTCACCTTGCCGATGCGCAGCCAGCGCAGCAGTTGCAGGATGACTGCGGATCCGGAAAAGAGCTCGATGATCAGAATGGTGGTGGGGATATTTCCGGTCAGCAGGGAACCCGCCACTAGGACCCATATGAACACCAGGGAAGCGACGCAGATGACGTTGATCAAACTCGCCTGGCGCGTTTTCTCTTCATCCCCTGCAAATACAGGAGGTGCCAGCCAGCGCATGATTGAATTCATTCCAAGTCCCCCTGAATCACATCTTTGTACGATCAGTTTACGCCTTACTTCGCTCGCTGTGATCAGCTCGCGGGAGGACTTGCACTTCCAGGAGCGCGCGCATGCTGGGCGCACAAGAAAAAAGCCATCAATCTTTCGATCGATGGCTTTTCCAATGTTGGCGGGTGGACGGGACTCGAACCCGCGACCCCCGGCGTGACAGGCCTAAAATTCACTCTTCTTGAAACCCTTACGTATCAACGTTTTCAGCCATAATACGTTGTACTTTTTCCCATACGGGGACAAAACGGGGACAGCGAGGATCAGCAATGGCAACTTTTACTCAGCGTGAATCTGGACGCTGGCAAGCAAAAATCAGACGGGACGGCTGGCCCGTACAGTCTAAGACCTTTCGCACACGGGCGGATGCTGGGGCATGGGCTCGCACATTAGAGCGAGAGATGGATGTTGACGCGTTCATCAACCGTGACGACGCGGAAAAAACTACGTTTGCCAAGGCTGCGGAGCGGTATGAGCGTGATGTGCTACCCAGCAAACGCGGCAAGGATCAGGACATCTATGTCCTTAAACGGGTAGCCAAGGCTTTTGGCCCCTACTCTCTGGCTGCCATTACGCCAGCCAGATTGTCGGAGTACCGGGACGAACGGCTCAAGGCCGTGAGTCCACAAACCGTGATCCATGAACTGGGCATGGTGTCCCGGATTTTCAAAGCCGCATCAATGGATTGGGGGATCGCCCTGCCCAAGGGTAACCCGATTTCCTTGGTCAGGAAGCCAAGTCTCTCGAATGACCGGGATCGTCGCCTCGAAGGCGACGAGGACTCGTTGCTTCTGGCCGCATTGCAAGAGTGCGAAAGCCCGCTACCGCACGCGGCAGCAGTGCTGGCCATTGAGACAGCCGCGAGACAGTCAGAATTGCTCTCACTCCAGTGGGACGAAATTAATCTCAAACACCGGGTGGCCCGGATTCGGGGCAAAGAAGGCGGAGTCACCAAGAATGGCGACTCCTTCCGTGATGTACCCCTCAGCCGACGCGCTGTAGCCCTATTGGAAACTTTGCCGAAGGCAACCATGGGCAAGGTGCTACCCCTTTCCCAAAACGCGCTCCAAATGGCTTGGGATCGTGCTATGAGGCGTGCGCGAAAGGCGCACGTACATAAGCAACTGCGCGGCCTGATGGCCAATGCTGGGTTCGACCAGAAGGAGCAGGACTTGGAAATCCGTGCCCTGATCTTCAAAAAGAGGGCACCGCGGCAGATTACACTCGATTTGCTGGCCAGAATCGAGATCGAGGACAAGGTCCTTGTTGACCTGCATTTCCATGACCTGCGGCACGAGGCCACTTCCCGACTTGCCGAGAAGTTGGCCATGCATGAGCTGATGAAGGTCACGGGCCACAAATCGACCAGGATGCTGGGGCGGTACTACCACCCAAGAGCTGCGGACTTGGCGGCAAAATTGGATTGAATTTACGATTACAGCGTCGGGTGGGGTCACCCTTGCAAAACGGGTATTTGCGCTCTGGTCAGCTCTCACTTAACCATAAACCCCAAATTGCGAAGCAGTCAGTTCAGCATGACTTCCAACCAGTGAGGTGAAGTAAGCCGGATCAGTAACATCCAGATCCCCAGCAGTTGCCGTGCCAGCGTAACTGCCATCCACATCTCCGCTCAGATATCCCACCAAACCGACATGTACCGGACTGCTGCCGCTGAGGTCTATCGTCACTGTTGTTTGCGGTGTACCTGGGTTTAGGCCGGTCTTACCTGGTACGCTGGGATCGACTTCGTTGACAAAGTGCCAAGTCGGCTCGGGTGCTGTCAGGCCCACAACGTGTTTGAGAACATCAATCGCATCGGTCAAGCCCACAGTGCCATTGCCATCAAAATCTGCTGCCAGGGTTTGATAAGGGGAAACTGGTTTGCCTGCGCCGTTGACGTCCAGACCGACGATCATCTTGAGGATGTCTATGGCATCTTGCAGGTTAACCGCACTCGATGTCGCTGCCACTTCTGCCGTGGGGATGTCGCGACTGACTGTCAGGCTCAGGCTGGGGTCGGTCACAGCAGTGAAGCTCGCCGCACCGCTTTGGTTGGTGGTGCCACTGTAATGGGTGCTGCTGATGCTCACTCCATCGAGCAGGGTGTGGGCGTTCCAACTGTAAGCCAGCAGGTCCACGGTGGAGCCCAGAGAGATAACGTTGCTGCCAACGGCTTCTACTGTCCCATGTCCATCGGTATAGCTGGCCAGGGTGCGCAGAAAGTGACCCCCTTGGCTTGCACTCAGGGTCAGAGTAGTGCTGGTGGCTCCCGCAATGTCAGTCCAGGCGGTTGTGCCATTCTCCGAAGATTGCCACCGGTAGCTTACTGCACCTAACCCGTCGAGGTCAGACAAATTGTTGGAAGCCGTCAGGATGCTACCCGGCGTGCTTCCACCACTGATGCTTACTTCGCCCACGGGTGCATCATTAACGTTGACCACCGCAACAGTGGCGTTGCTGGTGAGGGCTTCGGCTGTATCGTTGCCGTCAAGATAACTGACTGCTACGGTGAGGGTCTTTCCGACTTGGTTCTCACTCAGGGTGATGGTGTTTTTGGTTGCACCGACAATGTCTACTGCGTCAGCTTTCCATTGGTAGCTGACGCTGCCTACGCCATCGACATCGCTGACGGCTGCTGTAAGGGTTTGACCTTGTGTTGGCTCGCCAGAGATAGTCACGGAACCGTTGGAGAGTCTGGCTGTCTTGGTGCTGCCAACATCGACGTTGTGGGTGATGCTGTCTGCCGTGACAATCGATGTGTCGCCCCCTGCCGCTTTTGATTCGAGTCCGATCTGGAATGCGCTCACAAGGCTATTGACCTGTAGTGTGACTGTCAGCACATCTCCATTCGCATCAATGATGGGGTTGGCGGCGTCGGTGGCTGCCGTAAGTGCAATCTTCCCGTTGGCAGATGCACCCACCAAGTTTGATACGACGTTACTCCAGACGTTGCTCTCCGTGCCAAAGGTGGAATCGATGTATTTCGCACTGGTAGCTTGCGCAGCGCTCACTTTGCTGTAGTCATAGACTAAATCGACGATTGCGCCTTCAACCTTGGAACCTTCTATTGCGTCAGCATCGAAGTGAACGTTGAACTTGACCACCGTCGTGTTGTTCGCGGCATTCTGTGTCAACGACAGGTGGTCAATTTTTATAAATTCGGTTGCCCCGCCATTGAGTACGCGATCTCCATCGGCGAAACGCAAGGTTTCAATCTCATGGACTTGATCGATTCCATCGTTGCTTGACCAAGTGTTGGTGTTGGTGTCGTAGTGCGCCGCGGCGCGAAGATCTTCCACTTGCCAACCACCACCAGCAATTGGCGTAATCGCATATTGGCTCTGATTACCGCTGAAAATCGCGGTGTCGTTGCCGGCACCACCCATCAAGGTGTCATTGCCACCCAAACCTTCGAGCACGTTGTCCGCTGCATTACCCGTGATGGAGTCGTTGAAATCACGCGAACCACGCACGTTCTCGATGTTGAGTAGCGTGTCGGTGCCTTCGTAACCATCGCTGGCCGTACCCGTGCTAAGGTTCACTATCACACCGGATCGTGCAACCTTGTAGTCCACCCGATCAATGCCACCCATGCCGTCGATACTGTCGTTGCCTTCGAGTCCCTCGAAAGATTCAAAGGCTGCCGTGTTACTACCGGTCAATGTATCGTTGAAGGCAGAGCCACGCACACCTTCAATGTTGCGCAGCACGTCTGTACCACCCAGACCGTCGCTGGCACTTCCGTTCAGCGTGTCATTCAGGACCACATTCACACCTGCAGTGGAACTGGTGTAGTCCACGCGGTCGTAACCCTGGCCACCATCAATGGTGTCGTTGCCCGCACCACCGCGGAATACTTCACTCAGCACGTCACTGACGGTCACGCCATTGGCGGCGTTGCCACCTATCAGGTTGTCTGCGTACGCTGATCCAATCACACCCTCGATGTTGATAAAGGTGTCCGTGCCAACGCCAGTGCCTGTGGCTGTGCCTGTGACCAGGTTGACTGTCACACCTCCCCCAGCGCTGTCGTAACGAAGCATGTCAAAGTCGCCACGGCCATCAATGCTGTCGTTGCCTGCTCTGCCTTCAAAGGACTCGGTCACGTCGGTCCGATTGGAGCCAAGCAGAGTGTCGTCAAAGCTGCTGCCGCGCACCTGGTTGAAGTTGGATAGGGTGTCGCTACCGGCATTGCTGCCCGTTGCTCCCACGCCCGTGTCAGCAATAAGGTCCACCGTGACACCAGCACCGGTGGCGGTTTGGTAAGAGACACGGTTGCTGTTGTCGGCGTTGAGCGTGTCTGTGATGGCGCCACCATCGAGCGTGTCATTGCCGGGACCGCCGTCAATTTGCTCGAAAATCAGTGCAGTGCTACCAACGATGGTGTCGTTGAAATTCGAGCCCTGCAGAATGTCAATGTTGATGAGGGTATCTGCGCCGACCGAGGCGTCGCCGCTGGCGGTGCCACTGCCCACACTTCCGTCCCCTGTGATGCCAGAGAGGTTGATGTTGACGGCTGCGGTCGCAAAAGAGTAGTTGGCGAAATTGTTGTCGCTGTAGTTGATGCGGTCCAGCACCAACCCGCCGTCCAGCGTGTCGCTGCCGGCGCCGCCAATCAGCGTGTCGGCCCCCGCCCCACCCAGCAGACTATCGCTGCCGTCATCTCCGTACAGAACGTCATTGCCCCCTAAACCAGCGATGGTGTCGTTGCCCGCGCCACCGTACATCGTGTCCCCAACACTCGTACCAGTCATGTTGTCGTCAGCTGCCGTGCCAAAGAGAGGCGTGAAATTACTGGCCACCAAGTTGCTCGTGACTACGTTGCTTAAGACCGCCGCGGTTTGGAATCCGTTGGCGCCACCAGGACCATCAGTATCGAACTCAAGCAGCGTGTCAGTACCAGACTGGGTCACTCGAACGTGACCGCTGACAAAGGGGTTGGAACTACTGGTGTAATTGGTGAATTGGTTCGTGGGAATTACGAGTCGGTCACCCCCTTCACCCGCTGTGAAGTCGGTGAAGACATCTATCGACGTATCGGCGACATTCTGGCGTACATAGAATAGGTCAGAGCCAGCACCACCGGTTAGCGTGTCGGTGCCATTGCCGCCGATCAACGTGTCATTGCCGTCTCCGCCATCAAGCGAGTCGTTGCCGTTCGCTCCGACCAGAGAGTCATTTCCTGCGCCACCAAACAGGGTATCGGCCCCCAAGTTACCAAAGAGGGAATCATCACCTGCCGTGCCTGTCGCCAGAGTGCCCGGCACGTAGCTAAGGTGCGCGCCGCCGTTCTGGTCGTTGCTGAAGTACAGACCAGAGACGGCATAGTTGCCCTCGAGTTCAATCGTCAAGTCTGCGCCTGGGGTGGCGTCCACACCCACACTGATTGTGGTCACGCCACCCACGGGAGTGCCAACCAGTACGGCGCCCTTAGCCAAGGCAGAGGCGTCATCGCCCCCACTCAACTTGTTGATCGAGAAGTTCATGAAGTACAAGTCGTCGGTCGCACTAAAGTCAGTGACCCGGTCTGTACCACTGGCCTGTAACATGTTGTACGCAAATGAGTCGTTGCCAGCGCCCCCGGTTAGCGTGTCATTACCGGCATTACCCATGATCCAGTCGCGCCGCGCATCACCCACCAACGTGTCGGCAGCGCTGCCGCCCTGAATGTTTAGCTCTTCAATGTTCAGCAGCGTGTCAGTGCCCCCCCGCCCATCGGGTTGCGTGCTCGTGCCGGTAGCGGTGAAAGTGACTCGTGTGTTGACATCACCAAAGTAATAGCCCGCGATGTCATAGCCATCGCCACCATCAATGGTGTCATTGAATCCATCAGCAGCAACAATGTAGTCGTCGCCGGCGCCACCCATCACCGAGTCGCTGCCGCTCTGTCCGTCAAGGGTGTCGTTTCCTTCCAACCCGCTGATGGTGTCAGGGCCCATGGTCCCGTTGAGTTGGTCATTCCCTGCCGTGCCAACGAGGTTGATGCCCGGTGCGTAGTTGATATTCGCACCGAACGCGTCGTTGCTAAAGTGAAAGTTAGATGCGGTGAAGTTTCCCTGAAGCTCGAAGCTCAGGTCAGCACCTGGAGTTGCGTCCACGCCCACACGAATCGTGGTCACACCACCGGTTGGAGTGCCGACCAGCACAGCACCCTTACCCAAGGTGCTGGCGTCATCACCAGCACTCAGACTGGTGATAGTGAAGTTTTGCAAATTCAGGTTATCTTCGGCACTGAAGTCTGTAATCCGGTCGACTCCGTTGGCCTGCGAGGTGTCAAAGGCAAAGGTGTCACCCCCGGCACCGCCGGTCAGGGTGTCATTACCACCGTTGCCGATGAGCCAGTTGTAGCGCGTATCGCCTACAAGGGTATCTCCGGCACTGCCACCAAAAATGTGAATCTGTTCGATGTTGAGCAGGGTGTCAGTGCCACCCAGACCATCGGGCTGGGTGCTGGTGCCACTTGCCGTGAAACTGACCGGCGTGTTACTGCCGCTGAAGTTGTACGACACAACATCATTGCCGTCACCGCCATCGAGCGTGTCGTTTGACCCGTCCGCCCCTTGCATGTAGTCGTCGCCCGCGCCACCCAACACAGAGTCGGCTCCGGCGTTGCCGTCAAGGTAGTCGTTACCGTCGCCACCGATGAGTGTGTCGTTACCGCCTTGTCCGTTGATGTTGTCATTGCCCGCCAGGCCACTGATGTTGTCAGCGCCCATCGTCCCATTGAGAGTGTCTGCACCGTCGGTGCCAGTGATCGTACTGCCCGGGATGTAGTTGATATTCGCACCGAAGCTGTAATTCTGGTAGTAAAAGTCCGATGCTGCGAAGTTCCCCTGAAGCTCGAAGCTCAGGTCAGCACCGGGGGTTGCATCCACGCCCACACGAATCGTGGTCACACCACCGGTTGGAGTGCCGACCAGCACAGCACCCTTACTTAAGGTGCTGGCGTCATCACCAGCACTCAGACTGGTGATAGTGAAGTTTTGCAAATTCAGGTTGTCTTCGGCACTGAAGTCCGTAATCCGGTCGACCCCGTTGGCCTGCGAGGTGTCAAAGGCAAAGGTGTCCCCCCCAGCACCGCCGGTCAGAGTGTCGTTACCACCGTTGCCATTGAGCCAGTTGTAGCGCGTATCGCCTACCAAGGTATCTCCGGCAGTGCCCCCAAAAATGTGAATCTGTTCGATGTTGAGCAGGGTGTCGGTGCCACCCAGACCATCGGGCTGGGTGCTGGTGCCACTTGCCGTGAAACTGACCGGCGTGTTACTGCCACTGAAGTTGTAAGACACAACATCATTGCCGTCACCGCCATCGAGCGTGTCGTTTGACTCGTCTGCCCCTTGCATGTAATCGTCGCCCGTGCCGCCCAACACAGAGTCGGCCCCGGCGTTGCCGTCAAGGTAGTCGTTGCCGTCTCCCCCGATGAGGGTGTCATTGCCGCTCCCACCCCAAAGGGTATCGTTGCCCCCCAGACCTTCGAGCAGGTTGTCCGCCGCATTGCCCGCGATGGAATCGTTGAAGTCCCGCGAGCCTCGAACGTTCTCGATATTGAGCAGCGTATCGGTACCGCCATACCCATCGCTGGCCGTGTTATTGGCAAGATCGACCGTGACCCCGGCCTTGGAGTATTGATAGTCGACCCGGTCAATGCCACCTCTGCCGTCGATATAGTCGTTGCCTGCGGTGCCAGTTATTGAATCACCTCCTGATGTACCCATAATCGCGTTGGGATCGTAGCCATTCAAATTACTTGCCACCAGGTTGGCTTTGGTAACGTTGTTCAGTATCGCTACGGTTTGGAAGGTACCCACGCCTGTGGGGCCATCGGTGTCGAGTTCAAGCAGGGTGTCGGTGCCTGACTGGGTCAGCCGGGCATGGCCGCTGGCAAAGGGGTTGGCTCCGGTGTAGTTGGTTAAACGCCAAGTTGGGATTCCAAGGCCATCACCCCCCACCCCTACCGTGAAGTCAGTGATCGTGTCCACAGAAGTATCTGTGTTGTAGTTCCAAAACTGGAAAAAGTCCGAGCCGGGACCACCGGTGATCGTGTCGTTCCCGACGCCACCCGTCAAGCTGTTGCTGTTGGCGTCGCCAATCAGGGTGTCGGCATATTGACTACCCCAGCCATTTTCAATGCTAAGCAAAGTGTCGACGCCAACGCCTGCCCCTGTAGCTGTGCCCAGCGCCAGGTTGACCGTGACTGGGCCTGTCGCATCGTCGTATTGAACATTGTCGGAGTCGGCGCCTCCGTCCAGCGTGTCGTCACCAGCTCCCCCGTAAAAATTGTCAAAACCCGCACCGCCCGTGATATTGTCATTACCGTCGTTGCCGAAGAGTTGGTCGTTTCCGTCGCCGCCATCTATGACGTCGTTATCAAGGCCTCCATACAGAGTGTCGTTACCCGCCAAGCCAGTCAGCGTGTCGTTGCCAGTACCACCATCGATGTAGTCATTGCCTACAGTGCCAGTTATTGAATCCGCTGCTGAGGTGCCGGCAATGGCATTGGGGTCCCAGCCATTGATATTGCTGGCCACCAAATTGCCTTTGGCGACGTTGTTCAGTATCGCTACAGTTTGGAAGGTACCCACGCCTGTGGTGCCATCGGTGTCGAGCTCAAGCAGGGTGTCCGTGCCTGACTGGGTCAGCCGAGCATGGCCGCTGGCAAAGGGGTTGCTGCCGCTGTAGTTGGTAAAGCCTGAGGTCGTGAAGTAAAGGTTGTCACCCCCCACGCCTGCGCTGAAATCGGTGATGGTGTCCACCGAGGTGTCTGCACTGCTGGTGCTGACTTGAAAGAAATCAGAACCCAAACCACCAGTCAGGGTGTCGCTGCCGACGCCACCCGCCAAGCTATTGTTGTTGGAGTCGCCAATCAGGGTGTCGGCATATTGACTGCCATTGACGTTTTCGATACTGATCAGCGTGTCTGTGCCAACGCCTGCCCCCGTAGCTGTGCCCAGCGCCAGGTTGACCGTGACTGGGCCTGTCGCATCGTCGTATTGAACATTGTCGGAGTCGGCGCCTCCGTCCAGCGTGTCGTCACCAGTTCCCCCGTAAAAGTTGTCAAAGCCCGCACCGCCCGTGATACTGTCATTACCGTCATTGCCGAAAAGCTGGTCGTTGCCATCTCCACCGTCGAGCACATCATTACCAAGCCCACCGTACAAGTTGTCGTTTCCGGCGCCGCTGTAAACGGTGTCATTGCCGTCGTTTCCGAAGAGCTGATCGTTGCCATCTCCCCCCTCTATGACGTCGTTATCAAGGCCACCGTAAATCGTGTCATTGCCAGCCAAGCCAGTTAGCGTGTCGTTGCCCGCACCACCATCGATATAGTCGTTGCCTGCGGTGCCAGTTATTGAATCCGCTGCTGCGGTACCTGCAATCGCGTTGGGATCGTAGCCATTCAAATTACTTGCCACCAAGTTACCTTTGGTAACGTTGTTCAGTAAAGCTACGGTTTGGAATGCATTGACGCCACCAGGACCATCAGTGTCCAACTCAAGCAGTGTGTCGGTGCCTGACTGGGTCAGCCGAGCATGGCCGCTGGCAAAGGGGTTGGCACCACTGGCGTAATTAGTGAAACCCGAAGTAGTGAAGTACAGGTTGTCGCCGCTATTGCCAGCGGTGAAGTCTGTGATCGTATCTACTGATGTGTCGGTACCACTGGTGCGAACTTGGAAATAGTCCGAGCCAGCACCTCCGGTCAGTGTGTCGTTGCCTGTGTCGCCTGAAAGTGTATCGTTGCCATCACCGCCATCAAGGATGTCATTACCTCCCATGCCACCATAAAGCCCGTCATCACCAGCGCCACCGGTGATGTTGTCATTGCCCTTGCCACCAGTCAGGCTGTTGTTGTTTGCATCGCCAATCAGAACGTGGCCATACTGATTGAATTGAACCGAAACATTTTCGATACTAATCAGCGTGTCGACACCAATGCCTGCGCCAGTGGCCGTTCCCAACGCCAAGTTGACGGTTACCGGGCCGGTGGCGTCGGTGTACTGAACGTAGTCATTGTCTGCACCGCCATTGAGCGTGTCGTTGCCTAGTCCGCCGTAAAGGTTATCAAAGCCCGCACCACCCGCGATGCTATCGTTGCCGTCGTTGCCGAAGAGCTGATCGTTGCCATCACCGCCATCTATGACGTCGCTATCAAGACCACCGTACAGAGTGTCGTTACCCGCCAGGCCAGTCAGCGTGTCGTTGCCCGCACCACCATCGATATAGTCATTGCCTGCGGTGCCGGTTAGTGAGTCGGCTGCTGCCGTGCCGCCAATGGCGTTCGGATCATAGCCATTCAAATTACTTGCCACCAAGTCGCCTTTGGTGACGTTGTTCAGTATCGCTATGGTTTGGAATACATTGACGCCTCCAGGGCCATCAGTGTCCAACTCAAGCAGTGTGTCGGTGCCTGACTGGGTCAGCCGAGCATGGCCGCTGGCAAACGGGTTAGAGCCCGTGTAGTTGGTTAAGCGCCAAGCTGGAAAGTAGAGACTGTCGCCTCCTACACCAGTTGTGAAGTCGGTGATAGTGTCGACCGACGTATCGTTACCGCTGTTCCAAAACTGGAAATTGTCAGATCCCGCACCACCGGTCAGTGTGTCGTTGCCATTTTGGCCATACAAAAGGTCATTTCCCGCACCACCAATCAAGGTGTCGGCATACTGACTGCCATAGACGTTTTCGATGCTGATCAGCGTGTCTGTGCCAATGCCAGCACCAGTGGCCGTTCCCAGCGTCAGATTGACGGTTACCGGGCCAGTGGCGTCATAGTACTGAACGGAGTCGGTGTCCGCGCCACCATCAAGCGTGTCGTTGCCTAGTCCGCCGTAAAAGTTGTCGTAGCCGGCACCACCCGTGATGCTGTCATTGCCGTCGTTACCGTAGAGCTGGTCGTTGCCATCTCCACCATCAATCACGTCGTTGTCTAACCCGCCGTAAAGCTGATCATTGCCAGCCAAGCCAGTCAGCGTGTCGTTGCCGGCACCACCATCGATATAGTCATCGCCAGTAGTCCCGCTTATTGAATCAGGTCCTGCGGTTCCTGCAATGGCATTGGGGTCCCAGCCATTGACATTGCTGGCCACCAAGTTGCCTTTGGCGACGTTGTTCAATATCGCTATGGTTTGGAACGCACCCACGCCACCGGGTCCATCAGTGTCCAACTCAAGCAATGTGTCGGAGCCTGACTGGGTCAGCCGAGCATGGCCGCTGGCAAAGGGGTTGCTACCGCTGTAGTTGGTAAAACCTGAAGTTGTGAAATAAAGGTTGTCGCCCCCCACCCCTGCGGTGAAATCGGTGATAGTGTCCACCGAGGTGTCGGCAGTGCTGGTGCGGAGTTGGAAGAAATCAGAACCCAAACCACCGGTCAGTGTGTCGTTGCCGACGCCACCCGTCAAGCTGTTGCTGTTGGCGTCGCCAATCAAGGTGTCGGCATATTGACTACCCCAGACATTTTCAATGCTAAGCAAAGTGTCGACGCCAACGCCCGCCCCTGTAGCTGTGCCCAGCGCCAGGTTGACAGTGACTGGGCCTGTCGCGTCGTCGTATTGAACATTGTCGGAGTCGGCGCCTCCGTCCAGCGTGTCGTCCCCGGCTCCCCCGTAAAAGTTGTCAAAGCCCGCACCTCCCGTGATACTGTCATTACCGTCGTTGCCGAAAAGCTGGTCGTTGCCATCTCCACCGTCGAGCACGTCGTTACCAAGCCCACCGTACAAGTTGTCGTTTCCGGCGCCGCTGTAAACGGTGTCATTGCCGTCGCTGCCATAGAGCTGATCATTACCATCTCCGCCATTGATGACGTCGTTGTCAAGGCCACCGTACAGAGTGTCGTTACCCGCCAAGCCATTCAAGGTGTCATTGCCCGCACCGCCGTCGATATAGTCGTTGCCAGCGGTGCCCGTTATTGAATCAGCTCCTGAGGTACCCACAATCGCGTTGGGATCGTAGCCATTCAAATTACTTGCCACCAAGTTGCCTTTGGCGACGTTGTTCAATATCGCTATGGTTTGGAAAGTACCCACGCCTGTGGTGCCATCGGTGTCAAGCTCAAGCAGTGTGTCGGTGCCAGACTGGGTCAGCCGAGCGTGACCGCTGGCAAAGGGGTTGCTGCCGCTGTAGTTGGTCAACATCCAGGTCGGGATCGAAAGAGAATCGCCTCCAATGCCTACGGTGAAGTCGGTGATGGTATCCACCGAGGTATCGTTGCTGCTGTTACGGAGTTGTAAGTAGTCTGAACCAGCACCACCGGTCAGAGTGTCATTGCCGTAGTCGCCTGAAAGGTAGTCGTTCCCGTCACCGCCATTGAGCGAGTCGTTGCCGTTTTGTCCGTATAAAGTATCATTTCCCGCACTACCAATCAAGGTGTCGGCATACTGACCGCCACTGACGTTTTCGATACTGATCAGCGTGTCTGTGCCAATGCCAGCACCAGTGACCGTTCCCAGCGCCAAGTTGACGGTTACTGGGCCGGTGGCATCGGTGTACTGAACGTAGTCAGTATCTGCACCACCATCGAGCGTATCGTTGCCTAGTCCGCCGTAAAGGTTATCAAAACCCGCACCACCCGTGATGCTATCGTTGCCGTCGTTGCCGTAGAGCTGATCGTTGCCATCTCCACCATCGAGCACGTCGTCGCCAGTTCCTCCGAAAAGGGAGTCACTACCGCCCAGCCCAGTCAGCGTGTCGTTGCCTGCGCCTCCGTCGATGTAGTCATTGCCTACAGTGCCAGTTATTGAATCCGCTGCTGCAGTGCCAACAATGGCGTTAGGGTCCCAGCCATTGATATTGTTCGCCACCATACTGCCTTTGGTGACGTTGTTCAGTATCGCTACGGTTTGGAAAGTACCGGCACCACTGGGTCCGTCGGCGTCGAGCTCAAGCAGTGTGTCAGCACCTGACTGAGTCAAGCGAGCATGGCCGCTGGCAAAGGGGTTGCTGCCGCTGTAGTTGGTAAAACCCGCAGTAGTGAAGTACAGGTTGTCGCCGCCCACGCCTGCGCTGAAATCGGTGATGGTGTCCACCGAGGTGTCGGCGCTGCTGTTACGGAGTTGGAAAAAGTCCGATCCGGCACCACCGGTCAGGGTGTCGTTGCCGTAGTCGCCTGAAAGGTAATCGTTCCCGTCACCTCCATTGAGCGAATCATTACCGCCCTGTCCATATAAATTGTCATTTCCCGCACCGCCAGTGAACGTATCGGCATACTGACCGCCGTAGACCTGCTCGATGTTAATCAGGGTATCTGTACCAATACCAGCACCACTGGCCGTTCCCAGCGCCAAATTGACGGTTACCGGGCCAGTGGCGTCGTAGTATTGAACCAAATCTGAATCCGCGCCACCATCAAGCGTATCGTTGCCAAGTCCGCCGTAAAAAACGTCATAACCCGCGCCGCCCGTGATGCTGTCGTTGCCGTCGTTGCCGTAGAGCTGATCGTTGCCGTCACCACCATCGAGCACGTCGTCGCCAGTTCCTCCAAAAAGGGAGTCACTGCCGCCCAGCCCAGTCAGCGTGTCGTTGCCCGCGCCACCATCGATATAGTCATTGCCTGCGGTACCGATTATTGAATCCGCTGCTGTAGTCCCTGCAATGGCGTTGGGGTCCCAGCCATTGATATTGCTGGCCACCAAGTTGCCTTTGGTGACGTTGTTCAGTATCGCTATGGTTTGAAAGGTACCCACGCCTGTGGGGCCATCGGTGTCGAGCTCAAGCAGGGTGTCAGTGCCTGACTGTGTCAGGCGAGCGTGACCGCTGGCAAAGGGGTTGCTGCCGCTGTAGTTGGTAAAACCCGAAGTCGTGAAGTACAGGCTATCACCACCCACCCCTGCGCTGAAATCGGTGATCGTGTCCACCGAGGTGTCGGCACTGCTGGTGCGGAGTTGAAAGAAGTCCGATCCGGCACCACCGGTCAGAGTGTCATTGCCATTTTGACCAATCAAAAAGTCATTCCCGGTACCCCCAATCAGGACGTCGGCATACTGGCTGCCGTAGACCTGCTCGATGCTAATCAGGGTATCTGTGCCAATGCCAGCACCAGTGGCCGTTCCCAGCGCCAAGTTGACGGTTACCGGGCCAGTGGCGTCGTAGTATTGAACGTAGTCATTGTCAGCACCGCCATCGAGCGTATCGTCGCCAAGTCCGCCGTAAAAAACGTCATAACCCGCGCCGCCCGTGATGCTGTCGTTGCCGTCGTTGCCGTAGAGCTGATCGTTCCCGTCACCGCCATTCAACAAGTCGTTGCCGCCTTGTCCGTATAAAGTGTCATTTCCGGTACTGCCAATCAAGGTGTCGGCATACTGACTTCCGTAGACGTTCTCGATACTGATCAAAGTGTCCGAACCAATGCCTGCACCGCTGGCTGACCCCAGCGCCAGATTGACAGTTACCGGTCCAGTGGCGTCAGCGTAATATGCACCGTCAGTGTCAGCACCGCCGTCCAATGTGTCGTCCCCAGCGCCGCCATAAAGGATGTCATTGCCTGCACCTCCGGTAACGCTGTCGTTCCCGTCGTTGCCGAAAAGTTGATCTACACCGGCGCCACCGTCGAGCAGGTCGTTACCAAGCCCCCCATACAGAGTGTCATTGCCAGCCAAGCCGATCAATGTGTCGTTGCCACCGCCTCCGTTAATCTGATCATTCCCCGAAGTTTCAGTCAACGAGTCAGCCAGGTCGGTACCCAGATTGGCATAAGGATCGACACCATTGAAATTGCTGGCCACCAGATTGGCTTTGCTCACGTTGCTCAAAACCACCATGGTCTGGTAGCCGCCCGGGCCTGTGGCCCCGTCAGCGTCCACCTCTACGAGGGTATCGGGGCCTGATTGCGTCAGGCGCACATGCACACTGGTAAACGGGTTGCTACCGCTGGTGTAATTGCTCAAACGTGAGAGGGGAGCAGAAATGCTGTCACCGCCGATGCCGGCAACGAAATCGGTGACCGTGTCTACCGACACATCGCCATTGGCATTCCAGAAACCGAAAAGATCTGAGCCCGCGCCACCTGTCAGGGTGTCATTGCCGAGTCCGCCTGTCAGGTAGTCGTTACCCGTGCCACCGCTCAACGTGTCATTGCCAGAAGTACCCGTAATGGCAACGCCGTTGTCGGCACTGATCTTGATGCTTGAACTTGCAACCGTTGTCAGCACACCACCGGGACCCTGTGCCCCGGTATTGCCGTCGTTGAATGTCCAAGCAATCTGAACCGTCGTTCCCACAGGGTCAGTGGTATTGCTGTAAGCCAATTGCTGCAACACACTGTTGACCAACGTTTGGCTGGCGCCGGTGACCACTGATCCAGTAAGGCTGCTGGTAAAACTTAGTTCCAGTGTCCCACCATGGTTGCTGACCACAGTCCCGATGACAGTGCCACCAATCGTCAGATTGCCGCCGTCAGTCAAGTCGCCTAAGGTGCCACCCGCTTTGGCGACAAACACATCGTTGGCGCTGGCACCACCCTCGCGCATCAGCGTGAGAGACGAGCCACCATAGCCGGTTAACCCCATTTCAGGGTCTGCTATGGCGGCGTGGCCGTCCAGCACAACGCTGCCGCCCGATGCTGGCTGAGCATGGCCTTCAAAACTGGCGTCCAGACTGCCGTCGCTGTTGTAGCGTGCCAGGGCGAAGTTGCCGTTGGAACCACCAGCAACCAGTAGCTTGCCGGCGTCGTCGACAGCGACCGTGTAGGCAGTATCTCCACCGGTGCCGAAGTCCGCAGTGAGACTGCCTGCCGTACCGAACGAAGTATCTACGCTACCGTCCGAGTTGTAGCGGATCACGCAAAAGTTGCCTTGGGAACTGCCGGCAACCAGTAGTTTTCCATCGGGCTGGAGCGTGACTTGCTTTGGGGTAATTGCATTGACTGAAACTTTGCCATCGGAGTCAAAGTTGGTATCGAGGCTACCGTCAGGGTTGTACCTCAGCAAAACCGCATTGTTCGCCGTAGTCAAGGCATCTGAAGCACCTGCCAACACCACCGTCTTACCGTCTGCTTGCTGCTTGGCGTCGATTACCCGCACAGAAAGCGAAGCGCCCAGGCTAGTAGTCAGGATGCCATCACCATCAAAAGTGACGTCAAGACTTCCATCGCTATTGAGTCGAGCCAAACCAAGATCGCCGCCGGCACCGCCCACCATGCAGGCAACCAAGATCTTGCCATCCGGAAGAGCCAACACACGCTCACCAGCACTGTCGGTTCCAAAACCCAGATTCACTAAACCACCGGTACCAAAACTCGTGTCTACACTGCCATCAGTGTTAAAACGCAGCACACCGGTATCCCCGTACCAAACAGGATTGGTTCCCTGGTCCCCAGTGACCAGAATCTTGCCATCGGCTTGCAAGGCAGCGTGATTCAGGTTGGAGTAATTTCGCAAATCAAAGGTTTGCTTGCCATCGACATCGAAACCGGTATCCAGACTTCCGTCGGCGTTGTAACGCGCAATCGCCCATCGCGTATCGGGCACTGACAATGCACTGTCATTGACGATATAGCCAAGAGCCGTCGCCTTCCCGTCCGGGCCCATGATTGTGTTGAATATCGCATTGCCTTGCGGACCATTCACGAATTCGGTGATACGCGTCCCCTGATTGCCAAAACTGGTATCCAGGCTGCCGTCTGGGTTGTATCGAACTTCTGCGAACGAGTAAGGTGCGGTCTGACCAGAACCCACCCGGCTACTGCCCGCCACCAAAATCTTCCCATCTGGCAAAACTGTGATGGCTTGCGCGTATTCGGAAGCCCCAAGGTCCGTCGAAACTCGCCCTACCCCCAGACTGGTCGCGTCATTCACTGGACTGACGGTGACGATCTTGGTTACAACCGCGCTATCGCTCGTCCCATCGTTCAGCACGAAGCTGATACTTCGATCACCGCCGGTTGGCGTCTGCGAGTTGTTGGAGTAAGTGATCAAACGCAAAGCCGCCTGCCACTGCTCAAGCGTTGCCGCTGCTCCCGCTGAGCTCAAACTCAGCACGCCAGTGCTTGCCGACCAGGATCGCGTGATATTGCCGGTGGACGCATCCAGGTTCAATATCAAACTATCAACTCCACTTTGATAACCACCGGTGATGCTGACGGTTGCGCTGGCAAACGTGGTGCTGTCGGCATCGGCAATCGTCAAGGCCGGATTGATCACATACCGAAGCGACGGGGTGTTGTCGCCCTCGACAAAATTGGTGGTCTCGGCACTGGAAGTGAGGACTGGAGCGGTCATGACGAACCCTTCACATTAGGCTTCGTTCGAAATACGAACGGCCATCAGAGACAAAAAAATGTTACTCTTTGTAACACTTACTTTACCTAAGCGATATCCCCCATTTGGGGGATATAAGCAAAATTTTTCCTGGTCAGCGGGTTACCAACTTTGTCCGATTTTTCGCTTGGCAAGAATTTTCAAATTTGCGTTGCACGCCATCTGAGCACGGGTTAACCCTATGATGTTGACGCTAACGAAGCCTTGTCCGGCAAGGTTGAAGTGATCGCTCAACTTACCTTCATGCACAAAACCCAGGCGAAGCGCGTTATGCAGTGCCCGCGGGTTGTCTTCGTAGACGTAGGCATAGACCTTGTTGAGGGGCATCATCACCAATGCAAAGTGCAGCATCATCAAGGTGGTCTTGATACCCAGAGAGGTCAGGATTTGACCCGGAAAGCCAATCGCCAACTCTGCTCGGCGGTTCCCGGTGTCGATATTGCTCAAACTGGCCAAGCCAATCGGCCCCCTGGAACTGGACTGAACAACCCACATCAACAGCCCCGTCTGGATGGGTGGCAATTTGCCGGACTTCTCCAATGCCAAAGCCAGCTTGCCGCGCCACGGCTGTTGCCGGTTGAACTGCCGGCAAAACTGCTCATCGGCAAAGCACTTTTGAAAGAAATCTGCATCATCCGCCTGGCAGCGCCGCAGGCTGATGCCACCATGCTGTAATTTGGCCCACCACAGCGGCGCCAGACGCCAAAGCCCTGCCTTGACGATTCCGCGCAGAACCTCTTCCGATCCGTCCGCTGCCAACAATTGATCACAACGCTGTAGCAAACTGTAGGCTTGCCGATATTGGCCCGCGTCTTCAAGAACCCGGGCTGATTTCATCAGTTCCTTGCCGTCTGACTTGATTGGTTGTGTTGAATTCATTGTTGGCTACCGGGAAGCCAATCGGCCAATCAAATCGATTTGCTGCGGCAAGCATTTTGTCTTCAGGTCATACCGTTCGACCACCGTATTGCGGGCTCGCTTGCCAATATCGCGGTAAGCTCCCGGGTCAGCCAGAACATCGATAACCTGCTTCGATAGCGCCGCAGCATCAAAAAAATCAAACAACAGGCCGTTGATGCCGTGCTCAATGACCTCTTGCACTGGTTCGGTGTTGCTGGCCACCACCACCCGGCCTGCGCTCATGGCTTCCAGGCAACTCCAGGACAGCACAAACGGGTAAGTCAGGTAGACATGGCAAGTCGAGATCTGGATCACCCGCAGGTAGTCCTGATACGCCAGGTGCCCCAAAAAATGAACACGCTCCATCGGTAGCTGCGCTCCGACCTCGGCCAACATCACTTGCCGCCAACTGCCACCGCCTTTTGGAGCCGAGCCGTAACTGACCTCATCCCGACCTACGATCAGGCAATGCGCTTTGGGGCGTTGCTTCAAGATTTCTGGCAGAGCACGCATAAACACATGAAAACCTCGATACGGCTCCAGGTTACGGTTGACAAAGGTAATGACTTCGTCTGCCTGCGTCAGTCTCAGGCCGTCCCTTTTGAGTTGAATCAAGGCTTGCGGCTTTGGTGCTACCACTGCGGTATCAATGCCGTCAAAAATAACGTTCAGCTTGGGGTGGTACTCGACCGGCAACTGGCTTAGTTGCCATTGGGTTGGCGTGTAGGCTGCATCGGCGGTGTGCAGGGCGTGCAGATGCACACTGTTTTTGAGACGCAAACGGGCCCGGTCGATCAGGCTGTCATGGGCAAACTCGGCGTCAAAATTGTAGTCAGCACCGTCCGCCGAATAAAAGAATTCGGCAAACATAATGAGCCTTGCCCCAGGCCATACATCCTTGCAAAACAAGGCTTCGCCCCAGCCTGGATGCGCCACCACCGTATTCGGCGTAAAGCCACTTTCTTTGAGCTGCTCCATTGCTTCAGCACAAGCCAAACCGCGCAGTATTTTGGTCTCAAAATCTCTTGTCAATTCCACTTCCGAGATGCGTCCCAACGCCTTGGGCGCATAACGGATGTACCTGACACCCGGCAGCGTCCGCCCCTTGATGCCCAACGCCACCACATCGTGGCCCAACCGCACCAACTCCCCAACGACGTGGACAAACTGACCAGGAAAGTTTTGATGGATGAAAAGAAATTTTTGTCGGGTCATGGCGCAATCATTCTGGCGGGTGGTGGATTGGAACGAAGCCACTCGGGTATCTACCTTGGGTTGACCTCATCCATACACCCCAAACTGCGAAGGATTCACGCCTGTGGTGGCAATCAAATTCTGAAAATAGGCCGGCTGGGTCGCATCTAGATCCATTGCTCCTGCCGCACCGGCGTAGCTACCATCCACATCGCCAGTCAAATACCCTACCAGCCCGACATGCACTGGACTACTGCCGCTGAGGTCTACCGTCACCGTTGTCTGCGGTGTGCCTGGGTTTAGGCCGGTCTTACCTGGTACGCTCGCATCAACTTCATTCACAAAGTGCCAAGTCGGCTCGGGTGCTGTCAGGCCCACAACGTGTTTGAGGACATCAATCGCATCGGTCAGCCCAACTGTGCCATTGCCGTCAAAGTCGGCTGCCAGGGTCTGGTAGGGCGAGACTGGTTTGCCTGCACCGTTGACGTCCAGACCGACGATCATCTTGAGGATGTCTATGGCATCTTGCAGGTTCACTGCGCTCGATGTCGCTGTGGCTTCTGCGCCCGGGATGGTGCGGCTGGCGGTGAGCGTCAAGCTGGGGTCGGTAACGGCAGTAAAGCTGGTGGCACCGCTTGCATTGGTGGTTCCGTTTTGATTGGTGCTGCTGATGCTCACCCCTTCGAGCAAGGTGTGCGCATTCCAGCTGTAGGCCATCAGATCGACGGCCTTGCCCAGCGTTTGCGTGGCATCAGTAAAAACCAGTTTCTCGATATTCGTCAGGGTGTCGATGCCATCAGTGCCAACGTTGTCAGTCACCGTGAAGCCGCTTGCGGTTCTGGTTACCGTGTAATTGGCCTGAATGCCAGAATAGGTAGCCTGATCGCTGCCTTCGCCACCGTCAAGGATGTCGTTGCCCGCTCCTCCGACCAAGGTGTCGTTACCCAAACCGCCGTCCAGCGTATCGTTGCCTGCCCCACCACTGAGGTTATTGGCCGCGCCATTGCCCACCAGCAGATTGTTCTCAGCATTGCCAGTGCCATTGATGGCAGCAACTCCGGTAAGGGTGAGGTTCTCCACATTGGGCAGCGCAGCCAGGGTGTAGGAGATGCCGGTCTGGACGGTGTCGGTGCCTTCATTGGCAAGCTCGGTCACCACGTCGGTCAGCACGTCCACCACGTAGGTGTCGTTGCCAGTGCCGCCGATCAGGGTGTCGGAGCCGCTGCCACCATCGAGCAGGTCATCACCAGCACCACCATCAACCCGGTCGCTACCCAAGCCAGCATTGATCGTGTCGTTGCCAGCCCCGGTGACGATCTCATCGTTGGTATTGACTGTGGTGTTGCTGATGGAATCATCCCTACTGCCGGTGAGAACAAGCATGCGTTCCACACCCGAGATGCTGGTGTCATTGACCGTCTGTGCCGGCCCCGCAGGGTTGTTGATCCAGGTGATGGTAGAAGTAGCTGTACTCCAGTCGGCGTACAAGGTGTCCGTTCCAGCACCACCTACGTAGGTTCCGTTGCTGCCCAACGCTAGCAATAGGTCCTGCTGCGTCGAACCCAAGATACTCAGGTTCTGAATGTTGTGTATCAGCACACCATGGCCTTGAGCAGAGCCATAACTGGAAGTCTGAGCGTTCGTGCGCAGATGCAGCTTGTCTGCCCCGGTCAGCAGTGTCTGGATTGAGGCCATCGAGGAACTAGCATCCACCGCCGACATCCACGCGCCTGATGCATTCAGGCCATCCCACAGCAGGTACGCGTTGGCTTGATATGGGATCTGATATGAATTGCTGGAGTAGAGCGGTGTCGTGGACACCATGCCAGATGCATCCACCGTCAGCTTGTTGACCCCCGTACCGCCTTCAATCGTGTCCGACTCGCCCCAGTTCGCTATCACACTGATCGTGTCATCACCAGCACCACCATCAACCCGGTCGCTACCCAAGCCAGCATTGATCGTGTCGTTGCCAGCCCCGGTGACGATCTCATCGTTGGTATTGACTGTGGTGTTGCTGATGGAATCATTCCCACTGCCGGTGAGAACAAGCATGCGTTCCACACCCGAGATGCTGGTGTCATTGACCGTCTGTGCCGGCCCCGCAGGGTTGTTGATCCAGGTGATGGTAGAAGTAGCTGTACTCCAGTCGGCGTACAAGGTGTCCGTTCCAGCACCACCTACGTAGGTTCCGTTGCTGCCCAACGCTAGCAATAGGTCCTGCTGCGTCGAACCCAAGATACTCAGGTTCTGAATGTTGTGTATCAGC
>NZ_JAQTMS010000015.1 GCF_028714215.1 Rhodoferax sp. | reverse complement strand
GAGTTCTTGTGCCGCGCGGGCAATGCGAACCGCAATTTCACCGCGGTTGGCGATCAGGACTTTGTGCGTCGTTGTCATTGAATTGACTTCGTTGTGAGTTGCTGGGAGGTCCAAGGGCGATCGCTTATTCAAGGATCATCAGGACTTGCCCGGCTTCCACCGGGTCTTCGTTTTCAACCGCGTAGCTCACCACCGTGCCAGCGATTTCCGAGCGGATCTCGTTGAACATCTTCATCACCTCGACCAGGCCTATCACCTCGTCGACGGCAACGCGGTCGCCGACCTGTTTGTAGGGCGGTGCGTCGGGGGCCGGGCGGCGGTAGAAGGTGCCGGGGAGGGGGGACAAGATTTCGGCCATGCTGTGTGCTCCTTAGTTGTGTCGTGCTATTCAAATCAATCAAAATCCATGGGTGAGGCAGTCGGTCGCTAGCGCTTTGCGCCGGGTACCCCTCGGGACAAGGATGCAATTTGTATGCCCATGCCGGTCAGCGCGGCCTTGGTCGCCTTGATCAAGGCCAGGGCACCGGGTGTGTCGCTGTGGATGCAAATGGAGTCGAAGTCGATGGCGATGTCTTCGCCCTCCACGGTTCTGACCAACCGTTCGGTGCAGGCGCGCAAAGCCCTGGCGGCGACGGCGGCGGGGTCCAGTTGCCCGACCTGGCGCGTGAACACGATGGAGCCACTCTTGTCGTAGTCGCGGTCGCCGTAAAACTCGCGCACCACCGGGTGCCCCATTTTTTTCGCCACCTGGTAAGTGAGGGAGGCTTCCATGCAATACAGGTACAAGCCGGGCTCGATCTCGCGCAAGGCCTTGATCAAGGCGATGGAGAACTCTTCGTCCTGTGCCGCCCGCATGTAGAGGGCGCCGTGCAGCTTGACGTGCTGCAGACGCATACCCTGCCAGTGCGCAAATTCGCGCAGGGCGCCGGTCTGGTAGATGATGTCGTTGAGCAGTTCGGCGCTGGAAGCCTTCATGTCGCGCCGGCCAAATCCGACCAGATCGCGAAAACCCGGGTGCGCCCCAATGCCCACTTCATGTTCCTTGGCCAGTGACACCATGCGCTGCATGATGTTGGGGTCGCCAGCATGAAAACCGGTGGCGATGTTGGCGGAACTGATCTGGCTCATGATGGCCTCGTCGGCGCCATCGCCAATGCGCCAGGGTCCAAAGCCCTCTCCCATGTCGGAATTCAGATCCATCACTTTTTTCATTTTTTGCCCATTTTTGTTTGCATACCTGGCTTGAATTGGTGTTGATTTAAAGCAAGCCCTTGTTCAGGTACGCAAAGTTAAGAGTTTGTGACAGAAAAAGATAATTCTATTTTTTAAGGTGCTAATATTGATTTTTTAAATACCTAGACTCTTCCATTTCCTACAGCCGGACGGTTCATCCGAGATGCGTTTTTCACTGCGGCAAATCAAGTACTTTGCGGCCACCGCTGAGCTGGGGCAGATCTCGCGCGCTGCCATCGAGTTGTCGGTGTCGCAATCGGCGGTGACGATTTCAATCCGCGAGCTGGAGGAAGGCCTGGGCTACAAGCTGTTTGTGCGCCAATCGCACGGCATGGAGTTGACCGACAACGGCCGGCATTTTTTGACCCGCGCCTACGCCATCCTGGCGGCGGTGGACGATGCGCGCAACATGCCGCAGCAGATTGCGCCGGTCAGTGGCGAACTGACACTGGCCGCCACCTACACCGTGATGGGTTATTTCTTACCGGACCATTTGCAGCGTTTGTCGCTGCTGTACCCGGCGCTGCGCATCCAGATGCTGGAGCTGGACCGCGAGACGATTGAAGCCGGTCTGCTGGCGAAAAACTACGACATGGCGATGCTGCTGACCTCCAACGTGCGCAACCCTGCGATCCAGACCGAGACCTTGTTCAGCTCGCAGCGCCGCCTGTGGGTGTCGCAGCAGCACCGCTTTGTGGCCAAGCGCCAGGTCAGTTTTGCTGATATTTCGCAAGAACCCTTCATCATGCTGACGGTCGACGAGGCGGCCGACTCGGCGCTGCGCTATTGGCATCTGCACGGTTTCGAACCCAAGGTCTCGCTGAACACCAAGTCGATCGAAGCGGTGCGCAGCCTGGTGGCCAACGATCTGGGTGTGGCGATTCTGTCCGACATGGTGTACCGCCCCTGGTCATTGGAGGGCAAGCGGATCGAGACCATCAAGACGCTGGAGAGCGTTCCCAGCATGAACGTGGGCCTGGCCTGGCGCGCCGACGCCAGCATGAGCCCGGCCATGCAAACCATCCGGCAGTACTTCAAGCAACGCTACCTCGATCCGCAAAATCCGCACAGTTTTTCGCACCGTTGAAGCAAGGTTGCGTTGGCCCAGGAGGTTTGCTGGGATAGCCTACTTTCTGGCCGAGCGGGGCGGGTTTGCCTTTTTGGGCAAGGAGGCCTGCTGCAATGTGGCTGCCACCAAAGTGCCCGCCAAACAAGAAGCCGGCCTCACCCCCCGGCGCAAGGTGATGCTGTTGGCCGGTTGTGTGCAGCCCAGCATGAAATGCCGCTCCAGGCTCAACCCCAGGCATGGCTTCAAAAGTTCCATTGCAGGCGCAAGTGTCCTTTCGGACGACTGAGGTCCCGGCCTGCGGTTTCATGCAGCGGCCAGCCAATGGCCATGCGCAGCGTCACTGAACGTCCCCATTGCACATCGGCACCCACACCCGCGCTGCTCAAACTGATGGATTCGGCGCTACCACCACAGGTTTGCAGGTACGCGCCATCCATGAACAGGTAGAGATCAGCCTGCTGACCACTGCTGCTCTGCAACGAAGGCAGATGTAACTCATTGCTCAGTGTCACACCCCGGTCGCCAAACGCCGTCGATTCTGGAAATCCACGCAGAACCCCGACACCACCAGCCGCCATCTGCTCACTGCCGAGCAAGGGCACGTTGGCCAGTTGTACGCTGGCATTCGCATCCCACCGCCAGTCCCCGCCTAGGCTCTGGCTGTGCTGGGCATCCAGCTTGGCGTAGGCGTACCGGGCGGGCGCACCTGAGCGGGAGACATCGAACGCCTGATCGTTGTTGGCGTCAGCACTCCCCCCTGGGCTGAGCAGCAGGTTCAGATTCATCACCGTGCTGCCCTGCTTGCCGCGACTTTGATGCAAGCTGGCACCCAAAACCGCCTGCACGATCCGAGTTTCGTTGCCAGAGACCGGAATCGCGGCGAACTCCAGGTTATTGTCAGCAAACTTGTAGTCCAAACCCGCGATGAAATCCCCCTCCCAACTGCCATGCCGCCAGGCGTTGGGTACCTGGTAGCGCAGCCCCAATTGCCAGGAGGTTCCCATTTGGTTGAAATGAGGCCCGAGGTCGGGCTCGGTCTGCGACCAAGCGGCGTTGAGCGTCAACACATGGCGCCAGGACAAATCTGTCTGGTAGCTGCCCGAATGGGTCATGCTGCGTTGAAAGCGAGGGTCTGCACGCAACTGGTAGGAGACCTGATCGCCACGGCCAAAGGCATTGCCCCAATTCACTCCCCAAAAGACGCGGTTCTCGTCGGTTGTCTTGGTGCCGGTATTTTCCGCGCCGACGAACCAGCGCCACGGTGCCTGCTCGCGCACCCGAAGCGACAAATTGACTGAGCCCGGCTGGGCTCCTGGCTCGGCAGCCAGCGCGGCATGGCGAAACGGATGGTGATTGATCCAGGCCAAGTCTTCCTGGAGGGCCTGCACATCCACAGTCTGGCCGGGCTGCTGCCTGACCCAGGCCAGATAGGATTCCTCGCTGAAGTTCTCGGCGCCGACCACGCTGACCGCGCCATCCACCACGGCGGGACGCACCACGATGCGCACCGTACCATCGGTCAGGTCTTGTGGTGGCAGCCAAGCCAGGACAAATGGCTTGCCCTGCTCGCGCAGTATCCGGCTGATCCCAACAGAAATAAGGTTGAGGGAAGCCAGCGATGCTGGCTGGCCAATCAGGGGTTGAAGATAGCCGACGATGGCGGGATTGTTGACCAGCGGCACCGCTGCCGCATCCACGCCGACGGCAGTGCGCCGCAACGCGCTTGCATCGGCGTCCGGCAGCAGCACGATGCCCTTGAGCGCGGGCAGGATGATGTGCTCGCCCGCTCCGGCGTGGGGCACATCAAACAGAGGCATCGGTGTGGCCGTCGTCGCTGGCGGCTGCATGGGCGGCACGGTCGGGGGCGCGGCGTGGCGCAAGTCCTGGGCGTGGACGGAAAGCGCTGGCAGCAGCAACAGCGGGGCGAATCTCCAGAGTGTGGTTTTGCGTTGCATCATGATCCCATCTTGCCGAAGCTTTGTGCCAGTAAAGTCTGGATAGCCGTTGCGACCTGCGCCAGATTGTCCTTGTTGGAAAGGTCGATCTTGTTCAGCGAGGCCAGCGGCTTGTTCGCATCCTTGTAGGCTTGGTAGCGCTCGTAGTTCTTCGTACTTTCGGCGACGGCATTCGCTTCGGCAACACCGATGGCGACGGCAACGGCAACGATAACCGCGGGTCCCCCAAGCGCCGTGGCTGCGCCAAATTCAGATACTAAAGTGGACGTGGATAAGGTTCCGAAGCCTGTCACGAGAGCCGCCTCGGTCATCATCGACCCGGCTACGATGCCACCGCCGACGACGCTGCCGACAATGCCGCCGGTCCGCTCGGCGGTGACACGTCGCGAGTCGGCGACTTCAATGAACGCCTGCCCCACGATGTCCGGAATTTTGGGGGCGGCAAACAAATTCAGCAGCCCGCCGGAGGACTCCCGTAACGACAGGATGGAATTAAATTTTGCGTCTGCCTTTTCAATAATTTCAGCGCGCTGTCCATTGATGAGTTGCATCAGTGCGGCCGACGTGTCGCCCGCCAAGGTGCCTTCGGACAGCGATTTCATCATCGCGGTCGCCATGATCGGCACCAGTGCCCTGGCGGCCACCGCGTCGCCCGCCTGAACGCGTAGGCGCAGGTTTTCCAAACTGGGGGTCTTGGCCATGTCATTGCGCCATTTGGCGATGTCGGCTTCGGCGTTCGCCACCAGCATTTCCCAGCCGGAGGGCCGCTCGGTCTTGACCTTGGCGATCCAGGCTTCGGTTGCATCGACGTTCTTTTTATAGCTCTGCCAGATAGGGTCACCGGCAAGCGCGTCGAGAATGAGCGTGCGCTCTTCCAGGCCCAGGTGGCGGAAGCTTTCCGTGTTCTTGAACTTGGTCAATGCGGTGGTAAGGTATTCCTTGTCCGACAGCAGATCGCCGGCCAGATTGCGAACCGAGGGAGCTTCGCCCGGCGGGGTCGGATCGCGAAACGTCACGGTGGCAGGCGATGCCGTTACATGCATGCTGAAGGGGATGGTCGACGGGGGTAGCGTGATGTTTCGGACAATGGTCTCGCTCGACAGCAGGTTGGCATTGGCGACTCCGGGCCGCGATACCGGGTCGTAATAGCGCAGCACATCCGCCAGCGTATAGCCCGTCGTCGGCTCGACATAAGCCGTGGTCACATAGGCCTTCACAAGGGAATCGATTGCGCCAACACGTGTGCCGTCCGTGCCTGCCAGCACCTTGAATTGCGGACCGCCGGGAATCGGCCCCAGATAGGCGGTGGTGATCGTCATGCCATCTTGATAGGTGGTGACCATCAGCGGGTCCATCTGTCCGGGGAATACCTTGTTGAGCTCGTTGCCGGCCATCGAAAAATTTCCGTAGATGGTGATGGGCCGTTTTTGCACGGTGACGGAGGTCGGGATGCTCAGCACCGCCTGGTAATTTTTGCCCCCTTCGGCATGGGCGAGGGTAATCGGGTATTGCCCCGGCGGCATTGCGGTGCCGCCGGCCTGGGAAGTCAGCGCGATGCCGCTGGTGTCGAGCTTGCTGTCCCACGGCATGATGCCGCCGTCGACGGTGTAGGTGAGGGGCGGCAAGCCGTTACCCCAGAGCATGGAGACCGGGTTGGCCACGATGGAAAGCGGCGCGCGTGTGACGCTGAAAGTACCCGGCTTGAGGGTCACGGCATAGTTGGCGAGGTTGTCGAAACGGTCGCCGTAGGGGTTGGCGCTGGCCGTGATCGGATAGCTGCCCGCGTCCGACCGGCTGGTCGCCGTGGTGGAAGCCACCCAGTACTTGGCGGCTTGTGCCGCATCCCAGGAGGTCGCGTTGTCGACGGTCACGCTCAGGTTGGGATTCTCGTAGCCATAAGTGCGCGTGGCGTTATTGGCCGTCACGGTGATCGGGCGCGGCGCAATGGTGAGCAGTGCGCCGTAGAACGTCGGCAGATAGTTCTGGAAAGTGGTGATGCCGTCGGCGGATATGGCGTAACTGCCTGCCGGACTATGGATAGTGCTACTGCACTGGGGACTCAAGCCGGGCATGGAGGTTTCGCCGTTCTTGAGCCCCACGTAACTGGCGCTGAATACCGGGTCGGGGTCGCCGTAGTAGCGGGTTGCCGGGTTGAGGTGTACTTCCACCCGCGCCTTGTCGATGGCGAGTGTGCCTGTGCCCGCAACGAACTCGTAATTGGTCGCGCTGCCGGTCGGCACGATGGGATAGCTGCCGACCACCGTGCTGCCGGTGGTGTTGGAAACCAGGGCCAGACCGGGGACGGCGGAGGCGTTGTCGCCGTTCCTGAAGCCGCTGAATGCGGCCACGGAAAAGGCCGGATCGGCATCGCCATAGGGGCGGCTGGCATTGTTGGCGTTCACCGTCAGCAAGGCCTTGTTGATGGTCAGGGGGGCGATGCTGCCGATGGTGACCTGGTAGTTGGGGTTGTTGAATCCGCCGGCTGAAACCGCATAGCTACCGACCGACGATGCGGCGGTTGCGCTGGTAGTGAAGCTGGACGCGGGAAACGCGTTTGCCACGGTATCGCCGTTATAAGTGCCGGACAAGGAGGCCAAGGCGCGGAAATCCGGGTTGGCGTCGCCGTAAATTCGCGCCGTGGGCGCGAGCGTGACGGTGACCGGCGCGGCGTTGATGGTGAACGTGCCGTCATGGACGGTATAGCTGTAGTTGGTGCTGCCGCTGCCCAGCCACGCGGCCTGGATCGGATAGCCGCCGACGTTGGAGGCCCGTGTCGCGGCAGTGCCCAGCGACCAGCCGGCGAGGATGCTGGCGGCGGTCTCGCCGTTTTTCAGGCCGGTGACAGTAGCACCAAAGGTCGGATTCAGGTCACCGTAGTAGCGGCTGGCGTTGTGGATGTCCATGGTCAGCGGCGCTGGGTTGACCGTCAGCGTGCCGTTGACGAAGTTGAAGCCGTAGCTGGCGGACGACAGCGTGCCCCGCCCGATCTGGATAGCGTAAGTGTTGACGCCCGAGGCGAGCGTGGCGCTGGAGGATAAGACCGGTGCGCCGCTGACCACGGCAGAAAGAACATCGCCTCCCTGCAAGCCGCTGACGGCGTAGCTCAGGGCCGGGTTGGCGTCGCCGTAATAGCGCGACAGGTCGTTGGCGCGATAGGTCAGTTCCGGCGAGACACCGCCCGAGGAGAACAAGATGCGACTGGTGGTGTCCGAAAACTCGGCATCGGTGGGCGGATTGCCAACATAGCTGCGGCTGAATACCTCGACGCCGGTCAGGCCGCCCTTGGTGGTAGCCGCGGTGGTGTTGGTGTAGATCAGGTAGCGCGCTTTGCTCCCGAACACACTGCCACCGGCCTGATTGACGAAGTTGCCGCCGGTGGAAGCCAGCACGACCGTGGCCGGGTTGGCGAACGACAGGCTGCTGCCGGATTCCAGCGTCAGCGTGCCCGGCGTGGCGATGTCGATCCAGTTGGTCGAACTGTTGGACGAGGCCAGTTTGACATTGAGATTGCCGCTGCCATCCTTGACGATGAGGCCGCCAAGATCGCCGGTGCCCAGGGTGCGAACCGCGTCCAGCGCATTGGCCGCATTGTTGGCATTGACGCTGACCGAACCGCTGTTGAGATCGAGTTCCAGCGCGGATGCCGTCACGACGCCGTTGCCTCGGAAAAATGCCGATGAAGGCCGCGCGGTGTAGCCGGTCGGCGGGGCATTGTTGTTGAGGCCGACCCGCAGGGTCGCCACATCGATGCTGTTGGCCGCGTTCAGCGTCGTGCTAGGGGACAGTGGCGGCAAGCCTTGCGTGGTCGTCATGGCCGATTTGCCGTGGTAAAGCGCCAACGTGCCGTTGACACCGCTGATGTTGGCGTTGATGTTGATGTTGTTGCCGGATGTGACGCTGAGTGTGTTGCCCGAAGTCCAGCTCACGTTGTTGCTGAAAGTGATGTCGCCGCTGCCGTTGGCCGGCTTGAAGCCGGAGGTATCCAGCACATAGTTGGCGGAAGCCAGCCCGCTCTGGATGGTGGCAACCGCCAGTTGGTTGGCGGTAGAGGCCGTCGTGACGACATCGATCTGGTCGGGGTCGAGCAGCAGCGTGCCGGTCCTGCCGGACGGCGCGCTCAAATCGACGGGCGCCGCCGGGCGGAAGCGCAAGTCATGCTTGCCCGAGACCTCGGCAAAACCGCCGTCGCCGCCGCTACTGCCCGCGCGCGCCGAAATGCGGCCGTCGAACTGCGTGCTGTTGTCCGCCCAGACGATGACGCGCCCGCCGTCGCCGTTGCTGGACGTGGCATCGGCCTCCAGGCGGGCCTTGGCCGTCACCACCGTTTCGGCGGCGTTGGCGACTTGGGCATTGCCGCCGTGATAATCGCCGCCGACCAGAATCTCGCCACCGGAACCGTCGGCATGGTGGGCGAACAACTTACCGTCCTGCACCACCTTGCCGCCGCTGGCGGTCAGCACAATACGGCCATCGCGCGTCTCCACCCCGACAGCGCGGATCACCCCGCTCTGATTGATCGCCAGCGCATAAATATTGCCGTCGGCGGCCTGCAAGCGCGCCTGCGCGGCCTCGATCAAGCCACTGTTCTCCACGCCTGTGGCTGTCCCCGCGCCGCCAGCGCGCACCAACAGGGCCGGCGCATCGGGCGACGCCAGGAAAATTTCATTGGCGGCAAGCAGATTGGCCGCCCCCTTGGGCGCGGAAATCGTTCCTGCATTGCGCACGCTGTGCGCCACCAGGCTGACATCACCTTCGCTGGCGCGTATCGTGCCAAGGTTCACGACCCCGGCTTGACCATCGCCGCTGAAATTCATGCCACTGCCGCTCATAAAGGCCCCGTCTGACACGTCCAGCGTGGAGGCCATGAAGTGCGCGGTGTCAATGATGCCACTCGGCCCGACCAATATGCCGTTTGGATTGATGAGGTAAAGCCTGCCATTGGCTTGCAGCACACCATCGATTGTCGACGGCGACATGCCCTGCACGCGTGCCAGCATGGTGGCTGCGCTGTTGGGCTGGCTGATGGATACCTGCTCACCCCGTGCGATGCTGAAACTTTGCCAGTTGACGACGGCCGCTTGGCTCGTCTGTTTGATGTTCAGTTGATTGTTGTTACGCTGAAAGCTGGCGCCACCCCCAGCAAGCTGCTCGCCAGTCGGTAATGCCAGGGTCGAGGCAGGAACCAGCCCAACCAAATACATTGCCAGGTACAGCGGCCGCAAGGTCGCCACGACGGGAACCAAAGCAGGATCTGCTTGTGGCGATGCACCGCCATGGATGTGTCTGCCGTGCGCTTTGGCAAGTTCAGCAGCAGCCACCCAGGTTTGGGCGAGTTCGTTCCAGATCAATCGGTAGAAGTGGTTCATTCAGGGATCCTAAAAAATCGCGATAGACCTTCAGCCCAAGCCACAGGGAAACAGAGCGTGATAAACCCTCAGCATGGCATTCATGCAAGCTTTCTGATTAGCAACCGATGACGGCTTGAACGGGCGGGGGAAACCACGCACTGTCCAGCCCGAAAAGGTGTGGAAATTGTAGAAATCATCACTCCGAATTTGGCTCACTCAATGCTGTCAAATGCTGTCAAATCCTGTCAGCGCTGAGGTATTTCGCTACACTTTTAATGATTTGATCGCATGGCAGACACATGACCCGACACCCCCATCCTTATCTCGTTGCCGTCGTGGAAGACGATCCAGGGCTTTGCGCCGACCTGGTGGAGTTTTTGCAATTGCGGGGGTTTGCCGCGCGGGGGTTTGGGAGTGCCGAGGCGTTTTATCAGGCTTGGCCGGTGGTGCGGTTCGATCTGCTGCTATTGGATGTGTCCCTGCCGGGCGACAGCGGTCTGGAAGTGGCGCGCCGGGTGCGCGAGAAGGATGCGGCGGGCATCGTGATGCTGACGGCGCTGGACGCAGACAGCGACCAGGTGGCAGGCCTGGGAGCGGGGGCGGATGCCTATCTATCCAAGCGCAGTTCACTTGAGGTGATTGAGGCGGCTTGCCGCAGCGTGCTGCGGCGGCTGGGCATGACCCACACAACAGGCGCGGTGACACCTGCACCGTCCCGGAAGACCCTGTGGTGCATCCGCAGTCGGCAATGGAAGCTGGAAGCGCCCAACGGCACCACCATAGACCTGACGCATGCCGAACTGATTTTTCTCAGCACGCTGTTCGACAAACCCGGCGAGGCGGTCGAACGCGACCAACTGCTGACCCTGTTGGGCAAGCAAGACACATTGTCCAACCTGCGAAATCTGGACAACGCCGCAAGCCGGCTGCGGCGCAAGGTGCTGCAGGCATGCGGCATCGAGCTGCCGGTGCGCCCCAGTTACGGCAAGGGCTACACCTTTGGCGCGGCATGCGAGGTGTGCGCGTGATGCAACTTTTTATCGCGGCTGTCGTGGCCCTGCTGATGGCATTGCCATTGGGAGCAACGCCATTGACGTTGACGGCAGACATGCCTCGCGCTTCGCTGGAAGGTCGGCTGGAGCACTTCGCGGATGCCTCCGACACACTGGCGTTCGAGGCGGTGCGACAGCGGGACTTCACCCTGCTGCCGGCATTTCGCAGCCAGAATTACGACGCCGCAGCCCATTGGTACCGTTTTGAATTGAGCCGCGCCGCCGGGGCGCCGGCGCGCTGGATACTCGCCATTGGCAGCCCCACCCTGGACGAGGTGGATGTGTGGGTGGAGCAGCCGGAAGGCGCTTTTCTCCGATATGCGCTGGGCGATCACCGGCCCTATGAGGCCCGCCCGCTGCAAACCCGCCTGTTCGCCGTGCCCGTCGAGGTGCCGGCTCGCACCCGCATTTATATGCGCGTGCAGACAACCAGCACGATCAACGTCAATGCCGAGGTCTGGCAGCCGGAAGCCTTCATTGCCAACGAAACCCGGGGCAATCTTTACCGCGGACTCTATTTCGGCATCCTGCTGATCGTTGCGATGTTCTATTCGATACTTGCCGCATGGCTGCGCGACGCCATCATGGGTGCCTATGCCGGCTATGTCGCCTCGCTGGTACTGTTGCATCTGGGGCACAACGGCTATCTGCCAGTGGTGTTCGCGTCCGATAGCACTTGGCTCAATGATGCGTTGATGCGCGTCGGCTTCCTGGGCGGGACGGCGTTTGTTGCGCTGATGTGGGATCGGCTGCTGGAACTGAGGCGGAATTTTTCGCGCATCCATCGCTTGTACATGCTCATCGGCCTCGTCAACGTCGCGGCGCTGCCTCTTGTGGCGACGGCAAGCTATCGGGTCATCGCGCCGTCGATCAACCTGATCGCCATGTCGATCGGAATCATCAACCCGATTCTGCTGGGCATCTTCTGGTGGCGCAGCCGCCGCGCCGAGTTGATGGTGTACTTCATTGCCTTCGTCATTCCGATGGTGGGCGGCCTGACCCTCATCGCCATGGAGATGGGCTGGGTACCCCAGAATGCGCTGACTTCCAACCTCTACCAGATCACCTCGCTGGTTCACGTGCTGGTGATGAGCTTCGGCCTGGCGCTGCGCCTGCGCCAGATGCAGCACGACAAGGCGGCGGCGGAACAGGGGGTGCTGGTCGCCGCGCAACGGACCGAGGAGCAGCGCCGCTTCGTGGCCATGCTGTCGCACGAATTCCGCAACCCGCTGGCCGCCATCGATCGCTCGGCGCAGATGATCGAAATAAAAACACCGGACTTGGCCATATCCGAAGCCAAACGCCTCACGCAGATACGCGGCAACGTCGCCACGCTCTCTGGCCTGGTGGATAACTTTTTGCTCACGGAGGCGCTTGACCATCAGGCCATGGCGCTATCGCGTGAGCCGTGCGCCATCCGCCCCCTGCTGGAAGGCGTGCTGCAGATGCAGCGAGAAGAAGTGGGCGAGCGCATCCAACTGACGGTGGTACCACCCGATGCCCTGTTTCATCTTGATCCCACCCTGATCGGCATGGCGGTGGGCAACCTGGTGGCCAATGCCCTGCGCTATTCGCCGCCCGATAGCCCGGTGGAGATTGCGGCAACGGTGGACGCAACGGGGTTGCGCATTCGCGTCGTTGACCGGGGGCCGGGCATGCGCGAGGAGGAATTGGCGATGCTGGGCCAACCCTACTACCGCGCTGGCTCGTCCCTTGGCAAGAAGGGCAGCGGTCTTGGCTACTACTTCACGCGGCGCATTGTGGAGGCGCATGGTGGCAGCTTGCGGGCCAGTTCGCGATCCGGCGAGGGGATGGAAGTGGAGATACGCCTGGCGTAGATCGTAGTTGAGCGCACCGTCTGAAGAGCGTTCCCAGCATGAACGTGGGCCTGGCCTGGCGCGCCGACGCCAGCATGAGCCCGGCCATGCAAACCATCCGGCAGTACTTCAAGCAGCGTTACCTCGATCCGCAGAATCCGCACAGTTTTTCGCACCGTTGAAGCAAGGTCGCGTTGGCCCAGGAGTTTTGCTGGGGTACCTATTTTCTGGCCGAGCGGGGCGGTTTTGCCTTTTTGGGCATTGCGGCCTGTTGCAAAGTGGCTGCCACCAGCGTGTCGGCAATCCAGAGCGCAATGGTTTCGACTTCCTTGTCCTCCACACCCCAGATATCTTTCAGAACCACGTACGGTTCGATGCCGTAGATCACTGACAGCGCTTTGTGCAAGCGGTCCAGCACCTTTGCCGGCAACTGGGGTTTGAGCGGCTCGATGGCGTGGCGCAGGATGGCAATGCGATGGCCGCGGCGATACGGCTCTTCATCCAGAAGTCCGGCGCGCTCCAAGGCCCAGTGCTCCAGCGACAACTGAAGAGCGGCGCGCATTTGCGGCTCGAAATCCTTAAAGCGTGGAAAGGTCGAGGTGAACAATTCGGTCACGCGTTTTCGACCATCGGCTTCCTCGGAAGCGAAGCTGCGGACCGGGCCCAACGACCAGTCGATAACGGCCGTGATCAGGGCACTTCGGCTCGGGAAATACCGGTAGGCCGTGGCGCGCGACACCTCGGCGCGCTTGGCCACTTCCGGCAACGACGGCACATGACCGTCCCGAATCAGGCCCATGGCGGACTCCAGCAGCAAGCGACGCGTGGCGCCTTTGATGCCGCCGTTCATTTGCGGTTGCGTCTGCGGGACCGGGGTAAGGGTTTTTCCTAGGCTCATACCCGTCGACTCCTCAAGTTATTTCAATTACGATACGCGAAACTATAAATGAGACAACTGTCTCATAATGTGGCTATATGCCAATTATTGAACAATTATCCAATTGAGACCTCAGTTTGCGAGTTATGTTTGAAAGATTCCTGAATGAAATTGTCGCCGCTCGCGCAGGGTAAATTCCAGAGCGTGTTTTGGGCCGCGTTACCGGTGGTGGGACTGGTTGCGGCCTGGATGCTGGTCGACAACAGGCGCTTGTTGGCGCTCACCGTGCTCAACGGGCTGACACTGGCGGGGCTCTACTTTCTGGTCGCCAGCGGCTTCACGCTGGTCTTCGGACTGATGCGGGTGGTCAATCTGGCGCACGGGTCGTTGTTCTTGCTGGGGGGCTATGTCGGCTATTCGGCCGGACTGGCCAGCGGCTCCTGGCTGGTCGCGCTGCTGGCCGGCTTTGTCGCCGCCGCCCTGGCCGGGGTGCTGATGCAAGGCCTGGCGTTCAACCGCATGGTGGGTCAGGACCTGCGGCAGACCCTGGCCACGATAGGCCTCTCGATCATGATGGCCGACATTTTCCTGTGGCTGTGGGGTGGCGACACCTACCAGTTTGATGCGCCTGATTGGCTGACCGGTACCGTGGCCCTGCCATTGGTGCACAAGTACGCCGAGTTTCGCCTGGTGGTACTGGCGCTGTCGTGTGTCATCGGGCTGGGCTTGTGGCTGCTGCTGCATCGGACCCGCGTCGGCATGATGATACGGGCCGGGGTCGATGACAAGGACATGCTGTCGTCGGTCGGAGTCAACGTGGAGCGCCTTTTCCTCGTCACTTTCGCGATCGGTGCCGGCTTGGCCGGGCTGGCCGGCGTGGTGGGTGGCACGGCGCTGTCGGTTGCGCCGGGTGAGGATGTTCGTTACCTGCTGGCCTCGCTGGTGGTGGTGCTGGTGGGTGGCATGGGTTCGATAACCGGTGCCGCGCTGGGGGCGCTGTTGATCGGCCTGGCCGAAACATTCGGGCAGACCTACGCGCCCACCTATGGCGTCGTGTTTACTTTTGTGATCATGGTCGCCGCGCTGGCGTTCCGTCCCAACGGTTTGATGGGCAAGCCGGCATGAACCCGGCATCCCATTTGGCGACGCTGAGCGCACCGCCAAGCGATAAGAGTTTTCAGCGCTGGACCCTGTGGCTGGTGCTCGGCTTGCTGCTCTATCCCTGGATTGCCTCACCCTTCTTTACCTTCCAGGTTGGCGCACAGGCACTGATCCTGGGCACGATCGCGCTGTCGCTGTCGTTTCTGGCCGGGCAGGGTGGCATGGTCAGTCTGTCGCAAATGACGGTGGCCGGAATTGCCGGTTACGCCATGGCCATCCTCGGCATGGCCGAGCCCACGGCGGCCAGTGTGAATCTTGGCTGGCCCTGTTGGCTGGCGGTCCCGGCAGCGGTGGCCCTGGGAACGCTGGCGGCAACGGGCATCGGCGCGCTGGCGGTTCGCACCGAAGGCATCTACACCATCATGATCACGCTGGCCGTCGGTGTCGCGTTTTACTACCTGGCCCAGCAGAACATCCTGTTGTTCAACGGATTCCAGGGCATTTCCCGCGTCGTGCCGCCAACCCTGATGGGACTCGACTGGCGCTCGCCGGTGCCGTTCTACTACCTCGCGCTGCTGGTGGCGGGCGCTGCCCTGAGCGCGGTGACTTACCTGCTGTGCACGCCTTTTGGCATCGCCTTGCAGGGCACGCGAGACAACGCGCGGCGCATGCGTGCTCTTGGTTTTCAGGTCACGGCGCACCGGCTGGCGGCGCATGCGCTGGCCGGCTTTATCGCGGCGGTGGGGGGTGTGCTGTGGGTTTGGTACCAGGGTCGCATCTCCCCCGGAACCGTGGGTACCGGTGCCATGATCAATGTGCTGGTGGTTGCGGTGCTGGGCGGCCTGCGCCGCCCGGTGGGTGCCTTCATCGGCGCGCTGGTCTTTGTTCTGCTACAGAACTTCGCGATCGATCTGGTCAGTCGCGAGCGCTTCAATCTGGTCATCGGGGGTGTCTTCCTGGCCATCGTCCTGTTCTCGCCCGACGGTCTGCTGGGCCTGTGGCAACGCCTGCGGCAATCCTGGCTCCGGACCGGCAATACCGGGGCCAACCCTCGTTCCCCTGTTCAACCCCAAGCTGGAGACAAGCGTGTCATTTCCCCCCAACCCCCTGTCCAACAACTACCCGGAGACAACCATGAGTAAATCCCTTCGTATCCTTACCTTGAGCACGGTGGCCATTGCGCTGACCACCGGCTGGGGTGCCGCCGGCGCCCAGGAGACCCTGAAAATGGGCGCACTCGCCACCCTGGAAGGCCCCTTCACCGTACTCGGTCAGGACGGCATGCGCGGCGTTGAGCTGGCGCTGAAAGAGCACAACTACATGGCCGGTGGTAAAAAAATCGAGCTGATCAAAGCGTCATCCAATGCGACGCCGGATTCGGCCGTCGCCGCTACCCGCAAGCTGGTGGAGCAAGACAAAGTGCAGATCCTGGTCGGCCCGCTATCGGGCTCCGAAGGCATTGCGGTGAAAGACTATGCCAAGACCCAATTGCAAACCACCTTCCTGAACGGCGCGTCCGCCGCACAGGAAACCACACTGAGCAATCCAGCCCCCAATTTCTTCCGCTTCTCCACGGACGGTGCCCAGTGGCAGGTCGGTCTGGGCAGCAATGCCTATCAGAAGGGCTACAAGAATGTGGTTGTGGTGGCCGAAGACTATGCGTTCCCCTACTCCATGGTGCAAGGCTTCATGGTTGAATACTGCAAGGCCGGCGGCAAGGTCAAAGACAAGCACTGGGTGGCCTTGGGCACCAAGGACTATGCGTCCGTGATTGCCAAGATACCCACCAACATCGATGCGATCTACGTCGCGCTGGGCGGTGCCGACGCCGTCAATTTTCTCAGCCAGTACGAGCAATCCGGGGGCGACAAGCCGATCATCGGCAGCGCCGTCACGGTCGACCAGTCGGTGCTCGGCTTCAAGGGCAAGCGGCGCGACGGCCTGATTGGAACGCCTAGCGCCGGTCCGATCGCCGACAACGACCCCAGTCCGGCCTGGAAAAAATTCGTGGCCGACTACAAAGCCAGCTTCAAGGACGGTTTCCCCAGTCCATCGATTTTTGCGCACGCCTACTACGTCAACACCAAGGCGGCGCTGGACGCGCTCGACGCCGTCAAGGGTGACCTCTCCAACAACCACGCGGCCTTGCGCAAAGCCCTGTCGACCATGACCCTGAAGACGCCTACCGGCGACGTGAAGCTTGACAGCAATCGCAATGCGGTGGTCAACATCTACCTGACCGAGGTGGCCAAGGCCGCCGATGGCACGCTCTACAACAAGGTGGTTCGGACGACGCCCCATGTGGCGCAGAGCTTGGGCCTGAGTGCCGCCGAGTTCCAGAAGATGGGGGTCGGTACCCGCACCAATCCGGAATGCAAATGAGTCAAGTGGCCGGGGTGGAGCGGCAGGGCTTGAAGGCCGATGGTTCGGCCGTCACCCCGGCCCTGGAACTGCACGCTATCGGACGCTCGTTCGGAGCGCTGAAGGCGATCGATGGAGTCTCCCTCAGCGTCGCCGCCGGCCAGCGCTACGCGGTGCTGGGGTCCAATGGTGCCGGCAAGACCACCTTGTTCAATGCCATCACCGGTGACTTTCTGCCAACGGCCGGTCGAATCATGTTCTTTGGCGAGGATGTGACGCGCATGCCGGTGCATCAGCGCATTCGCCGCGGCTTGCGTCGGACCTACCAGTCCTCCCTGCTGTTTCGTGAATTGACGGTGCGCGACAACTTGTTCCTTGCGGTGCGCGGGGTCATGAAGGGGCGCTTCGGATGGCGCCGTCTGGCGGCAAGCGATGCCTCTTACCATGCCACCGATGTTCTTCTGGAACAGTCGCATCTGTCTGATTTAAGCGCGCGACCGGTGGCTGAACTATCGCACGGTCAGCAGCGCCAACTTGAGATCGCCATGGCGCTGGCGGGCCGGCCCAAGCTGATCTTGTTCGACGAACCGGCCGCCGGTTTGTCACCGCACGAACGCGGCGAACTGACCGCGCTGCTGAAAAACTTGCCGCGCGAGATCGGTTTCGTGATTATCGAACACGATCTGGAGATTGCGTTGGCGGTGGTGGAGCGGGTGACCGTGATGCACAACGGCCGCGTGCTGTGTCACGGCACCCCGGCCGAGATCGAGAACAATGAACAGGTGCAGGCGATCTACATGGGAGAACACCACCATGTTCATTGACTCGCATGCCGCGACCAGCGGTCCGCTAGCCACCGGCGGCACGCCCCTGCTGGCGATACGCGACTTGAATGTTCACTATGGGCTGGCACATGCCGTGCAAGACGTCTCCCTGACCTTGGCGCAAGGCGTACTGGCCGTGGTGGGTCGCAACGGCATGGGCAAGAGCAGCCTGTGCAATGCCATTACCAGCATGGTGCGTTCGAGCGGGAGCATCCGCTTGAACGGACAGGAAATCCGCGGTTTCGCGCGGCACAGATTGGCGCATCTGGGCATTGCTTACGTGCCGCAGGGGCGGCGCATCTGGTCCTCGCTGAGCGTGCATGAACATCTGCAGCTGACGTCCGGCAGCGCACGGCGCGGCGACTGGACCGTGCAGCGGGTCTACGAAGCCTTTCCGCGTCTGGCGCAAAGGCGCAACAACGGTGGTTCTCAACTGTCGGGGGGAGAGCAGCAGATGCTGGCGATTGGCCGCGCCTTGCTGCTAAATCCCTGCTTGCTGGTGATGGACGAGCCGACCGAAGGGCTGGCACCTGTGATCCTTGACCATGTGGCCGCCATGTTGAAGGCGCTGGCAGCCGAGGGCAAGATCGCAGTGCTGTTGATAGAACAAAACATAGGAGTTGCAATGGACATCGCGGATTCAGTGGCGGTCATGGTGAACGGCCGGGTAGCACGTGTGTTGCCGGCAAACGAGCTTGCGGCCGACCGGGCTTTGCAGCAGGAACTGCTGGGCTTGAAGGGCGGCGCGAGAACTTCGGCAGCCGGTGCCGCAGCAGCGTCCGAGCCACACGGCGATCCGCTTGCGGGTGCTACGAGTAGCGGCTTGGGCACAGGCGCCGGTACCGACCCGCAACCGGGTAGCCGGCAGACTGTTGCGCAAGCCAGCAAGGACAAAGTGGCCTATATCGCCGGTACGTTCGACACCAAGGGCCGCGAGTTGATGTACATGCGCGACTGTCTGTCCAGATTCGACTTGCGCACGCGCACGGTGGACCTGTCCACCAGCGGCGCCGAGTCGCCGGCCGATGTCTCGCCACGCGAGGTCGCCCGCCATCATCCGGCTGGCGTCGAGGCTGTTTTCACCAACGACCGTGGCACCGCGGTGAGCGCGATGGCCGAAGCTTTCGAGCGCTACATCCAGACCTGCAGCGATGTGGCCGGACTGGTTTCGGCCGGCGGTTCCGGCGGTACCGCACTGGCCACCCCGGCCATGCGTGCCTTGCCGATTGGTGTACCCAAGCTGATGCTCAGTACCGTGGCCTCGGGCGACACCCGTCCTTACGTCGGTCCCAGCGACATCTGCATGATGTATTCGGTCACCGATGTACAAGGCATCAACGGCATCAGCCAACTGGTGCTGGCCAATGCTGCCAATGCGCTTGGCGGCATGATCAGCCACGCGCCGCGCGCCGTCGCCGCCACCAAGCCCGCCATCGGTCTGACCATGTTCGGCGTCACCACGCCTTGCGTTCAAGCGGTGACGGCAGCCCTGGAAAAGGACTACGACTGCCTGGTTTTCCACGCCACCGGCACCGGCGGCCAGTCGATGGAGAAACTGGCCGATTCACGCCTGCTGGCGGGGGTCATAGACGCCACCACGACCGAGGTGGCCGACGAGCTGCTGGGCGGCGTGTTCTCGGCCGGACCCGGGCGGCTCGATGCCATCGCGCGCAGCCGGGTGCCCTATGTCGGTTCCTGTGGCGCACTGGACATGGTCAATTTCGGCGCGCTGGACAGCGTGCCGCCGCATTACCGCCATCGCAATCTCTACCAGCACAACGCCAATGTCACGTTGATGCGCACCAGCATCGAGGACAACGTGGCGATCGGCAAGTTCATCGCCGGCAAGCTCAACCGCATGACGGGACCGGTGCGTTTCTTTTTGCCCGAAGGCGGCGTATCGATGCTGGACGCACCCGGCGCCCAGTTCTGGAACCCGGAGGCCGACAAGGCGCTGTTTGACGCCATCGAGGCGCATTTCCAGGCGGCGCCGATGCGCCAGCTGGTACGTACGCCTCTGCATATCAACGACCCAAAATTTGCCGACCTGCTGGTGCAAGCCTTTACCGAGCTAAGCGCCACCCCGTCCTGACCTTAACGAACTTCACAAAAGAGTAATTTCATGCCACGCATTGCACGACAAGATATTCTTCAAAAATTCCGCGCCATGATCGCCCGCGCCGAGCCCATCATTGGTGGTGGTGCCGGCACCGGCCTTTCCGCCAAGTGCGAAGAGGCAGGCGGCATCGATCTGATCGTGATCTACAACTCGGGGCGCTACCGGATGGCCGGTCGCGGTTCGCTGGCCGGGCTGCTGGCCTATGGCAATGCCAACGAGATCGTGCTGGACATGGCGCGCGAGGTACTGCCGATGGTCAAGCACACACCGGTGCTGGCCGGCGTCAACGCCACCGACCCGTTCATGCTGCGTGAGCACTTCCTGAAGGAACTGATTGCACTGGGCTTTTCCGGTGTGCAGAACTTCCCCACCGTGGGGCTGATCGACGGAACCTTCCGTGCCAATCTGGAAGAAACCGGCATGGGCTACGGACTGGAAGTCGACATGATCCGCGCCGCGCACGAACTCGACCTGCTGACCACCCCCTATGTTTTCGATGAAACCAGTGCCATCGACATGGCGCGGGCCGGCGCCGACATTGTGGTTCCTCATCTGGGCCTGACCACGGGCGGCGCGATCGGGGCCGAGACTGCGCTGACATTGGCTGATTGTGCGCTGCGCGTCAACGCCTGGGCCGAAGCCGCCAAGCGCGTCAATCCCGAAGTCATCGTGCTGTGCCATGGCGGACCCATCGCCAACCCGCAAGATGCCGCCTATATTCTGGAGAACTGCCCGGTTTGCCACGGCTTCTATGGCGCTTCCAGCATGGAGCGTTTGCCAGTCGAGGGCGCGTTGACGGAACAGACGCAAAAGTTCAAAAAAATCAGAAGGTGACCGCGGCGGGGGAGGGCAGGCTTTGACGACCTGGAACTGGCGGGGGACCATTTGACTGGACGCTGGACGCTGGCCGCGAAAGACGGGTTCTCGGTTCTCATCCACTGTCGGGAGCAAAATGGCTCTTGGCCACCGGCCTGTGCCGAGCGCGCCGATAAAAAAGAGAAGGGAGCCATTGATGCGAAACCTGTTTCTTCTGCTTTCCATGGTGATCGGTATCGCGGCTCATGCGGAGGTGTACAAGTGTGTCAAAGATAACAAGGTCAGCTACACCGACAGTCCATGTGACGGTTCGATCAGCGCTGAAAATCTTTTCGCCATCAACTCATCCGCAGACTTGGCTGAAGGCTTGTCGGCGTTTGAAAATCGAGACTATGGCTTGGCATTGAGCAAGCTCAATCCATTGGCAGAAGGCGGCGTTGCCATGGCACAAAACACTCTCGGGAGAATGTATTTGCAGGGGCAAGGCGTGCCGCGAGATTTGGATAAGGCACTGACCCTGTTTCGTAAGGCTGCCAATCGGGGGTTGCCAAATGCGAAGAACAACTTGGGTGTCATGTATGCGGGAGGAATTGCTGTTAGACAAGATTACAAACAGGCAATTACCTTATTTAAACAAGCCGCGGATCAAGGATTTTCACTGGCCATGAACAATCTGGCTGACATGTACGAAAAAGGGCTGGGCGTAAAGCCAGACCCCGTAGAAGCTGACAAGTGGCGCAAGAGATCTCAAGACATCGGGTCCGCAAAGAACAGCACCGGCGTCGCCATTAAAACGGTTGGGAAAAAGGAATATGAAAAAGGACTAGAGGCTTACCATGGATGGGACTTTGCGGGAGCCGCCGTGGCGTTTCGCCAGGCGGCAGAAAAAGGCCATCCCGAGGCGCAATTGATATTGGCGTCGATGTACCGAGAAGGACAAGGGGTCCAAAAAGATGAGGGGAAGGCCCAGTACTGGGCGCGAAAAGCAAAAAACGGCGCACATACGATGAATGACAATCGGGATCGCGTGTTGCTGATCGATACTTCCGCAGACGGATTCGATCAAGCCCGCAATGGCGCTGCATCCACGGGTCCTGCCGCTGTGGGTGGCGTCTTCACGGGTCCTCCCGCACCAGGCGCCGCCCCCAGTGGGGTGGGGCGGCGCTGAATTCACCGTGTTCGAGCCGCCCCCATCTTCGTCAAAACAGTTGAACCTCATCATTTGGAACAGGAGAAAGACATGAAACTCACCGCCGCCGTGGTCCAGACCTCCACCGTGTTGCTCGACACCCCTGCCACGGTAGAGCGAGCGCTGGCCTTGATGAAGGAAGCCGCGGCGCAGGGAGCCCAAGTAGTGGTGTTTCCCGAGGCCTTCATCGGCGGCTATCCCAAGGGCGCCGATTTCCACATCTACCTGGGTGGGCGCACGGCGCAGGGCCGCGCCGAGTTCAAACACTATTTCGATGCCGCCGTGGCGCTCGATGGACCGGAAATCCTTTTGCTGGCCAGTGCGGCGCAGGAGTACCAGTTGTACGTGTGCATCGGCATCATCGAGCGCGACGGCGGAACGCTGTATTGCACCGCCGTCTACCTCGGTCCCGACGGGCAGGTTCTGGGCAAACATCGCAAACTGATGCCCACGGCACTGGAGCGCCTGATCTGGGGCTTTGGCGATGGCTCTACGCTGAAGGCCGTCGATACCCCGTACGGCAAGATGGGCGCCGTGATCTGCTGGGAGAACTACATGCCGGCGCTGCGCATGGCCATGTACCAGCAGCGCATCGCCCTGTACTGCGCACCCACTGCCGACGACCGCGACACCTGGATCGGCACCATGCAGCACATCGCGATGGAAGGGCGCTGCTTCGTGCTCTCATCCTGCCAGCACCTGCGGCGTTCGGACTTCCCCTCCGACCGCATGAACAACCGCTTGCCCGCGGCGCCCGACACGGTCCTGATGCGCGGTGGCAGCGTCATCATCGACCCGCTGGGAAAGATTCTGGCCGGGCCGGTGCGCAACGAAGATGCGCTGCTGACGGCCGAACTGGACCTCGATGCAATTGCCATGGGGCAGCTCGATTTCGACGTGGTGGGTCACTACGCCCGACCTGACGTGTTTTCACTCCAGGTCAATACCGCGGTGCAGTCGGCGGTCTCGTTCGTTTCGCACTTAAACACCTGAGCCGGATTGGGCGGTTTTCGACGTTGACAGGTACCAAGTCACGTCGGTCACCCCCGGTTTGCGCGCTGGCATGGTTTGGCGCAGCTTATTGAACTGCGCCACTGAAATGGCACGGTTTGACAAAAAAGGTGGCAATCGACGCCACCGGTGAGTACCTGAAATGGTCGTAACTGTTGGCCGCCAGCCCCCCCCAGTGCTACATTGTCCTGCCACGAACATCAAAGGAATTTCGCAATGCTCTCGATTTTCAAATTCCTTCATATCGCAGGTGTGGTTATTTGGGTTGGTGGCATGTTCTTCGCTTGGATGTGCCTTCGTCCGGTCGCCGCGGCCAATTTGGAGCCGCCCGTGCGGCTCAAATTGTGGGCCGACGTATTCGCGCGCTTCTTCCCATGGGTCTGGGGTTCTGTCTTGGCGATCTTGCCAAGCGGAACGTTGATGTTGCTGGCCACCGGCTTCAAGCAATCTCCACCGCGTTGGCATGCGATGCTGTTGCTCGGCTTGGTCATGAGCGCGATTTTTGTCTACGTCTTCGTGGTTCCCTATTCCAGGCTCAAGGCAGCCGTCGCTGGTCAGAATTGGACCGATGGCGCTAAGGCGCTGGGCCAGATACGGCAACTGATAGGCACCAACCTGATCCTTGGTTGCGTAACCATTGCGGTAGCCACACTGGGGCAACTTCCAGGCTAGGGCGGCGCCGACATGGGCGACCCCTGCGAAGGGGTGATACCCTCAAAATCTCACTAGACAAGGCAGAAGAAAAATGGTGCTACTCGAATTTTCCATGACCCCCTTCACCCTGGAAGACAGCAAGAGCAAATATGTGGCGCGTATCCTCGATATCGTCGACAAGAGCGGCCTGCCTTATCAACTCACCCCCATGGGCACCATCATCGAAGGCGAATGGGACCAGGTCTTTGCCGTGGTCACCGACTGTTTCCGATCGCTTGAGGCCGACTGCCCGCGCATTGGCACGCAAATCAAGATTGACTACCGGGCCGGAACAAGCAGCCGCATGAAATCCAAAGTAGAGGCTGTCGAAACCCTGTTGGGCCGCAAGCTCTCAACTTAGCGCGATGCTGCGTGGGCAACTCGCGCGACCTGGCTGTGCTGAGGGCTTTACCGGCGGACGACGTGGTGTTTGAATCGCCCGTGGTTCAGACGTCGCGGGCCGGCATTGCAAGGTTAATCGATTTTTGTGCTTGAAAACATTTTGGCGCCAAGGACACCGCCAACCAAACACGCCGCATAGATGACCAACAGGAAGCCGGTCCAGATCAACCTCATTTCTCCTGTTCTGGCGCCATTTCCGCTGGAGTAGGCAAATAGCAGCGGAAGGGAAACATAGGCCAGTCCATAAGCCCAGAAAAGATTCTTGTTGCCCATTGAAGAAACGAAGGACAAGCCAAGGCCGATCAGGCAACAAGCTGTCACGGCTAGCGCGACAACAGGCCAGCCGCCTCGGGAAAACCCCGCAGCGACGAAAAGTATCAGGATCAGGACGCCTGCCACGACATTGGTGGCAAGCGTCAGCAGTAACTTCATGCGTCTCATGGGAGTCACCACCTACCCTCAATTTCTTGCCACTCGCAAGCCGGCGCCGTGGTAATGGATGATGGACGTGTTCCAGCTGCGATAGGCCGACCCAAGGCTGGCGGGCTTGTCAAACCAGGCACCGCCGCGCAGCACCCTGAGTTCTCCATCGCCTCCGCTCATCCAGGCCGATCCGTCGACGGGTGCGCCGCTGTAGTTGGGGTGCCACACGTCTTGCACCCACTCCCACACATTTCCGTACATATCGAAAAGACCAAAAGCGTTGGCCTGCCTTTGACCCATTGTTTGAGTCCTGCCAAGACTATTGACTTCGTACCAGGCGTGCCGGTTCAACTGGCTCTCGTCGTCACCAAAGCTCCACTTGCCCGTGCCACCCGCTCGCGCCGCGTATTCCCATTCCGCCTCGCTCGGCAGGCGATACGCTTTCCCGGTGCGCTCACTCAGTCTCTGCACATACATTTGAGCGTCCTGCCAGCTGACTTGCGACACCGGGCAATCGTCACCGCACTGTGAGATGCCCTGTGAACTGGGACCCATCAACGCTTTCCATTGACCATAGGTCACTTCCGTCTGACCGAGGAGAAAGCCGCTGACATTGACACGGTGAACCGGTTTCGCGTCAGCATCGCCATCCATTGCTCCCATCTCAAAACTTCCGCCCGGAATGGCCAAGAGCCCAGGGCATACATCGCAGTCTTTGACTACCTGAGACTGTGGAGGCTGCCGAACAGTATTTTGGGTGAGCTTCGCCTCCGCCATCGCTTGCTCAATAGCTGCCGTCATTTTCGGAATGATGGTTTGCATCTGCGACTGAGAAATGGCCATGGACTTCTGCATGACGACCGGCATCTTGTCTATGAAGGCTTGTCCCGCCGTGCTGCGGTAGAAAGCGACCAGGCCGTCGATTTCTTCTTGATCGAAGGTATCCCGATAGAGCTGAACGAACTGGGGCTTCAGCTTGTCCCAGGTGACTTCCGCTCGCATGACCGCCATGAACTTGGCCGGCACCGTGTCAATGACCTGCTGCTGTTCCGGCGTCAGCGTTTTGCCGTGGGTCGCCTGTTGCATCGATTGCCGCATGAATTGCTCCATGTTGGCGTACATGGTGTCAAACATGGACTCGGTCCTGGTTACCTTGAGCAGTGTCTCGACGGACTCTGTGCTGGCTGGCGCGGCTGCCGCTTGACCGACCAGGAGGGCCATGAAGGATGTGAGGAATAGTTTTCGCATGGTTGGCAGACGGATCAATGGGTTGGGAACAGTGAGGGCAATGGAACGCGGAGTGCCAAACCATTCTCGATGCCATGGCCCGGGAAGGCTATCCCCCAAATGGGGGATGTGATGAATAGCAACTGCTCGCGGTTGACGACAGGCACTGCTGCATGGGCATAATACCCATGAGTCGACGCCCATCACAAGTCGCACCACAGGGGAGAAAAAACAATGTTGATATTCAAAGTCCGGTGCGCCGCATTGGCGCTGTGGGTTGTTGCGGCCGGCGCCATGCCAGCGGCTGTGCAGGCCGCCGAGGCACCGATTCCGGTCCGTGATTTCTTCAGCGCCGAGGTGATGTCGCAGCCGGTCCTGTCGCCTTCCGGAAAATACCTGGCGGTGCGGCTGGCCAACGCCAAAGGCCGGCGCCAGTTGGGCGTCATCAAGCTCGATCCGCCGCGCCAGGTCAAAAGCGTCGTCAGTTTCGTCGATGCCGATGTCGCCGACGTTCAGTGGGTCAATGACGACCGGCTGGTGTTCAACATCAACGACCTGCAGTCGGCCTACGCCGACAGTATTGCGCCGGGCCTGTACGCGGTCGATCGCACGGGAGAAAATTTGCGCGCGCTGGTGGAACGCAGGTGGCATTTCATCTACCGGGCCAACACCTTTGCCTCACGCGAACTGCGGCCCAACCATCGCCTGCTCAGGGTCTTGCGGGACGGTTCCGCCGATGTGCTGATCGAGCGCCTGAATTTTGACAAAAACTACCGCGAGTTTGTCAGCGCGACGCCACTGCGCCTGGATACGCTCACGGGCCGCACCAGCAGCGTCGACACCGGGCTGGCGCAATCCGCGCAGGCCTGGTGGGCAGACGCCGCCGGTCAGCCGCTGGCAGCGGTGTCGCGCGCCGGCGGGCAGGACAGCGTGCATTGGCGTGCCAGCGTCACCGAGCCCTGGAGCGTCATCAGTTCGAGCCCGGCCTATTTCCGTAAAACTGGTGAGTTCAGACCGTGGACACTGGGCGCCGATGGACAACTGTACGTGCTGAAGGATCGTGCCGATGAAGAGCGGACCAGCGCGCTGTTCCGCTTCGACGCGGCCAGCCGCCGACTGGAAGCCCAGCCGGTGGTGGCGGTGCAGGGTTTCGATTTCGCGGGCCGCTTGATCTTCAATCACGAGACGCAGCAACTGCTGGGTGTGCGCTATACCAGCGATGCCACCAGCACGAGCTGGCTGAACGCCGAAATGCAGGCACTGCAAGCGACCATCGACAAGCGGCTACCGGGCGTCATCAACCTGCTCGATGTCGCCGAGTGCGGCTGTTCGCGCTGGCTGCTGGTGACGTCTTACTCCGACCGCCGGAGCCCGGTCTACTCGCTCTACGACCGCGAGGCGGGTCAACTCGAACCGATAGGCCAGACGCGACCGCAACTGGACGCCAACCGCATGGCGACGCGCGACTTTGTGCGCATCAAGGCGCGCGATGGGCAAATGATGCCGCTGCACCTGACGCGCCCGCAGGGCTTGGGGCCTTGGCCCGCCGTGCTGTTGGTACACGGTGGCCCGCAGGTGCGCGGCGGCAGTTGGCGCTGGGACGGCGACTCCCAGTTTCTGGCTTCGCGCGGCTATCTGGTGGTGGAGCCCGAGTTCCGCGGCAGCACGGGCTATGGCGCCAAGCTGTTTCAGGCCGGCTGGAAGCAGTGGGGGCTGGCGATGCAGGACGACGTTGCCGACGCGGCCCGTTGGGCCATTGCCCAGGGGCTGGCCGACGCCAAACGGGTCTGCATCGCCGGCGCCAGCTACGGCGGCTATGCCACGCTGATGGGTCTGATCCGCGACCCCCAGCTCTACCGCTGCGGCGTCGCCTGGCTGGCCGTCACCGACATCGGGCTGCTGTACAGCTTGCGCTGGGGCGATCTGCCGGAGGCATGGAAAGAGTACGGCATGCCGCTGCTGATCGGTGACCCGGTGAAAGACGCGGCCCAATTCGAGGCCACCTCGCCACTGAAGCAGGCGGCGCGCGTGACCCAGCCGCTGCTGCTGGCTTTTGGCGGCCATGACCGGCGCGTGCCGATGGAGCACGGCACGCGTTTTCGGGACGCCGTGCGCCAGACCAACCCGCAGGTCGAGTGGGTCGAGTACCCGGATGAGGGGCACGGCTGGTTCAAGCCGGAAAACAGATACGATTTCTGGGAACGGGTCGAGAACTTTCTGGCCCGGCAGTTGGCCACCCCGCAATGAGTTGTCCCTGACGCGCGGCGTCCCGCCAGCGGCGAACCATGGGCATCGTCCGGCAGGTGGCAGACGACCAGATGGCAAGGAAGCGGGACAGTCTGCGACACTTGTCATTCCGGCCCTCAAGGTCGCCCGCCACTACCAACATGAGCCCTGCGATTCACGACATCCACATTGCACAGACCGACGCGCTGCCGGAGCCCCGGCTGCTGCGCCAGGAATTGCCCGCCGGCGAGACGCAAGCGGCGTTCATCACGGCGGCGCGCGCCGCCACCCGCGCCATCCTGCGCGGCGACGACGACCGGCTGCTGGTGGTCGTCGGTCCGTGTTCGATCCACGAACCGGCGTCGGCGCTGGAATATGCCCAGCGCCTGCGCCAGTTGGCCGCGCAACTGGCCGGCGAGCTGCTGCTGGTGATGCGCGTCTACTTCGAAAAGCCGCGCACCCGCATGGGCTGGAAGGGCTTGATCTACGACCCCGGCCTGGACGGTCACGGCGATATCGGCGAAGGCCTGCGCCAGGCGCGCCGCCTGCTGCTGGAGTGCGCGCGGCTGGGGGTGCCGGCGGCCTCTGAAATCCTGGACCTGGTGACGCCGCAGTACTACGCCGAACTGCTGACCTGGGGCGCCATCGGTGCGCGTACCGTGGAGAGCCCGCTGCACCGCCAGATGGCGTCCGCGCTGTCGGCGCCGGTGGGCTTCAAGAACGCCACCAACGGCAGCGTCAGCGCGGCCATCGATGCCATCCATGTGGCATCCCAGCCGCACCGCTTTCCGACCATTTCGCTGGAAGGCAAGGCGGTGGTGATCACCACCACCGGCAACCCCGACGGCCACCTGGTTTTGCGCGGTGCCGGCGATGGTCCCAACTACGACGCCGCCAGTGTTGGGCTGGCGGCGCTGGCGCTGGCGGGGGCCAAGCTGCCGGCGCGCCTGGTGATCGACTGTAGCCACGGCAACAGCAGCAAGGACCATCGACGTCAGTCCGGCGTGGCCGCCGACATTGCGCAGCAACTGGTCGCCGGCAGCCACAACATTTGCGGCGTCATGCTGGAGAGCCACCTGGTGGAAGGCCGGCAGGAGATCGTCGACGGTCGCCATGGCCTGCGCTACGGCCAGAGCGTCACCGACGCCTGCATCGGCTGGGACAGCACGGTGGACGTGTTGCAGGAACTGGCAACAGCGGTGATCCGGCGCCGGGCCGCCCCAATACGGATCGGCCCCCTCGGGGGGCAGTGAGGACACGAAGTGCCGAGCGTGGGGGCCACTTCCCGGCGTCGCCGCCGGTGAGGGTGGTGCCCGGCCAGCAAATTTCTGCCCGCGCCCCTATACTTATTCGAATCCCGACCCTTGCGTTGCCGACCCTGCCGTTGGCCCTCTACTTATGCGCCTCAAGCTGCTGTTCCCTCTTGTCTTCATCCTCGGCTTGCAGGCCCTGACGGTCGTAGCCGGCCCCACTGCCGCGCCGCTGCGCGAAGTCGAAGGCGTCAGCGAATTCCGGCTCGGCAACGGTTTGCAGGTGCTGCTGATCCCGGATGCGTCCAAGCCCACCGTCACGGTCAATGTCACCTACCGGGTCGGCAGCCGCATGGAAGGGTACGGCGAGACCGGCATGGCGCATTTGCTGGAACACCTGATGTTCAAAACCAGCAAGTTGCACGCCAACGTGGGCGCCGAACTGTCCAAGCGCGGTATGCAGTTCAACGGCAGCACCAACGCCGATCGCACCAACTACTTCGAGACCTTCCCGGCCGACCCGACGCAGCTGTCCTGGGCGCTGCGCACTGAGGCCGACCGGATGACCGGCGCCAAGGTGTTGCGCAAGGACTTGGACAGCGAAATGACGGTGGTGCGCAACGAGATGGAAGAGGGCGAGAACAACCCCGTCAGCATCCTGGTCCAGCGCACCCAGGCGGCGGCTTACCAGTGGCACAACTACGGGCGCGACACCATAGGCGCTCGCTCCGATGTGGAGAACGTCGACATCCCCAGCCTGCAAGCCTTCTATCGCAAGTACTACCAGCCCGACAACGCGACGCTGATCGTCGCCGGCGCTTTCGATGCCGGCAAGACGCTGCAGGAGATCAAGGCCACGTTCGGTCGGTTACCCCGGCCGACGCGCCGAATAGCGCCCACCTACACGCTGGAGCCGGTGCAGGAGGGCGAGCGCCTGGTGACGCTGCGCCGCACTGGCGGCGAACAGGCGGTGTTTGCCAGCTACCACATACCGGCACTGGCCAGCCGCGACTACGCGGCCTTCGAGATCGCCGTCACGGCGCTGACCGATGCGCCATCAGGGCGCCTGCACAAGCGCCTGGTCGAGACCGGCAAGGCGACTCAGGTGTTCGGCTGGGCCTCGCGCAATGCCGAGCCGGGCCTGCTCAATCTGGGCGTGCAACTGAAGAAAGACGATTCGGTGGAAGAGGCGCAGCGCATCCTGGTGGAAACGGTGGAGGGCCTGGCCAGCGAGCCGGTGACGGCCGAGGAATTGAAGCGCGCGCAAGTGCAATGGGCCAAGGAACTGGACCGCACCCTGGCCGATCCGCAGGCCCTGTGCGTGACCTTGTCCGAGTCCATCGCCGCCGGTGACTGGCGCCTGCTGTTCAGCCTGCGCGACCGCGTGCAAGGCATCACGCTGGAGGAGGTCAACGCCACCGTTGGCGCCTGGTTGCTGCCCAGCAACCGCACGCTGGGGCGCTTTTTTGCCAGCGCGACGCCGCAGCGCACGCCACTGGCGCCGCGTGTCGACGCGGCGGTGGCGCTGAAGGACTTCAAGCCCGGCGCCGCAGTGGCCGCCGGCGAAGCCTTCGATGCCAGCGAAGCCAACATCGACAAGCGCACCGAGCGCTACCAGTTGCCCTCCGGTCTGCGGGTGGCGCTGTTGCCCAAGAAATCGCGCGGCGAAACGGTGCAGGTGGAACTCAAGCTGCACTTCGGGAACGTTGCCAGTCTGCGCGGCCAGCGCACTGCCGCGGCCACCGTGGGCAGCATGCTGGGCCTGGGCACGCAGAAGAAAACACGGGCCCAGATCAGCGACGCTTTCGACGCGCTGAAAACCGATTGGCACGTGCAAAGCGATGCCCTGTCGGGTGCCGTGGCGGGGCTCAATAGCAAGCGCGCTCAACTGGTGCCGGCCTTGACCTTGCTGGCCGAGCTGCTGCGTGAGCCGGCCTTCCCGGCCAGCGAGTTCGAGCAACTGGTGCGGCAGAACATCGGCGGCCTGGAGCACGCGCTGGAAGACCCCGGCGCGCTGGCGGGGGTGGCGCTGTCGCGCCTGCTGGCGAGCGCCTATGCCGAGGACGATCCGCGCCATGTCGCCACGCTGGCGCAGGACATCGCCGCGCTGAAGGCGCTCAAGCGCGAGGCCGTGGTCGATTTCTACCAAACGCAGTGGGGCGCCCAATACGGCGAGCTGGTGATCGTCGGCGACTTCGATGCAGCGCAGTTGAAGCCCGTCATCGCGCAGTTGTTCGGCGACTGGAAGTCCGGCCAGCCCTACGCACGGGTGCCGCAGCCGGTGGCCGCTGCGGCGGGGCAACGGCTGCTGACGCTGCTCAAGGACAAGTCCGGCGCCACGGCGGTCGGTGCCCTGGACCTGGCGTTGAGCGACGACCACCCGGATTACGCCGCGCTGCGCCTGGCGGTGCATGTGCTGGGCGCCAGCGGTTTCGACTCAAGGCTGCTGACCCGGCTGCGCCAGAAGGACGGCATGTCTTACGGCGCCGGTGCCGGTCTGCACGCATCGAGCTTCGAACCGGCCGCCCGGGTCGATTTCTACGCCATCTTCGCGCCTGAGAACCGCGCCCGCATCGAGCAGGGCTTCGCCGAAGAACTGCAACGTTTCGTCAAGGACGGCATCACCCCGGCCGAACTCGACAGCGCCAAGAAGGCGATGCGCGCCGCCAGCAACACCTGGCGCGCCAGCGACAGCTCGGTGGCGTGGGCCTGGGCCGGTCATCTGGAACGCCAGCGCAGCTTCCGCTGGAATGCCGAACTGGAGGCACGCACCCAGGCACTGAGCCTGGAGCAGGTGAATGCCGCCATTCGCAAGTGGCTGGCGCCGGAGCGCGTCAACTGGTCGCTGGCCGGTGCTTTCGATCAAGCGGCCAGCGGCAGCAAAGCGGATTGAGTTCTGGCTAGTCTTTACCGGCTCACGGCAACAGCGTATCCGGCGCGTCGTCGAACAGACCCGGCCCGTTGAAGCGGGCGCGCTCTATCAGCAGCAGACGCAACTTGGTCGCCAGCCCACCGGTCGCCGAGAAGCCACCGGCGCCTCCGGCCGCAGCCAGCACGCGGTGACACGGCACCACCGGCGCAAACGGGTTGCTGCCCAGCGCCTGTCCCACGGCACGCGCCGCGCTGGGGTCGCCCAGTTGCCGGGCGATCTGGCCATAGGTTGTGGTCTCGCCGGGCCTGATGCGGCGCGCCGCTTCATAGACACGCTGGTGAAACGCCGGCACGCCGTCCATGTCCAGCACCAGATTCGACAAATCCACCGGCTCGGTCGGCGCGCCACGCAGCAGGGCGACGATGGCGGCTATCGCCTCCTGCACCAACGGCGGCGCAATCGCTTCGCTGCACTGTGGAAAGCGCCGGCCCATGCGCGCTCGCGTGGCGGCCTCGTCCCGGTCTGGCAGTTGCACCCCGGTCAAGCCGCGCTCGCCCCAGGCGATGCCGCAGTGGCCGATGGGCGTGGCGAACAGGGCGTAGGCTTGGGTTGGCATGGGCGTTAGCCGCGTTTGAAGCGCACCTTGGTTCTTGGGGTTCGTGAAACTCAAACCCCTCTTAACGCGCAGCCTCCGTTGCGATATGTCCTGCCAGCGCCGCCACGAAGGAACGAAGCCCCGTCATCGCGGAAAGTTCTGAGTAGGCGCCATCGGTTATCGCCGAGCGCGGCGTGGCGATCACAGAAGCCGAACTGTAGAGTTGCTCAAGTGCCAGACGTTGACACAAGATGTCGTACCGTTTTTGGCAAGACGCTCCGACGAATTCTGGAAACACCGGGAAGTGAGGGGATTTGTCTTTGACGTCGGCTCTCGATTTCGGCGCATCCTCAATCACCATCAGCCAGCCTACAAAGGGCCGCTCCTGCTTTCCGAACGCACCCTCGCGGTAGGCCGTCCACAAATCATGCGATGTGCCAATGGCTTCCTCGGCCCGGTTGTTGAAGTTGTTGCCGAACGATGGGCCGACGTGGCTCTTGAATTCGAGCGCCGCCACCAACCGGCCTTGGTCAACAACCAGCAAATCCCACAGCTTGGTCGGGCGGAAATATCCCGGCAGCGTGAGCACGGCCCGCTTCTGGTGAATCTCGGCATGGGGCAAACCGTTGGCCTTGACGATGTCGATTACCAGTTTCGCGAACCCGTCCATGTTCTTGCCGCCCGTCACTCCGGCGCGCTCGCCTTGGTCGGATTTGCCGGATGACTTCTGCTTTTGTGTGGCGTTCGCCCGGCTTTGCCAAAATGCCTTGATGGCCGCGCGGGCCTTGTTCTCGTAGTCGCTCAAATCAAGCGCCATTGTTTTCTCCCCCTGTGTTGTTCGATTTCATTGCGCCAGCATGGCCGCTTCGTCTGGCGTCAAACCATACAGCTCGGCGGCAGCCTGGTCGCACTCGTTCAAATCCAAAGCAGTCGCCGCCCGCGCAAGCCGCTCGCGCATGCTCGCGGATACGTCTTTCCATTCGGGCAGGCGGATACGGCGCAGGTACTGGGCTTGAAACCGCAGGAAGCCCCCGCGCATCGTGGTCGAATAGGCGGCGACGAATTGTCGGGCCACGCTCGACAGCAACACGGCTTGCAAGGCTCGCAAATCCCATTCGTTTGATTCCACGTAATAGAGATTGTGGTGCGGGTAAAGCTCGCCAGACTCATAGACTACGTGGGCCGAACCCTTGATGTCAGGAATTAGCAGTTTGGGGCGTGCGGCAAGAGCGGGCGTGATCCGGTCAATGGTTCGATACCAGTTTGCTGGCGCCTTCTTGGCGACGTGGCGGCCTGCGATAGCCGCCCGATGTTGTTCCAAGTGGGCGCGCAGCTTCGGGTAACGCTCCAAGTCGGCAAGCTTGCCGTCGTCCTCAAACGGGTTGATGACGCCAAGCCCCAACCAATGCACCTCGCCGCTGGCAATGTCCTTGGTCGTGACCAGACGCAATTTGCGTGACGGCTCCACGTCCAGTTCATCCATCCTGCCGATAAAGGCCGCATCAAACCCGGTGGCGACGCCAATGCCCACCTTGCACCCCGCCTCTTCCAACAGCGGGAATTTGGCTTCCAGGCGGCGCAGCAGCGCGCGTTTGCTGGCGGAGCTCAAGACCCAAGGCGCCGAGCCCAATGCCGCATGTTCCACCAGCGAGACACCCACTGCGGTGTCCGCTTCGCCGCGCAACAAGGCGCGCGCCAGTCGCGACAGGCTCTCGGCGTCAATGGTGGGGCGCTCGGCCACCAGCGTCGGGCCTGGTTTGGCCTTTTCGATCAGAGTGATGGCCGGGTACGCAATCACATCCGTGTTGAACGCGGGCGTGTCCACCATGTCCACGTAGGCCCGCAGATGGAAGCCGCCAGCCACCAAAGCCCGAAGCGGTGCGCCGTATCGGTTTTTGGTCCAGCGGTCGGCACAAATGAAGGCGCACTGACCACCATCGGACAGCAGCCCGAGCGAGCGTTCGATAAAGGGGATGTAGAGGTCCGCCCGGTCATAGAGCGTTGCATAGCGTCTGCGGTATTCCAGGATCAGCGCGGCGGGGATGAGCTCTTGCCGAACATAAGGCGGGTTGCCGACCACGAAGTCAAATCGCCCTGGCAAGCGCTCCAACAAAAAGTCACCTGAAATCAGCCAGGCCGATACCAGGCGTGTAGCTTCCGATTTTGAAATACCAAAACCCAAAAGCAGAGTTTCAAGACTGCGCTTGGTCGTCTCGAACGTATGGCTATGCAGTTCCACCGCCCGAATGCAGGGGCTCAAATCTCCCTCGCCGCCAGCAGCTTGGAATGCCGTGATCAGGCGCTCCACTGCCGCCAGCAAAAACTCCCCTCCACCAAACGAGGGCTCGAGGAGCCGCATGCAATGCAATAGGCGGTTTGGCGTGTAGCCGGCCAAGTCCAACATGAAATCCACCACCTCACGCCGCGTGAACACAGCTCCGCGTTCGCCGCCATCCGAACCATGGGCAAGCCTCTCCACCGCCTCGGCAATGGGGCACATGCCGAGTAATGATGGTTGGTCAATGAGGAGTTCTTGCACGATGGCCGCGGCCTTTTGGATAGTGATTATCGGCGGGTCTCCCGGCCGGGCTCCGCCGCAGTGGCATTAGAAATCAGGGCCACACCGCGGCACTGCTGCCGGGCGGCATTGATGGGCGCTGCCAGCGGGCCGGTGTACGCGCCAGCTGGGCACTGTGGCGCACCGCGCACAACGCGCCAAAGCCGGAGGGCGAAGTCTCAAGATAGGGAGCCAGGTCGGGCCTTGCCGCGGCCAGCCCACCGGTCACGCGCCCGAGTCGGCGCAGCCACTGTCCGGTCTGCGCCAGCGCTACCTGCACCTGCCAGCTGCCGCCTTCGCGCTGCTGGCGCCACAGCGCCGCTGCCGCACCAAATGCCAGCAGGTAGCCGGTGGCTTCATCAAGAATCTGCATCGGCATCGGTCGTGGCACGCCATCGCCGGCCGCCTCGCCCTCGGCGTGGTTGAAGCCCATGGCGGTCTGTACCAGCGAGTCGAAGCCGCGCCGCTCGGCCCAGGGGCCTTGCGTGCCATAGGCGCTGAGCGAGACATAGACGATGCCGGGGCGCAGCCGGGCGATCTCCTCGGCACCGTAACCCAGGGCCGCGAGTCCGCCGGGTCGGTAGCCTTGCACGAAAACATGCGCCTGGCCCAGCAGGCGTTCCAGCGCGGCGCGGCCCTGTCCGCTGCGCAAGTCGGCGTGGGCCGAGAGTTTGCCGCGGCTGGTGTCGGCAATCGCCTCGATGTTGGGCAGATGGGGCGAGTTGATGAGCATCACGTCGGCGCCATAGGCCGCCAGCGCCCGGCCACCGACCGGGCCGGCCAGAATGCGAGTCAGGTCCAGCACGCGCAGGCCGGTCAGGGGCGGCTGGTCCTCGCGCAACGGTGGCAAGGCCAGTGGTGATACTTCCTCGCCGATGCGGGTGATGCTGAAAAGGGGTTGGCTGCTCAAGGCCTGCCCTTGCGGTGTGGCGTCCCACTCGTCGAAGCGGCGCAATGCGGTGGCTACCAGATTCAAGTTGGCGGTGGCGTTCTCGAAGTCGATGGCACGCCAGCGCAGCAGCGCCTGCTCGGCGTCACTGCGTCGCGCCGTCGCCGGATCAAGGCCCAGCAGGCGCAGTGCACCCTCGCGGTGGTGCCGGAAGTTGGCGTGCAGCCGGACATGACCATCGGCGCAGCGGTACAAGCCGGAAAATGCATCCCAGGTTTCCGGCACCCGGCCGTCGACGCTGAACCAGCCGCTGCATTCGATGGCGGCGTGCGTCATATCGACCGTCACGCGCTGGCGCGCGACGCCGCGTTGCTGGCCGACCTCGCAGGCCGCCAAGGCAGCGGCGGCAACAGTGCACTGGGCCGCAGTGCCGACCCGGAAGGAAGAGGGGAACACCGGGTCCGCACCTCGGAGGTCGGCGCAAGCCAGGGCTTGGGCAGGTAGTCCTGCGGCTTGCCACAGGTCTTGCAATATTTCGCCAGGAGTCATCTACGGGTTCCTCTTTACTCGATGACCGAGCTTAGCAAAAGACCGATGCTGGGGTGCTGCCGCGCCCCAACTGATGAGATACTGCGATTTTCATCCGCATGGTTTCAATGCAGAACAGAAACTTTCCTTTTTCGGATCGTTGGGGCAGCCGGGTCCGGCTGGTTCTTTGCTTGGTGGCAGTCTTCTTTGGGGTTGCCCAGGCGCAGGCCGCCGTGTCCCGGAGCAATTACCTTGAAGAACTGACCTGGACCGAACTGCGCGACCGGGTCGGCACCGGAGCCACCACCGTCCTGGTACCGATAGGTGGCACCGAACAGAACGGGCCGCATATGGTGCTGGGCAAGCACAACGTTCGGGTTCATGTGTTGGCCGGCGAGATCGCCCAGCGTCTTGGCAACGCCTTGGTGGCGCCGGTCATTGCCTACGTGCCTGAAGGTTCGATTCATCCGCCGGCGGCGCACATGCGTTTTGCCGGAACGATCTCCATATCGGATGCCAGCTTCGAAGCCATGCTGGAAGCCACGGCGCGCAGTTTCAAGCAACATGGTTTTCGTGACGTGGTGTTTTTGGGAGACCATGGCGGTTATCAAAAAAATGAGGAAAAAGTGGCCCAGAAGCTCAACCGCGAGTGGTCCAAGGATCCGGCCTGCCGGGTTCATGCCTTGCTGGACTACTACAGAGTCACCGAAACCGCGTATGTGGCCGCGCTCCGGAGCAAGGGCTACAGCGATGACGAGATCGGACAACACGCCGGACTGGCCGACACCTCGCTGGCGCTGGCGGTCGACAAAAACCTGGTCCGGACGGAACTGCTTGCCAGTTCCGCCAAGGCGACGCGGCAGGACGGTGTCTTGGGCGATCCGCGCAAATCTTCGGCCGAACTGGGGCAGCTTGGCGTTGAACAAATCGTTCAGACTTCGGTCGCGGCGATTCTCAGCCGGGTGCGCCAGCAGCGGTGATCTTGAAAGAAATGTTTCCAGGGTATTGAATGTCCAAAAAATCAAAAATCAGCTGGTTTGCCGGTTTGGCCATGGCCGCGACAGTGATCGTTTTTGGCAGCACGCTGGTTCACGGCGCGGCGCCTGCGCCAGAGCCGGCGGCGGCCTCTATCGCCACGGTGGAGGGCATGCCGCCGGTCGTCGACGGCAGGAATCTCTACAGCGAAACCGGTGCGGGGCATATGAGCGCAGCGGTCAAAAACCACCTTGAACGGGTCTATGTTCCGAATCTGCGGTCCAACGATGTCTATGTCATAGACCCGGCGACGTCCAAGGTGCTGGACCGTTTCAAGGTCGGGGTCGCGCCCCAGCACATCGTTCCATCCTGGGATCTGAAAACCTTGTGGGTTGCCAACAACGCCGAGCGTCGCCTGATCGGCAGCCTGACACCGATAGACCCGCTGACCGGCAAGGCTGGCAGATCGATCCCCGTCGACGACCCCTACAACATGTATTTCACACCGGATGGCCAATCGGCCATCGTCGTGGCGGAAGCACGCAAGCGGCTCGATTTCCGGGATCCGCAAAGCATGAAGCTGCAGTACTCCATTGCTACACCCAACTGCGGCGGCATCAACCACGCCGATTTTTCAATCGATGGCAGGTACGCACTTTTCACCTGCGAATTCAACGGTAGCGTGACCAAGATTGACCTCGTCAATCGGCGTGTTGTGGGTGAGCTGAAGCTGGCCATGCCACGCACCCGGTTCAAGGAATCGGCCAATCAGCCGTTCGATCCCAGCCTGAGCGAAATTTGCACTGCTTCCAAGGGAATGCCGCAGGACATTCGCATCGCGCCGGATGGAAAACGTTTCTATGTTGCCGACATGGAGGCCGATGGCGTCCACGTGGTGGATGGCGAGGCCCTGAAGGAAGTCGACTTCATTGCCACCGGCGTTGGCGCGCACGGTCTCTATCCCAGTCGGGACGGCAAGCTGCTTTACGTCGCGAACCGGGGCACGCACCGTATTCATGGCGCCAGACACGGCGCCGGCGGCGTCACGGTGATCGACTTTGCGAGCAACAAAGTGCTGGCCCAGTGGCTGGTCCCGGGCGGCGGCAGCCCCGACATGGGCAATGTCAGCGCCGACGGCAAGACACTGTGGCTGGCCGGCCGCTTCGACGATGTGGTTTATCGTTTCGATACCGGCAGCGGAAAAGTGGCGCAAATCAAAGTCGGGCAGGAACCGCACGGTTTGACGGTCTGGCCGCAGCCGGGCCGCTATTCATTGGGTCATACCGGCAACCTTCGCTGAGCGCCTGCCCTTTCCCGCAGTAACATTGCACCTGTTTGCATCGCGCGCTGGGTCTGGGCAAAACAGATCGGCACATCGTTTAACCAAGAAGGAGATCGTATGAAACTCACGCGAAAACTTATAGGCACATTGTTGCTGGCCGGCATCGCCTGCGGCGCACTGGCGCAAGGCACCCTGGAAAAAGTGCGCGCCGCTGGCACCATCACGGTGGGCAATCGGGACGCCTCGATTCCGTTCTCGTACCTCGATGACAAGCAGCAACCGATCGGCTATGCCATGGACTTGTGCGCCCGTATCGTCGATGCCGTCAAAGTCGAACTGAAGCTGCCCAACCTGAAGGTCGTCTATCAGCCGGTGACATCCGCCACCCGGATTCCGCTGCTGGCCAACGGCACGATCGACCTCGAATGCGGCTCCACCACCAACAACGCCGAGCGCCAGAAACAGGTCAGCTACACCATCACCCACTTTCTTACCGCCAACCGCTTCATCGCCAAGAAGGCCGACAAGCTCAACGCCCTGGCCGATCTGAAGGGCAAGACAGTGGTCTCCACCTCGGGCACCACCAACATCAAGCAGCTCACCGAACTCAACGGGGCGAAAAACCTGGGCATCAACATCCTGGCCGCCAAGGACCATGCCGAGGCTTTCCTGATGGTCGAGACCGGCCGTGCCGTGGCTTTCGTGATGGACGACATCCTGCTGGCCAGTCTGGCGGCCAGCAGCGCCAACCCAGGCCAATGGCAGATCTCGGCGGAGGCAATGTCACTGCCCGAGCCCTACGGCATCATGCTGCGCAAGGACGATCCGGCCTTCAAGAAGGTGGTTGACGCGGCCATGGTCAACATCTACAAGAGCGGCGAGATCAACAAGATCTACGCCAAGTGGTTTACCAGCCCGATCCCCCCCAAGGGCATCAACCTGAACATGCCGATGAACCCCGTGTTCAAGAACCTGACGGTCAACCCGATCGACTCACCCGATCCGGCGGCTTACAAGTAAGGCAGGCGCAGGGCGCGAAGCACGCATGAACTACCACTGGAACTGGGGCATCTTCTGGGAACTGTCGCCGGATGCCAGCGGCACCTATTTGCAGACCTTGTTCAATGGCCTGCGCTGGACGCTGGCCACCGGCTTCACGGCCTGGGTGATTGCACTCGCCCTGGGGCTGGTCATCGGCACCGTGCGCACCACGCCCTTGGTCTGGGCGGTGCGCTTGGGCAATGCCTATGTCGAACTGTTCCGCAACATCCCTTTGCTGGTGCAGATGTTCCTGTGGTTTTTTGTGGTGCCGGAACTGTTGCCAACGTCCCTGGGCAGTTGGCTCAAGCAATTGCCCAACTCAAGCTTCTGGACGGCGGTCGTGGCCTTGGCCTTTTTCACGTCGGCGCGTGTCGCCGAACTGGTGCGCGCCGGCATCGGGTCGCTGCCGCGCGGGCAGATGGCCGCCAGCACCGCACTCGGCATGACGCTGCCACAGACGTACCGCCATGTGCTGCTGCCGATGGCCGTGCGCATCGTGCTGCCGCCCCTGACCAGCGAATTTCTCAACATCCTCAAGAACACGGCGGTGGCTTTGACCATAGGCCTGATGGAGCTGACTGCCAGCACGCGCTCGATGCAGGAGTTCAGCTTCCAGATCTTCGAAGCCTTTAGCGCCGCCACCCTGATTTACCTGGTCGTCAACGGCATCGTCGTGTTGGCGATGCGCGGTCTTGAGCGCTGGGTCGCGGTGCCCGGCTATATCGGCGGAAGATCGAGCTAAGCCATGTTCCAGAACTTCGACTTCGACGTCATCGCGCGCACCTGGCAGGTGCTGATTTTTCAGGGCCTGGCCTTCACGCTGGAGGTTACCGTGATGGCCATGGCCGGCGGCATTGTGCTGGGCACGCTGCTGGCCATGATGCGGCTGTCTTCGGTCAAGCCCATGGCCTGGATGGCGGCAGTCTACGTCAACGGACTGCGCGCTATCCCGCTGGTGCTGGTCATTTTCTGGTTCTATTTCCTGGTGCCTTACATCGGCGCCTGGATCATAGGCTCGCCAACGCCGATCAAGGTCGGTGCTTTCACGTCGGCCCTGGTGACCTTCATCCTGTTCGAGGCCTGCTACTACTGCGAGATCATGCGCGCCGGCATCCAGAGCATCGCCAGCGGACAGGCCAATGCGGGCTATGCCTTGGGCTTGACTTACTGGCAAGTCATGCGCCAGGTGGTGCTACCGCAGGCCTTTCGCAACATGACGCCCGTCCTGCTGACGCAGACCATCATCCTGTTCCAGGACGTCTCGCTGGTCTACATCATCTCGCTGCCGGACTTTGTCACCATGGCCAGCAAGGTCGCCCAGCGCGACGGCCGCCTGGTCGAGATGTATCTCTTTGTGGCCGTGGTGTACTTTGCCCTCTGCCTGTTCCTGTCCTTCTGGGTCAAGCGCTTGCAGACCCGTATCGCCATCGCACGCTAAGAAAAAAGAAAGTTTTCCCCATGGCCATGATAGAACTCAGCAACGTCAGCAAGTGGTACGGCAGCTTCCAGGTGCTGAAGAACTGCAGTACCCAGGTCGACAAGGGCGAGGTGGTGGTGATTTGCGGCCCCTCGGGCTCCGGCAAGTCGACGCTGATCAAGACCGTCAACGCACTGGAGCCGTTCCAGCAGGGCAAGATCACGGTTGACGGCATCGACGTGGGTGGCCGCGGAACCGACCTGCCCAAGCTGCGCGCGCGCATCGGCATGGTGTTCCAGAGTTTCGAGTTGTTCCCGCATTTGTCGATCACCAACAACCTGGCGCTGGCGCAGGTCATGGTGCTCAAGCGTCCCCAGGACGAGGCGGTGCAGCGCGGCCTCAAGCTGCTCGACCGCGTCGGCCTATTGGCACACAAGGACAAATTTCCGGGCCAACTCTCGGGCGGCCAGCAGCAGCGTGTGGCGATCGCGCGCGCCCTCTCCATGGACCCGATCGCCATGTTGTTTGACGAGCCGACGTCGGCGCTGGACCCGGAAATGATCAATGAGGTGTTGGACGTGATGGTCGAGCTGGCCCATGAAGGCATGACCATGATGGTGGTCTCGCACGAGATGGGTTTCGCAAAAAAAGTGGCCAATCGCGTGATCTTCATGGACCAGGGCGAGATCGTCGAGGATGCGACCAAGGAGGAGTTCTTTGGCAGCCCGCGTTCCGATCGCGCGCAGTTGTTTCTGTCGAAGATTCTCAGTCATTGACGGAAGCCGGAGTACCCGTTTCAACGCCGTGACGGCTGCAAGCGACCAAGGCGGCTGGCGCGGTGGCCGGCGGCAGTCGCGGGGTGTCAAAAACGGGGGGTGTCCTTGTGAGGCAAGTCTCCAAGCACTTGCTTCACCTGCGTGTGCAGTCCGGCGAGTTCGTTCTGAACGGTCTTCCAGACGATTTCCAAGTCCACCTTGAAATACCCATGTGCTACCGCGTTGCGCATCTGATAGGCGAACGCCAGGGGTAATTCAGGATGGGTCGCTGCGAACTCGGGGTAATGAGACACGATGTTGTGACTGGCCTCGCCGATGATTTCAAAGTTCCGAATCACCGCGTCCTGAGCCATTTCGTTCTGCAAGAACGCCAACTCGTCAAGGTCTTCGGTGTACCGCTCGATACGTTCAATGGCTTGCGCAATGTGGCATAGGTAATCGGACAACCTTTGCTTGTCGCGGCTCATATGGGCATCGCTTCCGCCAGAACCGTGGCGCGAAATCTGTCTGGTAATGCTTTCGGTGTCAACACATCAACCGGCAAGCCAAGGAGTTGAAGCAACTCATGGCGAATCGCCCCAATGTCGAAGAGTGTGGTCTCCGGCGTAGGGTCGATCAAAATGTCGAGGTCGCTGTCTTCGGTGTCGTCACCGTGAACCACGGACCCGAACACCCGAGGGTTGCACGCCCGGTGCGATTCGACGATACGGCGGATGCTGCCCCGGTGGGCGGATAGAGCTTCGGAGGGTTTCATTGCTGGCATCCCTTTGCGGGTCACAAGGTGGAGTATCAAATCCGGATACCCGAACTTTTAAGTGCAGATTATCCAGCTTTGTGAAGCCCACACAACCAAAGTTGCGTGCTGGCCCGTCAAACCCCCAGGTAAGCCGACAAGGCCGGGTTGCCGGCCAGTTCGCCGGACGCCCCGTGCAGCACCACGCGGCCTTTCTGCAGCACCAGGGCCTGGTCGGAGCGCGCCAGTACCTTGCGGTAGTCGCGGTCGACGATCAAGGTGGCGATGCCACTGGCGCGAATCTCGCCGATGACGCGCCAGATGTCGGCCACGATCAGCGGCGCCAGCCCTTCGGTCGCCTCGTCCAGCACGATCAGTTCCGGGTGCGTCATCAAGGCCCGGCCAATCGACAGCATTTGCTGCTCGCCGCCGGACAGTTGCCCGCCCAATTGGGCCACCCGCTCGCCCAGCCTGGGAAAAGTCTCCAGCACGCGCTCATAAGGCCAGTCCATGCGCCCGTCGCGGCCGCGCCGTGCCGCCATCACCAGGTTTTCGCGCACCGAGAGATTGGGAAACACGCCACGCCCCTCGGGCACGTAAGCGACCCCCAGGCGGGCCACCTGGTGCGGCTGCAAGTGCGAGGCGTCCTGCCCGAACAGATGGATCTGGCCGTCGCGCTGCGCCACATGACCCAGCAGGGTGCGGATCAGCGTGCTCTTGCCCATGCCGTTGCGGCCCAGCAAGCCAAACGTCTGGCCGCGCGCAATTTGCAGGTCGACCCCCAGCAGCACATGGCTGGAGCCGTACCAGGCGTGAACGCCGTGAGCGTCGACGATCAGATCATTGCGCATCCGATAGCTCCCCCAGGTAGGCCAGCCGTACTTCCGGACTGTTGCGCACGAAAGCCGGCGAGCCGGAGGCGATGACGGCGCCGTTGACCATCACCGTGATGCGGTCGGCGATGCGAAAGACAGCGTCCATGTCGTGTTCCACCAGCAGGATGGCATGGTCTTTTTTCAGCTCCGCCAGCAGGCTCAGCATGCGTTCGGTTTCCTCCGCGCCCATGCCGGCCAGGGGCTCGTCGAGCAGCAGCACCTCGGGGCCGCTGGCCAGGCACATCGCGACCTCCAGTTGGCGCTTCTGGCCGTGCGACAGCAGCCCGGCGGTGCGTTCCAGCACTTCGGCCAGACCGGCGCGTTGCGCTACTTCCAGCGCCACCCGGGTGCTGACTTGGCAGCGCTGGGCATCCTGCCAGAAGGCCCACGGCTTGGGCTGGCGCATCTGCGCCGCCAGCCGGCAGTTCTCCAGCACGCTGAAGCTGGGGTAGATGGTGTTGCGCTGGTAGCTGCGACCCAGGCCAAAGCGGGCGCGCCGGGGCTGCGACCAGGCCGTCACGTCCCGGCCCAGCAGTTCGATCTGCCCGCTGCTGGGTGCCAGCTCGCCCGACAGGATGTTGATCAGGGTCGACTTGCCGGCGCCGTTGGGCCCGATCACCGCGTGCACGCTCTGGCGCTCCAACTGCAACGAAACCCGGTTCAGCGCGATCAGGCCACCCCAGACGCGCGTGATCTCTTTGGCGCGCAACAGCACCTTGGCCTCACTCATCGTCAGGCTCCCCGCTGTCCGTCGCAGAGTCAGGCTTGGCGCGCGCCCGCAGCCGCTCGGCCAGTTGTTGCGGCAGGCCCACCAGCCCGCGCGGCAGCAGCGCCACGCTGGCGATGATGGTCAGGCCCAGGCCCAGTTGCCAATGCTTGGCGAAGTCGCCAAAGATGACTTCCGATTTGAACAACTCCTGTAGCATGGCAAACGCGAAAGCGCCCAGCACGGCCCCGCGCAACTGCCCGATACCACCCAGAATGATCATGATCAGCACGTTGCCGGAGACGTGCCAGCTGATCAGCTCCGGGTTCACAAAACCGTCCTTCACGGCAAACAGGAAGCCGGCCAGCCCGGCGATGCCGCCGGAGATGACAAAGGCCGCCAGCTTGTACCAGTAGGTCGAGAAACCGGTGGCCCGCATGCGCTGCTCGTTGACCCGGATGCCGGCCAGCGCGCGGCCAAAGCGCGAGCGCAGCAGCAGCGTCAGGAAGGCGAACACGAGGCCCAGGCAGGCCAGTGTGAACAGGTACAGCGTCAGCGGCCGGTCCAGGTCCAGCAAGCTGCCCAGCACCGGTTTGGTGGTCATGTAAATGCCGTCGGTGCCGCCGCCCAGCGGCGTGTCGTGCGCCACGTAATAGGCCATCTGGGAAAAGGCCAGCGTCACCATGATGAAGTAGACGCCTTTGGTGCGCAGCGACAGGGCGCCCACCAGCAGCGCGTAGAGGGCCGCCGCCAGCACGCAGGCCGGCAGCAGCCACAGCACGGAAGGCGAGGCGTCCTGCGGCGACAGGCGCACCGCCGCATAGGCGCCCAGGCCCAGGAACGCGGCCTGGCCGAAGCACACCAAGCCGGTGCCGCCCACCAGCAATTCGAGACTGAGCGCAAAGACGGCGAAGATCATGATCTTGGTGACCAGGTCGATGCCGTATTTGCCGGCGATCAGCGGAAACAGCGCCAACAGCGCAAAAGCCAGCAGGACGAAGATGATCTTGGCTTGCTTCATGGGCTTGATCCGCTGCTTAGCCGGCCTTGAAGAGGCCATCCGGCCGCCACAGCAGAATCAGCGCCATCAGCACGTAGATCAGCACGCCGGAGGCCTGTGGCAGCAGCACTTTGCCGAAAGTGTCGACGACGCCGATCAGCAGGGACGCCAGCAGAGCGCCGCGGATCGAGCCAATGCCGCCGATCACCACCACCACAAAGCAGATGATCAGAACGGTGTTGCCCATGCCCGGATAGACCGACGACACCGGTGCCGCCACCATGCCGGCGAACACCGCCACGGCAACGCCGGCCGCGAACACCACCCGGTACAGGAATTTGATATCGATGCCCAGCGACTGGACCATCTCGCGATTGGTGCTGCCGGCCCGTATCATCATGCCGAGCCGGGTGCGCGTGAACACCAGGTACATGGCCAGCGCCAGCAGCAGGCAGACCGCCGAGATGAACAGCCGGTAGACCGGGTAAGTCATCATCTCGCCCAGCGGCAGCGTGCCGGCCAGAATGTCGGGCGGCGCCACGCCGTGCACGTCGTCGCCGACCAGCAAACTGCGCAACTCCTCGAACACCAGGATCAGGCCATAGGTCATCAACACCTGCTGCAGATGCTCGCGCTGGTACAGGAAGCTGAAGAACACCCATTCCAGCACGTAACCCAGCAGCACGGCCAGCACCAGCCCGACCAGCAAGGTGGCGAAAAAGCCGCCGCCCAAGGTGCCGCCGACGATCGGTGCCAGCGCATAGGCCATGTAGGCACCGATCATGTAGAAGCTGCCGTGTGCCAGGTTGATGACGCCCATGATGCCGAAGATCAGGGTCAGCCCGGAGGCCACCAGAAACAGCAAGAGGCCGTACTGCAAGGCGTTCAGGCACTGGATCAGGAAGAACAGCAGGTCCATATACGCAGTGGATTGGCGCGCCGAACTTTCCATGAACCGGCCCCGCCCTGGCTGTCATTGCAGTGGCGTAGCACTGGATCCCGGATCGAGTCCGGGATGACAAGCACTTTGTCATTGCGGGCCCGGCTGTCATTGCGGGCTTGACCCGCAATCCAGTGGTGGTGTGGCACTGGTTGTACCTACCTTACATCTTGCAGCCGCGCGCCGGGTCGGCCAGTGCCTTGCTGATCACACTGACAAAGCGGTTCTCGTTGCCCACCACCTGGCGCAGGTAAATGTCCTGCACCGGGTTGTGCGACTTGGACAGCGTGAAGGCGCCGCGCGGGCTGTCGATCTTGGCTTTTTCGATGGCGCTGACAAAGCCCGCCCGCTTGCTGATATCGCCCTTGACGGCGGCCAGGCCGATGCCCAGCATCTGCGCCGCGTCGTAGCCCTGCACCGCAAACACATCAGGCTGCAGCTTGTAGGTCTTGGCATAGGCCAGGCGGAACGCGTTGTCGCGCGCCGTGCCCAGACTGTCGGCATAGTGCAGGGTGGTCAGCAAGCCTTCCGCCGCCGCACCCTGGGCTTCCAGCGTGCCATCGGTCAGGAAGCCCGGGCCGTACAGGGGAATGCTTTTCTTCAGGCCGGCAGCCGCATAGTCCTTCACGAACTTGACGGCGCCGCCGCCAGAGAAGAAGGTGTAGACGGCATCCGGTTTGGTGGCTGCAATCTCGGTCAGCAAGGCCTGGAATTCGACGTTCGGGAAGGGCAGGGTCAACTCCTTGACCACTTTGCCGCCGGCCTTCTCGAACGACTCCTTGAAACCATTCACCGACTCATCGCCGGCGGCATATTTCCAGGTGATGGTCACTACCTTTTTGTGTCCCTTCTTGGCCACCACCTCGCCCATGGCGTAGCCCGGTTGCCAGTTGGTGAAGGAACTGCGGAAGATGTTGGGCGCGCACATGGCACCGGTCACCACGTCGGCGCCGGCATTGGGCACGATCAGGATGGTGCCGGTGTCCTTGGCGACCTTGGCCATGGCCATGGCGACGCCGGAGTGAACAGTCCCCACCAGCACGTCGACGTTGTCGCGCTTGATCAGCTTGTTGACGTTGTCGGTGGCCTTCGACGGATCGGACTCGTCATCGACCTTGATGAACTCGATTTCCCGACCGCTGAGCTTGCCGCCTTTTTCGGCAAGGTAAAGCCGGAAGCCATTTTCGATGGCATTGCCCAGCGAGGCATAGGTGCCGGTGTAAGGCAGCATCAAGCCGACCTTGAGTTTTGCCGAGGTCTGGGCCATGCTCAGCGGCGCGGCGATGGCACAGGCAGCGATCAGGGAAATGCGGACTAGTTTCTTCACGGTTTGTCTCCTCGTTTATGGTAGTGAAAGAATTCTGTAACGGCGGCGATCAGTCTAACGCTTTGATCGCGGTGCGGCGAGTGCCCGCAGGCCGATAACTCCAATAATTGGGTTTGCGGCACACGCTCGGCAATGCGATGGATCTGTCGCAAGGTGCCGTATTCGTCGTCCAGCCCCTGCACCGCCAGCAGCGGGCAGCCGATGGCACCGATCTGGTTCTCTATCGTCCAATCCCGAAACTCGGGTGCCAGCCAGATCCGATTCCAGCCCCAGAAGGCCGAATCGGGATCGTCATGGTATTTCGCCAGACGCGAGCGCAGGTCCGTTTCCAGATAGGCGGTGCGCGCCAGGGCGATGCTGGCCACCGACACGTCTTCCACCAGGATGTGCGGCGCCAGCAGCACGCAGCCGGCCGCCTGCCGCGGGAAGCGGGCTGCGTACAGCAGGGCGATCGAGCCGCCGTCGCTGTGGCCCAGCAGCCAGGGCGGCTCCATTTGCGTGTTGATGCCCAGTGCCTGGAACAAGGTGGGCAGCACCTCGTAAGCCTGGCGGTGCATGAAGTCGGGCTGCCAGACCTCGTCGGCTGCGCGCGGTGTCGAGCGACCATAGCCGGGCCTGGAGTAGACCAGGCCGCGGCAAGCCAGTGCATCGCACAACTGGCGCGGAAAATCCCGCCACATGGCCAGCGAGCCCAGGCCCTCATGCAGGAACACCAGCAGGGGGGCACTCACTCTTTGCGGCGCCAGCCACTGGTATTCGATGCGCACATTGCGCTCACGCCAGCGGATGTCGGCAAATTCAATCTCTTGCCCGGTGGCTTCTGCTGACGTCAAATTTGCACCGCTGCTCAAAGTCTTCTTTCGTTGCACAATAGGCGGATATGAATTATTGTGCAGGTGTGCACCGTAAGTACCGTTTCGCCTTATGTCAAGCACTATATTGCCATTATCAGGTTTGCACCCTCTGACTAACCCTGACACTGCTTCGGGCCAGCCCGGGGCCGTGGCGCTGGCCGGTAAGAACCCCTTCCTGGCGGCGCTGGGCGAGCGCGTGCGGGCGCTGCGCGCGCGCCGCGGCATGACGCGCAAGGCGCTGGCGCTGGCCGCCGGCGTCTCCGAGCGGCACCTGGCGAACCTGGAGTACGGGGTCGGCAACGCCTCCATTTTGGTGCTGTTGCAAGTGGCTGGCGCCTTGCAGTGCGCGCTGGGGGAACTGGTCAGCGACGTGACCAGTTCGTCGACCGAATGGCTGCTGATCCGCGAGTTGCTGGAGCAGCGCGACGAAGCCACGCTACAGCGCGTGCGCGTCATGATCGGCGAACTGCTGGGCACCGGCGGTGGCAATGCCGGCACCAGCAGCCGCATCGCCTTGATCGGCTTGCGCGGCGCCGGCAAGTCCACCTTGGGCCAACTGCTGGCCGACGATCTGGGTTTTCCGTTTGTCGAACTGAGCCGCGAGATTGAAAAATTTGCCGGCTGCAGCGTCTCTGAGATCCAGGCGCTGTACGGCATCAACGCGTACCGGCGCTACGAGCGCCGGGCGCTGGAAGAGGCGATCCAGATCTACCCGGAGGCGGTGGTCGCCATCCCCGGCGGGCTGGTGTCGGACGCCGGCACCTTCAACCAGTTGCTGGCGCACTGCTCCACGGTCTGGCTGCAAGCCGACCCCGAGGACCACATGAAGCGCGTGCTGGCGCAAGGCGATCTGCGCCCCATGGCGGCCAGCGAAGAGGCGATGGCGGATCTCAAGCGCATTCTGGCCGGCCGCGCTGCGTTTTACTCCAAGGCGCAACTCAGACTCGACACCAGCGCCCAGCCGCTGGAACCCACTTTCCAGGCCTTGCGCAAAATGGTCCGGCAGTTGCTTCAGTTGCCCGACAAGTTCTGAATTTCCCCCTGCCCTGCATGGAAATGTTTTTCTTTGTATGATGTGCACTATTATGCATATACTTGAACGGTAAATGCACTTTTATGCGTGAATTTTGAGGAGAACAAGCCGTGAGCCTACCCAGCCCAGTCGATTACCAGACCGACCCTTCGCAGTACAAGCACTGGAAACTTGAGTTTGATGGCCCGGTCGCCACGCTGCGGGCGGAGTTTGACGAAAACGCCGGCCTGCGTCCCGGCTACAAGCTCAAGCTCAACAGCTACGACCTGGGCGTTGACATTGAACTCAACGACGCCATCGGCCGCATCCGTTTCGAGCACCCCGAGGTGCGCACCGTGGTGCTGACCAGCGCCCGGGAGAAAGTGTTCTGCTCCGGCGCCAATATTTTCATGCTGGGCGTCAGCAGCCATTCCTGGAAAGTGAACTTCTGCAAGTTCACCAACGAGACGCGCAACGGCCTGGAAGACTCCTCCAGCCACAGCGGCCTGAAGTTCCTGGCCGCCGTCAACGGTGCCTGCGCCGGTGGCGGTTACGAGCTGGCGCTGGCCTGTGACGAAATCATTCTGGTGGACGACCGCTCCAGCGCGGTGAGCCTGCCCGAAGTACCCTTGCTGGGTGTGTTGCCCGGCACCGGCGGCCTGACCCGGGTCACCGACAAGCGCCATGTGCGCCACGACCTGGCGGATCTGTTCTGCACCAGTGCCGAGGGCGTGCGCGGTGAAAAGGCACTGGCCTGGCGGCTGGTGGATGCCATCGCCAAACCGGCCGTCTTTGCCCAGCAGGTGCGCCAGCGAGCCCTGGAACTGGCCGCCAAAAGTGATCGCCCCAGCGACGCCAAGGGCGTGGCCCTGACACCTTTGCAGCGCGGCTTCGAGGCCGATGCCTTGCGCTACCCGCATCTGACGGTCGAGGTCGACCGCTCCAAACGCAGCGCCACTTTCAGCGTCAAAGGACCGATGGGCGCGCAGCCGACCAGCATTGCCGCCATCGAGGCCGCCGGCGCCAACTGGTACCCGCTGGCGCTGGCGCGCGAGCTCGAAGACGCCATTCTGTCAATGCGTACCAACGAACTTGAGATCGGCATCTGGCTGCTCAAGACCGAGGGCGACGTTGACGCCGTGCTGGCGCTGGACGCCACCTTGCTGGCGCACCGCAGCCACTGGCTGGTGCGCGAAACCCTGGGCTTGCTGCGGCGCACGCTGAGCCGGCTGGATGTCTCTTCGCGCAGCCTGTTTGCGCTGATTGAACCGGGTTCCTGTTTTGTTGGCACCTTGCTGGAGCTGGCCCTGGCCTGCGACCGCAGCTACCAGCTGGCCTTGCCCGACGACCCGGCGCAAGCCCCTCGCATCGCGCTGACCGAAGCCAATTTCGGGCTCTACCCCATGGTCACCGGCCAGAGCCGTTTGCAGCGGCGCTTCTATGACGAGCAGCCAGCGCTGGACGCGGTGCGTGCCAGCATCGGGCAGGCGCTGACGGCCGACGCTGCCCTCCAACTGGGCCTGGTGACTTCCAGCCCCGACGACATCGACTGGGCCGACGAACTGCGCATTGCCATCGAAGAGCGTGTCAGCATGTCGCCCGATGCGCTGACCGGCCTGGAGGCCAATCTGCGCTTCAATGGCCCGGAGAACATGTTCACCCGCATCTTCGGGCGCTTGACGGCCTGGCAGAACTGGATCTTCCAGCGCCCCAACGCGGTCGGTGAAAAAGGCGCGCTCAAGGTCTATGGCAAAGGCGAAAAAGCGGCATTCGACTGGAACAGAGTGTGAAATTTACCAAGGAGACAAGCATGTCCACCATCAACTACAGCGACAAGATTCCCAATAACGTCAACCTCAGCGAAGACCGCACCTTGCAGCGAGCCCTGGAGCAGTGGCAGCCCAATTACCTGCGCTGGTGGAGCGACATGGGGCCCGACGATTCGCAGAACTTCGAGGTCTACCTGCGCACCGCCGTCAGTGTCGACCCGCAGGGCTGGGCCCAGTTCGGCCATGTCAAGATGCCGGACTACCGCTGGGGCATCTTCCTGAATCCGGCCGAGCAGGATCGCAAGATTCACTTTGGCGACCATAAAGGCGAAGCGGCCTGGCAGGACGTGCCCGGCGAGCACCGCGCCAACCTGCGCCGCATCATCGTCACGCAAGGCGATACCGAGCCGGCTTCGGTCGAACAGCAACGCCATCTTGGCCTGACGGCGCCCAGCCAGTACGACTTGCGCAACCTGTTTCAGGTCAACGTGGAAGAGGGGCGCCATCTGTGGGCCATGGTCTACCTGCTGCACAAGTACTTTGGCCGCGACGGCCGGGAAGAAGGCGAGGCCTTGCTGCAACGCCGCAGCGGCCAGCAGGACAACCCGCGCATTCTGCAAGCCTTCAACGAAGAAACACCCGACTGGTTGAGCTTCTTCATGTTCACTTACTTCACCGACCGCGACGGCAAGTTCCAACTGTGCGCCCTGGCCGAGAGCAGCTTCGACCCGCTGGCGCGCACCACCAAGTTCATGCTGACGGAAGAGGCGCACCACATGTTCGTCGGCGAGAGCGGTATTTCGCGCATCATCCAGCGCACGTGCCAGGCCATGAACGAGATGAAGACCGACGACGTGGGCAAGCTGCGCGCGGCCGGCGTGATCGACCTGCCGACCATCCAGCGCTACCTGAATTTCCATTTCAGCGTGACCATTGACCTGTTCGGCTCCGACGAATCGAGCAACGCCGCCACCTTCTACAGCAGCGGCTTGAAAGGCCGCTTCGAGGAAGGCAAGCGGCTGGACGACCACATCCTCAAGGGCGGCACTTACAAGGTGCTGGCGATGCAGGGCGGCGCGCTGGTCGAGAAAGAAGTGGCCATGCTCAATGCGTTGAATGAAGTGCTGCGTGACGATTACATCAAGGACTCGGTCGGCGGCGTCGAGCGCTGGAACAAGGTGATCGAAAAAGCCGGCATCCCGTTCCGGCTGAAAGTGCCGCACAAGGCGTTCCACCGCAACATCGGCGCCCTGGCCAACGTCAAGGTGTCGCCGGACGGCCGCGTCCTGTCCGAGGCCGAGTGGAACAGCCAGGTCGACCACTGGCTGCCCAGCGCCAGCGACCGCGCCTTTGTCGGCAGCCTGATGGGGCGCGTCGTCGAGCCCGGCAAATTTGCCAACTGGATTGCGCCGCCCCTGATGGGCATCAACCGCCAGCCGGCCGACTTCGAGTACGTGCGCTTCAACTGATCGCCAACGCCATGAGTGAAAGCGCCGCCATCCGGCAGCATTTGATCGACCCGGAGATTTGCATTCGCTGCAATACCTGCGAGGCCACCTGCCCGGTGGCCGCGATCACGCACGACTCGCGCAACTATGTGGTCGATGTCAGCAAATGCGACTCCTGCATGGCCTGCATCCCGCCCTGTCCGACCGGCGCCATCGACAACTGGCGCACGCTGTCGCGGGCTCAGGCCTACAGCGTGGAAGCGCAACTCGGTTGGGACGTGTTGCCGGCGGAATTGACGGCGCCGGAGCTTGCTGTGTCGGGCCCGGTTGCAGCAGTACCGGCTGCACTGGCGCCGGTCGCGCCGCCCTCGGTTGCCGTTGCCAGCATTGACGCCGCCGACTTCGATGGCGCACATTACGGCGCGACGCTGCCGCCCTGGTCGGCGGCCCATGCCTACACCAATCTGTATGGCCCCAAGGCGCCTGAAAAAGCTATCACTGCGACGGTTGCGGGCAATGTGCGCGCCACCCAGGTCGGTCGTGACTACGACACGCACCATATCGTGCTGGACTTCGCCGCGCTGCCGTTCCCGGTGCTGGAGGGCCAGTCGATCGGCATCATCCCCCCCGGCAGCGACGCCAGCGGCCGGTCGCACCATGCACGCCAGTACTCCATCGCCAGTGCGCGCAACGGCGAGCGGCCCGGCTACAACAACCTGGCGCTGACGGTCAAGCGCGTGCTGGCGGACCATCAAGGTCAGCCGGTGCGCGGCGTCTGTTCCAACTACCTGTGCGACTTGCAGGTGGGCGACAAGGTGCAGGTGATAGGCCCGTTCGGCAGCAGCTTTCTGATGCCCAACCACCCCGGCTCCCACATCGTGATGATCTGCACCGGCACCGGCAGCGCGCCCATGCGCGCCATGACCGAGTGGCGGCGCAGATTGCGTCAGACGGGTAAATTCAAGGGCGGCAAATTGATGCTGTTCTTCGGCGCCCGCAGCCAGGAAGAACTGCCTTACTTCGGCCCGCTGCAAAACCTACCGAAAGATTTCATAGACATCAACTTTGCCTTCTCGCGCACACCGGAGCAGCCCAAGCGCTATGTGCAGGATGCGATGCGCGAACGCGCCGCTGATCTGGCGAACTTGCTGAGCGACAGCAACAGCTACTTCTATGTCTGCGGCCTCAAGAGCATGGAACAGGGCGTGCTGATGGCGCTGCGCGACGTGGCGCAGGAGGCCGGGCTTTCCTGGGACGATGTAGGTGCCGCGCTCAAGAGGGAAGGGCGTTTGCATCTGGAGACCTACTGAGCTGAGCCGTTGGCGCTACCGCTACTGAATGACAGGGTGAAAACGCCCCCATCAGGTGAACCCACACACCAAACCAGTCATTCGCTGGGCAGGGGCGATTGCGAGTAGCCGATTGGAGTCGTAGCGTTTCTCGACTCGACCCCGGATAGCGGACCTTTACATTATCAGCAGCTAGTAATCCCGATTTACTTGGACTTCAGACCACTGTCCCGAAGCTAGGTGTTCACGTGGGGATTACTATAACCCGGCCATCAGGAAGCTCATCCAGAGCGCTATTGCATCCACTCCATTGGGACAAGCTTAGTGCCACCGCGCCAGTCTTCGACACCCACCACGCCTTCGACGTCGCCCCAAACCTCTTTCGAGGCATGATCCAGAACGAGGACTTGCAGCTTGCCTTGCGCTGCATTCACGACTTGCCCTAGCACCTGGAATGCCTTTCGAACCGCCTCGACGTCTTCGTCCCGTGTTAGCTGCGGATCGTCGTCAACTTGGTCACCATCCCTGTCCACAACCTTTGTTGGGAAGTAAACCTGACTCGGCTGATCAAGCACGAGAAAAGCGGGAATCGGGCTCTTCGTCTGCGATAAAAAGAACTGGTGAAGCCCAAGCAGGACAGCAAGATGATATGACAACCAATTTGACCCACTGCCAATTTCGGACAAGTAGTCAGCACGATCCAATCCAATGACCTTTACGGTCAAGTCATCCACTTCCAGGGACACAGGGTCCTCCGGTCTTTCAGCGTCAAGTAGTGGCAGTAAACGGGCAGCGTTCGTGTTCACGTTTTGCAAAGCCCGTCGCTTCCGTGCGTCAATGTCCTGCCCTCGAAGCTTCGCGCGTAGATCCAGCTCCAGCTCTGTCAGACGGCTAACCTCTTCGACCAGTTCTGCATCACTGCCGAGGCGACGGTGGAGATCAAGAGCCGCCTCAAGGTTCCCCACAAATCGCTCGGCCTTCTTAGCAGAATATTGCCGTGAGCGCGCCTCATCGGACCGGCTTGAGAGTGCTCGTCTTCTAATTTGAACAGACTTAAGTCGTTCTGACGTTACGTCAACCTCAGTGGTAACTCTTTGAAGCTCGCGTTCGAAAGCTGCTGGAACCTCGGTGTCAACGCCGACCTCAACCTCTACCTCCTTCAAACGCTCCGCAAGGTGAGTCAGCTTTCTCTGGGAGGACTCCGTATGACTTCCACACACGGGGCAGTCTGAGCCATGCCCAGCATGTGACGAGATCCATTTCGAAAGCTGGAGGCGATCGCGCTGAACGATGAGTGCCCCTTGGTAGGCATCAGCGCCACGTCGCATACGGTTCATTTCCTCAAGACGGTGCCGAAGGACCGTTAGCTCACGCGACACGGTTCGTTCTTCCCCCTCAAGGGAGCCGAGCTCTTGCATGGCGTCGGTTATCGTGTTGGTAGTGACGGCCAAGGTGAGGTCGGTGCGCGATACGATCTCCGACAGAAGCTCAATCATCTGGTCGCGAGAAGGCTCGACGTCAGTACGTGTTGTCAGGCCAAGTTCCTGTGCCTCGCTAAACTTGGCTTTGAGATCTGCAAGCCACTGAGCCGATACCTCGCGAGCCTGCTTTAGTTCTCGCTCCTTCCGACGAAGTTCCTGTTGCGTTCGCCGTAGTTCAAATTGCATCGCCATGAGCGAGGGCGTAACCGCACCCAAAACATACGGGAAAATCTTCCTGAGCTTTTCTCGATGCTCGTACGTGTTGGTCTTGAAGAACAGGACATCTGGGTTTGCTACGACGTTTTGAGGCTGGAACGTAAATGCGGCCAAGTCTCGAAAGGACGGTCGTCCACCGAAACCTGTCGCCGACTCATCACCACCAGAGAAGTCGAGGTTAGTGAGACCAGCAAGCTCATCAAGGAGTCGGCGAATGGCATCTGCCGATGTGTTCTTTGTTACCGAGAGCGGGAGCTCGGCAATGCTAGTCGCTTCCATGATGAACATGTCCTCGGTGCTCCGCTGCGCGCCTGGCTCTCGCCTTGCAAGAAGTTTCTCACCCTGGGATGTTGCAATCACCACGCCGAACCACTCACAGTTTTTTCGGATCGTGTTTACAGGGATAGAGCAGCTACCCGAACCAAGGCAGTAGTCGATGATGGGGATTACTGCAGACTTTCCTGTCCGTGAAGCTCCACTAATGACGTTGACCTTACCCAGTTGGAACTTCACCCGCCGGGGCGGTTTATCCGCTCCGCGGGGCCACAGCACGATTTCCTTTATCTGAAAGAACATCAGAACCTCACCTTCAACGTATTCGCAATTTCATGCGTGGTCAACTGCCCGCACCAATGGCCAAGCTTCTCTGCATCAACCATCAACTGCCTGACGTCGTCTGCCATTCCACGAGCATTCGTTCTTGACAACGGGAGTACTGTTCCACTATCTGTGACGCTCAGCAATTGGCCGGCCACAGCGAGTTCAAGTGAGTGCAGGCTAAGTACCTTCCATCGCGCCGTTCGATCATGCAACTGGAGAAGAAGGTCTTGCTTGGAGACCCTTGAGTCACCGAACTTGGTTGCGAACGCGCGCAAGCCTGATCGCTTCTGTGTGCTAGTTACAAATTCCGCAGTGTCCCGATGAAGGACAACTGGGAGGACGAGAAAAACGATGGGCAACTGAGGTGACTCGCAGGTCGGACTGGCGTCGACAAATCCGCAGCAAAAGCGCCAGAGTAGGGTTGCCCCAAGCGCCGGATTCTGAACGTTTTGAACCTCTCTGGCTAGTGACGTCATGCCGCCCTCTTGACTTTTAGCAGGGATTCGTAGCTCGGATGCCAGCCTATGAACAAGTCGTCAGCCAATCGATGCAGGCATCCGGGTATGAAATGGGCCGGAGTGTCTTTTGCCTGTAGAGGTGCCTTCTCTTCTAAACAGTTCCTATAAAGCAATTCTCCTTGCCGATCTAGAGGCAGCGCTTGATGCAGAATCGACAACGTGCTTCTTCTGTTCTTCCATGTTCGCCTCAGCTTGTCGTTGAGGTCGTCAAACGATGACTCGTCAACGTCCCCCCTAATTGCCCACTCAGTTCGATCGGCGCAAGCCATCAGGAAATCATTTATCGCTTCAAGCTTGTCTTCGAAGTCGAGGCCAATCAGATCCAGCTGGCGCACAAACATTTCTGGCAAGTTGCGCATGGCCTCATCCCGTGTAGGATGCTTGGCAAAGCTGGTGAGAACCGTATCGCTGTCCACCTTGCGACAAAAAGAACTGTAAATGGTGTGAATTTCGTCTCGACTGATAACCGCCGGCAATGCCTTTTCAAGCAGTTCGTCGACTCGTCGCTTTACGACCCCGCAAATGTAGTCAGCAATGTCGCGCACCTTGGACGGTCGTACCGGATGAGTACGTATCAAATCTTCCAGGTCGGCACTTGGGCTCCCGCTTCCGCATACCAGTCTGAAATTGCGAATGATCAGACTCACTCTGGACTCGTCTAAAGCAAGCACGCGGTTGACGTACGTGGCAATTTCCGGCGACAAGCTCTCACGCAAAGCGAAATCCGGGGCTGGCCCCCAAAGCGCCAGACGCGCGGCCGCAATTGCCGCAGAAGCCGCGTCGATGGTCGTGGCGTCGTGGAACGCTCGAACTATTGGCCCGTCGACCGGCCGCGACACGTAAATTTCGAAGATGGTGTGTTCAGTTTGATAATCTGCGCTCGAGAGCAAGTCCAACCAATTGGAGAAGGTCTTCCAGAGGGACTTGGCCCGGTCTGCAACAGGATTCGCCGTGAGGGCGCTCTTACTCTGCACCAAGCGCAGCCCATCACGAGGCGATTCCTCGGCAATGTCATCAAGGCACTCGAGGCTACAGAACGCCTCTGGTGCAGCCTCGAGCAGCATGTGGGTGAGGCGGGTGTACTGCAGTGCATATCCCAGGGCTTGCCCCGAAGCATCTGTATTTCGCTTCTTCCTTCTTGCTCGCGAACTTTGGGGCTTTGTCACTGACTGTCCCTCCTGGCTGTTCTGTTTTGTACCTGCGGATTTTCGACTATATCTTACATATGCCTGTTCCCGCGATAGCCCCAAAAGCGCCCCTGATCACACTCCTGATCAAACTCCTTGTAGCCTGATGCGCTACGGACTACAATCTGCCCAAATGATCAAGAGTTTCCGTCACAAAGGTTTGCAACGCTTTTTTGAAACGGGCAGCAAGTCAGGAATACAGGCTGCGCACGCTTCCAAGCTGCGCCTACAGTTGGCTGCTCTGGATCAAGCGGTAAAGCCCGAAGACCTTTCGGCGCCGTCTTGGGCGCTGCACCCCTTGAAGGGTGAGCTGAAAGGCCATTGGGCGCTTACTGTCAATGGAAACTGGCGCATGGTGTTCGCCTTTGAGGGTGAGGATGCCGTGCTTGTTGATTACCGGGACTACCACTGAGGTTCAATATGACTCGTATGCACAACCCGCCGCACCCTGGCGAAGTCCTCCGGGAGTATTTGGGCGACATCACCGTGACAGAAGCCGCGGTGAAGCTGGGCGTCAACCGCGTCACTCTGTCGCGCGTGGTCACTGGCTCTTCAGGTGTTTCCGCCGACATGGCTTATCGCCTGGCTGAAGCCTTTGGGACCAGCCCTGAGTTGTGGGCAGGCTTGCAGTTGCAGTACGACTTGTACCAGGCGGGCAAGATGAAGCGTCCGCGAATCGAGCGGCTGGCAGCCTAGAGCGCGCCCATGCGCGCCATGACCAAGTGGCGCTGGCGCTCAAGAGGGAAGGGCGCCTGCATCTGGAGACCTACTGATCCGCGCCACAGCTGGCAGTCGGGGCGAGATGGGCGAATATCCGATTGATTGAGGGCGGAAGTGGCGTTGCCAAATAGGCCTGCTCCAAGCGGCAAGCGCCTGTCAACTCGTCATGAGGCCAACTTTACGTACTCTTCGTCGTCAACGGCAATGCCTCGAATCATGTCATTGCCCACCAATAGCCGGTTGAACTCATAGCCGGCCTTTTGCAGCACCCGCGCCGACGCGGTGTTGCCCTTCGTTACGGTGGCTACCAAGCGGTGCACTCCCTGGGCCATCAAGTGTTGTGTAGCCCCCGCAACCGCCTCTGTTGCATAGCCCTGCCCCCAATGCTGGTGAAAGAAGTAGTAGCCAAAGTTGACAGCCTCCAGCGTGCTGCTGACTTCGGCATCGACTCTGCCGATGTACACGCCGTCCGACTTGCACCGTACCGCCCGGTGGGCCACGCAAACTGGCCATCGGGCGCCATCCTGTTCTCAATGCCCCGCCAGCGCGCACGCAGCCATTCCAGACTTGGCGGTTTCTTCATGGAAATCCACTGGTACAGAGGCTCTTCCTGCAGCGGTGCAAAGAAGGCGTCGGCATGGCGCTCACCCATGGGTTCAAGCGCAAGTCGCGGGGTAGAAATGGGGGCACCTAGTGTGAGCGCAATGGTTGACTGCATGGGGATAATTGTCTACTCCGGCTGGTCTAGAGCTTAGCGCATGGCTCGCCGTCGGAAGGTACTCGCCATGCATTAGCCGCCACGATAATCCGTCTGACACCCACCCTTCCAAGTACTGGAGCCAAAAATGATTGAAAGTCACGCAGGAGGCTGTGCTTGCGGCGCAGTTCGTTACCGCGTTTATGGAAAGCCCGCCTTCAGCACTGTGTGCCATTGCAAGTTCTGTCAGCGAAGACTGGCAAGCGCGTTCGCTGCCATTGCTTCCTTCGACGAACACTCTGTGGAGTTCCTTCAAGGGCAATTGGCAGAGTGCGAGCATCGTTCTGATGAAAGCGGGCGCTGGTTGAGAATGAACTTCTGCCCGAATTGCGGAACGACTGTGGCCCATACCGCGGAGGTCCGACCGGGGATGAGAAGCATTGCAGCAGGAACCTTTGATGAAACGGATTGGTTCGTAATCGACAGACATATCTGGGTCCGGTCGAAGCTGCCCTGGGTCTCCATTCCGGAGGGTGTTGCAACATTCATGCAGGGGTCTGCGCCAAACCCGAAACCTGGTTCCGGCACGTAACATCGGAATGTCCGGTGTTGCAGGGTCTAGCTGCTTAGAGCACCGTCCCGACAGGCACCACGCGCTGCGCAAGCGACGGTCAAATTGCGACCATGTCCTGATGGGATCGAGTCAACCTGCAGCGGCCACTTACCCCGCTTCAAATATCAAGGCTTCACAAGCAGATAGGGGGTGATATTCGCCAGCGCACGTTCGACGTAGAGTTCCTTTTCGCCAACCGGGGCAACGTAGTGCATCGCTGATTTGGCGGCTTCCAGGCCTTCAAATCGCGCAATCACCCAAGCCGCCAAATACTGAGACGACAGGCAACCACCTGCGGTAGCCAGATTGCCATCCGCGTAGAACGGCTGGTTAAGCACATCGACTCCAGCTTCTTCTACCCACGGCTTCGTCAGCAAGTCAGTGCAAGCGGGAATCCTCTTCAAGTAACCGAGCTTGGCCAGCATCAGAGTGCCAGAGCATTGCGCACCAATAAGCTGTCGTGACGGGTCGAGTTTCAACTGCCCCATGACGCTCTGGTCGCTGGCAATGTCGCGGGTTTTCATTCCGCTGCCGAAAAGCACCGCATCCGCTTCGCAGGCATCAGCCAGCGTGGACTGCGCGTGCAAGGTAACACCATTCATTGATGTGACCGTAGGGGTGGGGCAGGACAAGGTAACGCGCCAACCAGGCTTCTTGATGCGATTCAGAATGCCAAGGGCGACCAGCGAGTCGAGTTCATTGAACCCGTCAAATGTGAGTATTGCAATGTGCATCGGTCAACTATATCGCGCCGACTGTGTGCGCAGAAGGGCCAATATTGATAACGTTTGCAAGTGAACTTTTGCACCTATGCACGTATTGTTGGCTCGGTAATGGCGTAGTGATGATTGGAGGCCATCGACCAGCAGCGGACGGTCCCACATTTGGTTCCGAGTACCGGCTGAACGCAGATACCCGACGTTCAAAATTCCAGACGGTTGACGCTCAACGTCCGCGCTCACTCCGATCGAAGCTAACGCTCCGGACGAAAGCCCGGGGAGTCGTCAACTGCTGGCGCAGGGAAGACGGTCATCTTCTGAGCGACCAGCACCAACGCGGCCGTCAAGGCCAGGCACCAGAGAGCCACCCAAATCCAGAACGTCACCGATTGCCCGAGAAACGTCCAACTCACATCGCCGCACATGGCCCGCGGCTCGAACATTGCGGGTAGCCATGCATCGAGGGCGAGCCACGACGGAAATCCCTTGAATCGGGCACAGCCGGTGGCGCCGCCTTCCCGTACCACGCGCTCCAGGTTGAGCAGGAGGTTGGCCCGGTACAGACTCCAGCCCAGAGCGCCCATCCAGACCGCCAGCCCCGCCAGGCGAAAGGCGGGCACCCTGGGCGCCAGCGCCCCGAGCAGGCCCGCGACCCCCACGCCCAGGACGCCGAGTCGGATGTAGATGCATTCGTTGCAGGGCGGCACATTGAAGACATGCTGCAGTGTCAGTGCAGTCCCGTCGAGCGCCAGGGCAACGGCTGCCAGCAGCAGCCAGGGCCAACGTTGCAGGGACAGTGATTTGATGGTCTGGAACAACAGTGCCTCCTTGGAGCTAAGGATAAGTGGGTCAAGCTGCCGGCGAGCGAACTCGCGCTAGCGGATAGCTAACGAATATATGCGAGCAAGAAGCCTTGCGGTCCAAGTCTTCCTTTTGCAGGTGAGTGGGTGAGAGTCAAAATGATAGAGAGCGTTTTCCTTCGCCCGCAATGAGCGCGACCCGATCCAATGAACGACCACCTTTTCCGGCGAGGATGCGCGCCATGACCCAGTGGCGCTGGCGTTCAAGAGGCAAGAGCGGCTGCACCTGGAGACCTACTGATCCGCGCCGAACAGCCACCCCGGTCGGGCGAACCGATCGAGCCAGACGCTGGCGCCTGCTGCCAGGCCAATCACCAGGGCCAGCATCGACAGGGTCACTGCCGGATCGATACCCAGAACACGTTGTAGCCAGGGCAGGGCCAGGTTGGCGCAAGCCCCGGCGCTAAACGCAATCACCAGGATCAAGGCCAGCGTGTCGCGTTGCAGGCGAATGTGGCCGCGTTGCAGCCGTTGCAGCGCTTGCGTGTATTCCAGCTCCAGTGCGCGCTTGCGCGATTCCAGGCCGGATGCGGCGTCCCGCCGCACGGCGCTCAGCAAGCCGGAGCGAAAGCCGTCGGGCAGTGGCGGTGCACGCAGCGCCTGTAGCAGCGCCCGATCCAGCACGCGCTCTTGCTCCGCTGACAGTGCCGGCTCGTCGACTGGAATTGAATTCATGGGCATGGTGTTACTCCTCACAGCCATAGGGATGGGCTGGCAAGCCCCTTGGCCTGCAGCGCTTGGTACAGGGCCTGGCGAGCCCGGTGCAAATGGGTTTTGACAGTGCCCTGCGGCAAGTCCAGCATGCTGGCGACCTCGTCGACCGAATGCTCCTCGAAGTAGTACAGCTTCAGGCAGGTCTGATAGGCCTTGGGCAGGGAATCCACCATGTGTCGCAGCAGCGCCAGCGCGGCCGCGTCGTGATCTGGCGCCGCCGCGGGCAACTGCTCAATAGCGTCCCAGGTCACGGCATCGTCCCGCTGCGCGCCGGCCTGCTTGCGGCGTGCCAGCTCGGTGAGACAGCGATTGCGGGCAATGGCGTAGATCCAGGTCGACAGGGCTGCGGTGCCGGCGTTGTAGCTCGACAGCGAGCGCCAGACGCGCAGCAGGCTGTCCTGCGCGAGGTCCTGGGCGGTATGGGTGTCGCGCAGCAGCGCCAGGCACAGATGGAACACCTTGGCGTCGTAGCGTTGCACCAGATATTCAAAAGCCAGGTGGTTTTGACCATCGTGCAGCAAGCCGACGATGTCCGCATCCCGTTGGGCTGCGTCCGTCTCTCCCATGGAAGCAGGCAATCGGGAAAGTGCTTGATCGTTGGGCATTAGCGTTGATACCTGCTGGTTTTGAATCGGTTTCAACAAGGGTGGATTATTTTTTTTCAAAACGATGAAACCCTGACACGGCGTGGCGGGTATCAACACACGTCAATCCACTAACAGGAGTTTCCCATGGACGATCTAAAACATATCATGCCCCTGATGATTCCCATCATCGCCATTGTGATGGGCATCGGCATCGGCATGCTCGCGCTGTGGCTCGACCATGAAAAGAAGACCCGCATGTTCGAGCTGCACCACAAGGAGCGCTTGCTGGCCATCGAGCGCGGCATGGAAGTGCCGCCTTTGCCACCCGAGTTCTTCACGAATGGGCGCGGGCGCGAATGTGGCGCCAAGGTCAACAGCCTGCACCGGGGCCTGGCGTTGCTGTTGCTGGGACTGGCGTTGGGCGTTGCCTTGTTCGTCAACGAGGGTCCCGAGGCGGCAACCTGGGCTCTATTGCCGATCGCGCTGGGCGTGGCGCAACTGATTTTCTACCGGGTCGGCGCCGCGCCAGCCCCTGAGGTCGACGCGGTCAAGAGCGAGGTCAATCGCTAGGCATCGCTGGTCAATCAGACCTCAGTTATCGAGCGCTTGGCAGCCTGGAGCGCGCCCCTGCGCGCCCTGACCGAGTCATCTACCGCGCTTCAGGTGTTGTGCTGGCATTCAAGTGCGCCACGTAAAAGTCGATGAAGGCCCGCACCTTGGGCTGTATGTGCCGGCCGGGTGCGTATACGGCGTAGATGCCGCCTTCCGGCAGCCGCCATTCGGGCAGCAGTCTGATCAGGTCGCCGCGGCGTACCAGTTCGTCGGTGCTGAGTTGGTCCATCACCGACACGCCGGCGCCTTCGAGCAGCAAGGCGCGCAGCGTGGCAGCCGAGTCGCAGCGCAAGCGACTGGCCGTCCGCACGGTCCGCAGTTCGCCCTGAGCTCCGGTGAAATGCCAGGTCAGCGGCGTGGGTAGCAAGGTGAGCGTGACCCAGTCCATCTGCGCCAAGTCTTCGGGTGCTTGCGGCAACCCCGAGCGGCGCAGGTAATCGGGCGACGCCACCACCCACTGGCCGAACGTACCGAGGCGGGTGGCACGCAGGGTCGAGTCGCGCAGCCAGCCCATGCGGATGGCCACGTCTATCCCTTCGGCCACCAGGTTGACAACCATGTCACTTGAGCGAAGTTCAATTTGCAGTTGCGGGTGCAGCCGAGCGAACCTGGCCACGGTACCGGCCAGCGATTGCACCGCATGCTCGACCGTGCAGGCGATCCGCAGAGTGCCTTGGAGTAGGTCCCGCTGGCCCAGGCCGGCCAGCGTTTCCTGCGCGTTGCGCAACAGCGGCACGCACTCGTCAAGCAGCTTCTGCCCGGCCTCGGTCACCAGTACGCGACGCGTGGTGCGTGTCAACAGACCGACGCCCAGACGCGCCTCCAGCCGGCCGACCTCCAGGCTGACGCGGGCCTTGGATAGCCCCAGCCGCTCGGCTGCGGCGGTGAAGCCGCCGGCCTGCGCCACCGCGGCGAACACCAGCACGGCATTCAGGTCAACCGCCGTCTCATGTCGCATGGCTGGATGCTTTCACGACCTCGCTAATTGTCAAAAAATTCATAACAATGAATTCTAACTTTCGCTCTTTATCTGAACAAAGAAAGCTGCGAAAGTTGCCCCCTCAGGTCGTCGGCAACGACCGGCATCCCTCCTTATCTACTTGAAAGAAAACACATCATGAACATCGCACTCATTGGCGCCAGCGGCTTCATCGGCTCAGCCTTGCTGGCCGAAGCACTGAACCGCGGTCATCGCGTGACTGGCCTGGTTGGTCGCCCGGAACGCCTGGCGGCCCATCCTTTGCTGACGGCCCTGCAATCCGACGTGCTCGACACCGCTGCCCTGGCGGCACAGCTCAGGAGCCACGATGTCGTGCTCACCGCGTTCAGCGGCCACGCCCAGAAAGACGTCGAGGACTACTACCTGAAGGGCTTCCGCTCCATCCTCCAGGCGACGCGAGAGGCGGGCGTATCACGTCTGCTGGCGGTCGGCGGTGCCGGCTCTCTGGAAGTGGCGCCAGGCGTACAACTGCTAGACACAGCTGAATTCCCGGCGGCCTACAAGGGAACGGCGGAAGGCGCACGCAAGGCACTGCACCTGCTGCGCGCCGAGACGGCGCTGGATTGGAGCATGCTGAGCCCCAGCCTCTTCATCGAGCCAGGCCAGCGAACTGGACAGTTCCGCCTCGGCACCGAGCAGTTGATCACCACTGCCGCGGGCGACAGCCGCATCTCCGTGCAGGACTATGCCGTGGCGCTGCTCGACGAACTGGAGCACCCGGCCCACAGCCGCAGCCGCTTCACCGTAGGTTACTAATGCCGTAGAGCTTGATCATGTCGGTGCCACGCAGCTGTTTCGCTTGGCGCGGTGGTAAGCGCCCGATCCCCGCGACAGCACCCAGTCGGACGGTAACACCGCGCCCGGCGCAAGGTCCGGTTGACCCAGTACCCGTTGGTAGAGGGTTGCGAAATCGATGCTGGCCAGCTCAAGCAGTTGCGCCAGATCATCGATGACAAAATAGGTTTCCTGAAAATCATCAATGCGGTAGCTGGTGCGCATCACCCGTTCCAGGTCGAAGCGCAGGCGGTTCGGCGATGCGTCGTCGAGCGAAAAAACGCTCTCCGTGGCGGACGAGGCAATACCCGCACCGTAGATCTTCAGGCCGTCCTTCTGCCGCATCAGGCCGAACTCGACCGTGTACCAGTAGACGCGCGCCAGTTTGTCCAGCACGCCCAGTTTCTGCGCCCGCAAGCCCCCCACACCGTAGGCCTGGATGTAATCGGCCATGGTGGGATTCATCAGCAGGGGCACATGACCGAAGACGTCGTGAAAGACATCGGGCTCTTCCAGGTAATCGAGTTGATGCGGCTGGCGGATGAAGTTGCCGGCCGGGAAGCGGCGATGGGCCAGGTGTTCGAAAAAGACCTCGTCGGGCAGCAGCCCCGGCACCGCCACGATTTGCCAGCCGGTGCGCGGCAGCAGAAGGTCCGACAGCCGCCGGAAATCGGGAATCTGACTGGCGTCTATCGGTAACTGGGCCATGCCTTGCACGAACGCATCGCAGGCGCGTCCCAACAGCAAGCGGCTTTGCCGCTCAAAAAGGGTTTTCCAGACGCCGTGTTGCTGGGCGGTGTAGTGCTGCCAGCCCTGGTCCATGGTCCAGTCGGCGCGCTCCGGCCGCGCCGAGTGGTCGGCCGCAAGCCCGTGCCTGGCGGTTTCAGCCGGCGGCGGCATCGTCGCGACCTTCGCAAGTTGCAACAGGCGTGGCCGGCCGGCAGCGCGAAAAGACCTGATCGATCAGGCGCGCCAGCGCCATGTCCTTGCTGGACAGACCCTTGACGTCGTGCGTCGTCAGCGTGATGACGACACGGTTATAGACGTTGGACCATTCGGGGTGATGATCATGTTTCTCCGCCAGCAAGGCGACCTGGCTCATGAAGCCGAAGGCCTCGGTGAAGTCGGCAAAAACAAACTCGCGCGTTATCAGGCCGCCGCGAGCGGCGTCGAAACGCCAGTCGGGGTGTTGCGCGAGTTGCTCCGCCAGCGTTTGGGCATCCAGTTTCTTCATATCAAATCCTCGCCGGCAGCGCGCTGCCACGGCACTCACCCAAAGCGCTGCGCAGGGTGGTCGGATGTGTCGAGTCCGGCTCGATGCTCATGGCCCGAACTCGCGTTGGTGCAGAAATGCTGCGTGCTTGGGTGCGCGCTTGCTGCTGGACCATTCTTCCAGCATGTCCCATTTCACCGCATCCAGTTTTTTCAGTATGGCCTCTTCTTCGGGGTCCGGACAGGCCAATTCCAGGCGGTGACCGTTCGGATCGAAAAAGTAAATCGAGTGAAACACGCCATGGTCGGTCACCCCCAGCACCGCTACGCCCTGAGCCTCCAAGTGGGCCCGGAACGCAAGCAAGGTGGCGCGGTCCCTGACCTTGAAGGCGATGTGCTGCACCCAGCTTGGCGTATTCGGGTCGCGCCCCATGGGCGGCTGGGTCGGCAGTTCAAAGAACGCCAGCACGTTGCCCTGTCCTGCATCCAGAAAGACGTGCATGTAGGGGTCTGGCGCCTTGGTGGAAGGCACGAAGTCCTCGGCAATGGCGAGGACAAAGTCCATCTTCAGCATCTGCTGGTACCACAGCACGGTCTCCCTGGCGTCTTTGCAGCGGTAGGCGACATGGTGAATGCGCTCGATTTTCAGGCCGTCACTCTGGACTTCCGGCATCCCGTTTCGGGTGGGGGACAGCGCTGAAGAGGGGTCCGGCAAGCCCTTGGGTTCGATCACGCCGCGGCGCAATTGATCGCGTTCCAGCGATTCGAACAGCGCCTTGAAATTGCCTTCGCCAAAGCCCTCGTCGCCCTGGCGTTGGATGAACTCAAAGAACACCGGCCCCAACTGCGCTTCCGAAAAGATCTGCAGCAACAAACGGGGCCTGCCGCCTTCGGTACTGCCATCCAGCAGGATGCCCCGCGTTTGCAGCTCCGGCACCGGTTGACCATGGCCAGGCAGGCGGCCGTCCAGCATCTCGTAATAACTGGCGCTGGGCGCCGCCATCAGCGGCACGCCGGCACGCGCCAGCCGGTCCACCGTGCCGATCAGGTCATCGCAGATCAGGGCAATGTGTTGAATGCCCTCGCCGTTGAACTTCAGCAGGAATTCTTCAATCTGTCCGCCGCCCTGTTTCGATTCCTCGTTCAACGGGATGCGGATTTTGCCGTCGGGCGCGGTCATGGCGCGCGAGGTCAGGCCGGTGTATTCACCTTGAATGTCGAAGTAGCGAATTTCGCGGAAGTTGAACAGCTTCTCGTAGAAGCCGCCCCAAAACGCCATGCGACCGCGGTACACGTTGTGCGTCAGATGATCGATCGACTTCAGACCGTGGCCCGCCGGGTGACGATCCACACCGTCGAGGAAGTCGAAGTCAATGTCGTAGATCGATTTACCGTCTTCAAAGCGATCGATCAAGTACAGCGGCGCACCGCCAATGCCCTTGATGGCGGGCAGGTGCAGTTCCATCGGCCCGGTCTTGATCTCGATCGGCTGTGCGCCCAACTCGATGGCGCGCTGGTAGGCCAGGTGCGCGTCCTTGACGCGAAACGCCATGCCGCAGGCGCACGGACCGTGCTCGGCGGCAAAGTAAGCCGCCACGCTTTTGGGTTCACGGTTGACGATGAAATTGATGTCGCCCTGGCGAAATAGAACCACGTCCTTGGACCGGTGCCTGGCCACCAAAGTGAAGCCCATGCGCTCAAAAACAGCTTCCAGCAGACCGGCCGTGGGCGAGGCGAATTCAACGAACTCAAAACCCATCAGACCCATAGGGTTTTCAAACAAATCAGGCATCACGGTTTCCCCAAAATAGGACGCAAAAGCAGAAGTCCCGCCTCAGCCAACCCTGCTGCTGGTACATGGTAGCCATTTGCCCCAAAGTTCGCTGCGGTGCTGCTTCTGTGCCCGGTGCAACTGGGCTTGTCGGTCTTCATGAGCGGCCGCCCACCGGCCAGCACGCCGGGTGCCGGCGCATGCAGTAGGATCACTGCTTTGCTGTCGCCCAGACCGCAAGACCCGACGGTTATTTCGGAGACAAAGCCTGTGATACGCCAGTCCACCCTTACTTGTTCCCTCATCGCGGCAGTGGTCGCGCTGTTTGCGCCCGTCAATCTGGCGGCGCAGCCCAACGTGTCTGCGCCAGTTGCGAGCACCGCCACGCCGCCGATCAAATCCGCAGCAGGCTATGACCAGCCGCCCAAGGTCATTCTGGATGTGATGCACGCACCGTCGCCGCCAACGCCCTATGTCAGTCCGACCCTGGACACGATTCTTCTGGTTTCCTGGCAGGACTATCCGCCCATGTCGCGCGTGGCCGCGCCATTCCTGCGGCTCGCCGGGGTGCGCGTGGAGCCGGCCAATCACGGCAAGCGCGATACCCCGGGCGGCTACGGAATCAAGCATTGCGTCACCGGCTTCGAGCTGGTTCGGGTTGCCGATGCGGCGCGAACGCCGGTCGCTCTGCCGGCCGGCGCCTGCCCGGATTCCCCGGTCTGGTCGGCCGACGGCAAGCGCTTCGCTTTTGCCAACGTGGCCGCGCAAGCGGTCGAATTGTGGGTTGGCGAGGCCAGGACCGGCACGGTGCACCAGGTGCCAGGCGTTCGCTTGAATCCCATGTTCAACGGCGAGTTGCAATGGATGCCGGACCAGGCCACGCTGCTGGTCAAACTGGTTCCCGATGGCCTGGGCGCGCCACCGCCCGAGCCCCTGGTGCCGGGTGGCCCCAGCATCCAGGAGACCGGCGGCCAACAAGGGCAAAGCAGCACCTACGAGAACCGGGACACGCTGGGCAACCAGCATGACGAGGATCTGTTCGACTACTACGCTGCCGCGCAACCGGCCTTGGTCGATGCCGTCACTTCGGTCATCACGCGATTGGGCAAACCCGGCAATTACGAGTCACTGGACCCGGCGCCGGACGGCCGCCATCTGTTGGTGACGGCCATTCACAAGCCTTACTCCTACGTCACCACTTATGAACGCTTCCCGCGCACTATCGAAGTCTGGGACACAGCCAACCGCTCGAAAATCGTCACGCACCCCATTGCGTCAATTCCGTTGGCCGATCGGGTGCCGATTCATGGCGTACCGCTAGGCCCGCGCGATTTTGCCTGGCGTGCCACCGATCCGGCAACGCTGCTGTGGGCGGAGGCGCTGGACGGCGGTGACTGGAACGTCAAGGTGCCCGCGCGCGATAAGGTGCTGATGCTGAAAGCGCCCTTCAGTTCGCCTGCCGTCGAGATTGCCCGGACCGAGCAGCGCTTTGACGGTTTCGACTGGAGCGAGCAGCCGGCCATTGCGCTGCTGCAGGAGTACGACCATAACCGGCACTGGAAGCGGACCTTCGTTGTCAACGTCGACGACAGTCAGCAGCAGCCGCGCCTGCTGTGGGATATTTCCACCGACGAGAAATATCTGAACCCCGGCCGGTCGCTGCACCGGCAACTCGCCAACGGCTCCTGGGTGGTTCGCATGGACGGCGATTCGATCTACCTGTCAGGAGCCGGCGCGTCGGCGCAGGGAGACCGGCCGTTCCTGGACCGCCTCGATCTGAAGACGCAAAAATCCGAGCGCCTGTTTCGCAGCGACAAGGATGCCTATGAACGCTTTCTTGCCTTCGCCGGAACCGACGCCCGCAGCTTCATCACCTGGCACCAGTCGGTGATCGATCCGCCCAACGCTTTCCTGCGAACGCTAGGTCCCGCCGTGGCGGCCGCGGCCGGGGAAGCGGCCTTCGCTTCGACCCGCGTCGCCATCACCCGCATTCCAGATCCGACGCCCGCGGTGCGGGCCATCAAGAAGCAGTTGGTCAAATACAAGCGCGCCGACGGGCTGGACTTGTCGTTCACGTTGTACACCCCGCCCGGCTACCAGCAGGGCACGCGCGTACCCACCATCCTGTACGCCTATCCGCTGGACTATGCCGATGCGTCCAAGGCGGGCCAGGTCTCGGGATCGCAGGCCACGTTCACGCGCTTGCGGCTGCACCGTCTGTTGTTGCTGGCCGGCTATGCCCTGATTGACAGCGCCTCCTTCCCGATCGTCGGCGACCCGAAGAAGGCCTACGACACGTACCTTGAGCAACTGGTCGCCGATGCCAAGGCGGCGGTCGACGAAGCGGTGCGTCTGGGTGTGGCGGATCCCAAGCGCATCGGGGTGACCGGCCACAGCCATGGCGCGTTGATGGCGGCCAATCTGCTGGCGCATTCGGATCTGTTCCGGGCCGGCGTGGCCACCAGCGGCTCGTACAACAAGACCCTGACACCGTTCGGCTTCCAGAGCGAACGCCGGTCGGTGTGGGAGGCGCCGGAGGTCTACCAGAAAGTCTCGCCTTTCTTCTTCGCCGACAAATTGAAGACGCCACTGCTGATCGTCCACGGTGCCGATGACGCCAATCCCGGTACCACGCCGCTGCAAGCCAGCAAACTCTATGAGGCGGTCCGCGGCAACGGCGGCACCGCGCGCCTGGTCATGCTGCCGCACGAGCCGCACTGGTACACGGCCATGGAGTCCAATGAGCAGCTGATTTACGAGATGGTGCGCTGGTTCGACAAGTATGTAAAAGACGCTCGGTGACTGGTCAAAGCTGGACAGTCATGTAGTCCACTTTGTGTCCCGTGGTTCTTGGCTTGACAGTGACAGATTTAGGATACCCGCTCAAGCCGCCTTAAGGTACATGTCGATGTGCATGGAGCTGAAAGGGCAAAGTACGCCGCCACTTTCGGTGCGCTCCAGCAAGCCGAGTTCAGCCAGCATCACCACGTCATCATGCACGCGCTTGACATCACGCCCCACTACGCGGGCCAGCTCCCGTACGGGGAGTTCCCCCTTGCCCTGGCAGGCACGGACAATCTCCCAACGCTTCTCGGTAAGTTGGCCGAAGAAGTGGCCGGGACTCTCAAAATTCAGCACCTCGCCCTGGTAGGTATCGGCCTTGGCTGCTTTTCCCGCGGCGCGTAACGCACCCCGCCAGTCGGGCTGCATCGTGATGGTGAGGTAACGATTTTTCATTTCTATCTCCTGGCGCTGACCGCGGCAATAAAGTCTTCAACCAACTGCTCCACGCTGACAAAGGTGTAGGGCAACTCATGTCCCTCCAAGTGGCAGTGGTCGCCCTTGCCGAGCTCGCATGTTGGCAACTATGCCAACATCAGAGTCTGTGGTCAATCCACTTCATAGCCGGCAGTCGGGGCCAGAGTGGCGAAGACCCGATTGACAGACAATAAGTGGACAGTTCAAAACGAATCACTTGATCGATCGGAAAAATCACAATGCCATCTCAAATAGGGCTCATCGGTATCGGACTGATGGGCGAAAACCTGGCCCTCAACATGGCAGACAAGGGCTTCAGCGTTTCAGTGTTCGACCTGTCACCGGGAAAAGTCGAGCGCTTTGTTTCCGGCCGCGGGCAGGGCAAGAAAATTCTGGGCTGCCAGTCGGTGCCGGAATTGATAGCGTCCCTGGCACTCCCCAGAAAAATCATGCTGATGGTCCCGGCCGGAAAGCCGGTGGATGAGATCATTGAAACGTTGATGCCGCTTCTTGAGCGGGGCGACATCATCATCGACGGGGGGAATTCTCATTTCTCGGATACCACGCGAAGAACCAGAATGCTGGAAGGCAAGGGCTTGTTGTATGTGGGAGCCGGCGTATCGGGTGGCGAGGAGGGCGCCTTGCTGGGGCCTTCGATCATGCCCGGTGGTTCCGTCGCCGCCTGGAAAAGCGTCGGGCCGATCTTTCAAGCCATCGCCGCCAAGGTCGATGGCGGCGTCCCCTGCTGCGACTGGATAGGGGCGGAGGGCTCCGGCCATTTCGTCAAAATGGTCCATAACGGCATCGAGTACGGCGACATGCAGCTGATTTGCGAAGTCTATGACGTGATGCGAAACCTGCTGGGCATGAGCGCTGCCGAGATGCACCAGGTGTTCAAGGTCTGGAGCGAGGGCGAACTGAAAAGCTATCTGATTGAAATCACCCGGGACATTCTGGCCGTCAAGGACGAGGACGGCCTGCCCTTGCTGGACAAGATCCTGGATAAGGCGGGCCAGAAGGGAACCGGCAAGTGGACGGTGGTCACTGCGCTGGATGTTGCGGCGCCGCTCACCCTCATCACCGAGTCGGTGTTTGCCCGCGTGCTGTCCTCCATGAAGGACGAGCGGGTGCTGGCGGCCACGGTTTTGACCGGCCCCCAGGCCCGCTTTGGCGGCGACCGGAGAACCTTCATCGATGACCTCGGCAAGGCCTTGTATGCGGCCAAGATCATTTCCTATACGCAGGGCTATCAATTGCTGCGCGCGGCGGCGCAGGAGTTCGGCTGGAAACTCAACTACGGTGGCATCGCGCTGATGTGGCGTGGCGGCTGCATCATCCGTTCGGTGTTTCTCGGCAAGATAGGGGAAGCTTTCGATGCCAATCCGGAGTTGGTGAATCTCTTGCTCGATCCGTTCTTCAGAGAGACCATCGGCCTGGCGCAACAGTCCTTGCGCAATGTGCTGGCCGAAGCGCTGAAGAATGGCATCCCGACGCCGGCCATGTCCTCGGCCCTGGCCTATTACGATGGCTACCGCAGCGCCAAGCTGCCGGCCAATCTGCTGCAGGCGCAGCGCGACTATTTTGGCGCGCACCAATACGAGCGGGTTGACCAGCCGCGTGGAATGTATTTCCATACCAACTGGACCGGGCGCGGCGGCGCCACCGCATCAACGGTCTATTCCGCGTAAGGCTTCAGGTGCTGCCCCGTACCACGATCTGGTAGCCCAGGTCGACGCAGGGCGTGGCCACACTTTTTCTGGTCATCAGCGACAGCAGCATGCGCGACGCCGCTTCGCCAATTTCAGCGCGCGGCGTGCGCACGGTGGTCAGTGGCGGCAGCATCTGGTCGCTGCCGGTCAAATCGTTGAAGCCGGCAATCGCAATCCGTTCAGGCACCGGCACGCCCAGTCGCAGCGCCGCCAGCAAGGCGCCTTGCGCCAGGTCGTCGTTGCAGAAAAATATGGCATCGATGGCCGGCTGCTGCCCCATGATCTGCTCGAACATGCGCCCACCCAGCGCGATCGAGGAGGGGGCCGGGTTGAGCCACTCCAGCGTGGCGTCATGGCGTCCCGCTTCGCTCAGGGCACGCCGCCAGCCTTCCAGCCGCTGCAGCGTGCGGGGGTCCAGCTGGGCGCCGGCAAAAGCGATCCTGCGGCGGCCCCGGGACAGCAGGTGCCGCGTCATTTCGGCACCCGCATCGGCCTGGGAAAAGCCCACGCAGTAGAGGCCCGGGATACCCGAGGCGTCCATCATGTGCACGCAGGGCACGCCGCTTTGCGCTATCAGCTGGCGCGTGGCGTCGCTGCGCTCCAGGCCGGTGACCAGCAGGCCGGCCGGGCGATGCAGCAACTGCTCGCGCAACAGGGTTTCCTCCTCGCTGAAGTCGTAATGGGTGACGCCGATCAGCGTCTGGTAGCCGGCTTTGCGCAGCGTGCGCTGAATGGCTTCCAGCAAGTCCACGAACAGCGCATTGGAGAGCATCGGTATCAGCACCGCCACATGGGTGCTGTGCCCCGAAGCCAGCGCGCGGGCCGCCGGGTTGGGGACATAGCCCAGCTTGTGCGCCGCCGCCTGCACCCGATCGACCAGGGCGCGGTCCACCCCACGCTCCCCGCGCAGGGCGCGGGAAACAGTGATGGGACTGACCTCGGCGGAGCGCGCCACATCGGCCAGCGTGATGCGGCCGGTGGCTCGGGGGCGGAGAGCAGGGGTTTTCATGGATCAGGGTAACTACCGATTTGCAGGTTTCTATTTCAGCATAGGATAGCGCTATCCGGTTGTCATTGGAAAGCGGGATTTCCCTTATCGGCGGTTGTTCGAAATTGCTGATGAAGATCAAGCTTGTTGATGACTAATTTTTTTAAAATACTTGGGATAGCGCTATCCAATTGAATTGAGACCAATGCATTCCATCGTCATCATGGGCGTCGCCGGTTGCGGCAAATCCAGTCTTGCGACCCTGGTGGCCCGGTCCAGCGGACTGAAACTGGTTGAGGGTGACGACCACCACAGTCCCGCCAGCCGAGACAAGATGCGCCAGGGCATTGCACTGACCGACGCCGATCGCGAAGGCTGGCTGGCCACTCTGAGCGAGCTGCTGCGAGCCCAGCCCGAGGGCGTGGTACTGACCTGCTCGGCGCTCAAGCGCACCTACCGGGAGCGTCTTCGGCAGGCGGCACCTGGCCTGCGTTTCGTCTTTCTGGACATCAGTCGCGCCGAGGCGCAAGCGCGGGTGTCGGCGCGCGCGCCCAGCCATTTCTTTTCATCCAGCTTGGTCGACAGCCAGTTTGCAACGCTGGAAAACCCCAGCGGCGAGACCGGCGTGCTGCGACTGGACGCCTTGGCGCCGCCGGAGCAACTTCAACACCAGGTAAGCGCGTGGCTACGCGCCAAGGAGACCCCATGAGTACCCCACACATTGGCAACGCCGCCAGTTCCCTCTTTCAACGCAGCGCGAACCTGATTCTGGCCCTCTGTCTGGGCGTCATGGCGGTATCGGTTTTCATCAATGTGGTGCTGCGTTACGGCTTCGGCAGCGGCGTGGCGGCCAGCGAGGAATTGTCGCGCCTGCTGTTTGTCTGGATGGTGTTCGTCGGCGCCACCGCCGCCTACCCGTTGGGAGAGCACATGGCGTTCACCAGCCTGGTCGGCTTGCTGGCGCAGCGTCCGCGCGCCATGGCCCTGGCCGCTGCGCTGATCCGCCTGCTGGTGCTGCTGGGTTGCGCCCTGGTCGGCTGGGGTGCCTGGCAGCAGGTGCTGGTGGGCCTGGACAGCAACTCCGTGGTGCTGCACTACCCGGTTGCGCTGCTGCCCCTGCCGGCCCTGCTGTGCGCCGTGGCGATCGGCGTCATGGCATTTTTTGAACTCATCAAACAAACACCGCTGGACCTCGGTCACGGCGCCGAAGTGGAGTAAGCGCGATGAGTAACGAAGGTCTGGCCTTTATCGTTTTTTCGGTGGGCATGCTGCTCTTGATGGGCATCGGCATGAACATGGGTCTGGCACTGGTGCTTACCGGCGCCGGCATGGCGCTGGTGCTGGGGTTTTGGGATACCCAGTTGCTGGCGCAAAACCTGGTGGCCGGCGTCGACAGCTTTCCCCTGCTGGCGGTACCGTTCTTCATTCTGGCCGGCGAGTTGATGAACTCGGGTGGCATCAGCAGCCGCATCATCGCCATGGCGCAGGCCTGGGTCGGGCATATCCGGGGCGGACTCGGCTACGTGGCCATTGGCGCCGCCGTGCTGATGGCCAGCATGAGCGGCTCGGCGCTGGCGGATACCGCGGCCCTGGCCACCATCCTGCTGCCCATGATGCGCAGACAGGGCTATCCCATGCACACCTCGGCCGGGTTGATCGCGTCGGGCGGCATCATTGCACCCATCATTCCGCCCAGCATGCCGTTCGTGATTTACGGCGTGACCACCAATACCTCGATCTCGGCGCTGTTCATCTCCGGCATCGTGCCGGGCCTGATCATGGGCGTGGGGCTGATCGTGGCCTGGAAATGGGTGCTGCGCGACATGCAATTGCCGCAAGGCGAACCCCTGCCCATGAAGGAGCGGCTGCGCGCCACGCTCAAGGCGTTCTGGGCCATGCTGATGCCCTTGATCATCATTGGCGGCATGAAGACCGGCCTCTTCACGCCCACCGAGGCGGCGGTGGTGGCGGCGTTTTACGCGCTGGTGGTGGCGCTGTTCGTGCACCGTGAAATGAAGATGGTCGAAATTTACGGTGTGCTGGTGCGTGCCGCCAAGACCACCGCCATCGTGATGTTTCTGTGCGCCGGCGCCCAGGTGGCGAGCTACATGATCACGCTGGCCGATCTGCCCAGCGTGCTGACCGCCTGGCTCGGGCCGCTGGTGCAAAGCCCGCGCCTGCTGATGTTGGTGATGATGATCGTGCTGATCGTTATCGGCACCGCGCTGGATCTGACGCCCACCATCCTGATCTTCGCCCCGGTGATGCTGCCGATTGCCGTCAAGGCCGGCATCGACCCGGTCTATTTCGGCCTGATGTTCGTCCTGAACGGCGCCATCGGCCTGATCACGCCACCGGTCGGCACCGTGCTCAATGTGGTGGCGGGGGTGGGCCGAATCTCCATGCACCAGGTGATCAAGGGCGTCAACCCGTTTCTCCTCACCTACACGCTGATCCTGTTTCTTTTTGTGTTGTTCCCGCAGATCGTCACCGCGCCGGTGGCGTGGATGCGATAGCCCGCGTTTTTTCTTCCGTTCATTTCTTTCCAACCCAGGAGATTTTCATGACTATTCTTCGTCGTACGCTCATTGCCGCCGCCACTGCCGCGCTGCTGGGCGCTTCGTTCTCGGCCTTGGCCCAGGACATCAAACCACGCCTGATCCGCTTCGGCTACGGCCTCAACGAGCAAAGCAACCAGGGCCGCGCCGCCAAGGTGTTTGCCGAGCAGGTGGAAAAAGCCTCGGGCGGCAAGATGAAGGTGCGCGCCATTGGCGCCGCAGCCCTGGGCCCGGACGTCCAGATGCAACAAGCCCTGATCGGCGGTGCCCAGGAAATGATGGTCGGCTCCACCGCGACGCTGGTGGGCATCACCAAGGAAATGGCGATCTGGGACACGCCGTTCCTGATTGCCAACACGAAAGAAGCGGACGCCATGCTGGACGGTCCGATCGGTGACAAGATCAAGGACAAGCTGCAGGACAAGGGCCTGGTCGGGCTGGTGTACTGGGAAAACGGTTTTCGCAATCTGACCAACAGCAAGCGCGCCATCACCAAGATGGAAGACCTGCAGGGCATCAAGCTGCGGGTGATGCAGAACAATGTGTTCCTGAGCAGCTTCCAGACCTTGGGTGCCAACGCCATTCCGATGGCCTTTTCCGAGCTCTTCAGCGCGCTGGAAACCAAGACCGTGGACGGCCAGGAAAACCCGTTCAACACCATCCTGTCGAGCAAGTTCTACGAAGTGCAAAAGTACATGACCGTCACCAACCACGTCTACAGCCCGTGGATCGTGCTGGCCAGCAAAAAGTGGTGGAGTCAGTTGTCCAAGGACGAGCAGAAGATACTGATGGATGCGGCCAAGGCGAGCCGCGACTACGAGCGCAAGGACACGCGGGAAGAAGCCGGCAAGGCGATGGGCGATCTGAAGGCCAAGGGCATGCAGATCAACGAGTTGTCGCCGGCCGAATCGGCCCGCATGCGCGACAAGCTGACCAAGGTGTACGCCGGCATCGGTACCGATGTGGGCATGGATCTGTGGAATGAAACGCAGGGCGAACTGGCCAGGATCCGCGCCAGGAAGTAAGCGCCATCAGCTGCCGCAATCGGGCGAAGAAATGCCGCGGACTGGCACTGTAGGCGGTCTTCAGGGCGCTGCATTGGACGGCGGCGCGGCCTGCAGTCCCTCGTCGTCGTAACGGTTGCGCGCATTCCACAACATCCAGCCGTCGGTGCCGGCGGCCTCGGCGGCTTCGATCTGCTGGCGGATTTCACGCTCGCCGAAAGCCCTGCGGTCGAAGGCATAGTCGCGAAAGGCTTGCAGCCAGGGCCTGAAACGCACACCCGGCAGACCGGTGCGCTGCTGCGCGCGTTGCAGGCTGTCGTAGACGATGTCATAGGGCGCGGCGACCGGGTTGCGGTGGCCCGGAATACCGAACGTGAAGCCCGACGGGTACAGCATCGGCGACAGGTAGTCCACGTGCCGTGCCACCGCTTCGAGCTGTTGCCCGATGTGCGTGTCGTTGCTGTTCCAGGCGATGTAGCCGAAGACGTCGGCGGCAACGAACACGTTGTAGCGCAGCAGGCGGCGCTGCGCGGCGTCGAGGAAACCATTGATAGCGGCGATGCGCCGCTCCTCGGTGTCGGGCTCGCAGAACTGCAGGCCGGTGGCATCGGGAAAGCGCAGATAGTCGAACTGCACCTCGTCGAAGCCGAGCTGCGCGGCCTCCTCGGCCAGGGCCAGGTTGCGCTCCCAGGCTTCGCGGCGGAACGGGTCTATCCACGGCAACCCCTCGCGATCCTTCCACTGGGCGCCATGCGCGTCACGCACGGTCCACTGCGGATGGGCCGCCGCCAGCGGCTCGTCCTTGAATACCACGATGCGCGCGATCAGGTACAGGTCGCGCGCGCGCAGGGTCTTCATCAGCGCCGGCATGTCGCTGACCGTGACGGCGGTCTGCGGCAAACCGGCCGCGGCCAGGGAGGCACTGCGAAACGGCACCAGTCCCCGGTCACCCTTGATGTCGATGACCAGTGCGTTCAATTCGGTGTCGTCTATCAGTTTCAAGGCATCGCCACGCAGCGTGGCGCTGCCGAGGCCGTAAGGCGTCAGATAGATCGCCTTGGGCCGCAGCGGCGTCAGCGTGAGGGCCAGTGGCTCAACCCCCTGGACCGCGCGTTCCAGCCGCGCGTAGCCCGGCGCACGCGCCGAGACGCGGGTGGCGTGTACGCCAGCGCCGAAGTCGAACCGGCCCTGCGCGTCGCTGCGCGCCAGCACGTCGCCGGCAACCAGTGTGGCGAGGGCGATCGGCCGACCGGTCGAGGCGTCGCGCAGCACGCCATCGAGTGCCTGGACAGTCAGGCAGACACTTCCCAGAAACAGCAGGCCAACGCAGCGCCAGTGCTTCAGAGCTTGAATTGACAAGGCGCGTTTAGCGGCGATTCAATCGCAGCGCCAACTCGTGGGCCAGGCTCGGATGGGGCACTTTCGCGTAAGGTGGTTTGGGCCACAGCCAAACACGCTCAGGGAACAGCGCCCGCATGGCGTTGATGTCGCAGTGATAAGGCGGCCCCACGATCAAGCCCTGCTCGCTGGCCGCCGGTCGAAGCATCTGCATGAGCAGCAGCCACAGTGTGCCCGCTGGTTTGAGCCAGTCACGCAACTGTCCGGCATATTCAAACCAGTGGTCAGGATGAATCGCACACAGGCAGGTCTGCTCGTAGATGCCATCAAAGGGCTGCGCCGGGCGGTAGCTCAGGACGTCCGCCTGGACGACTTCCGCTTTGAGAGCCTGTGCTTGCAGGAGTGCCCGCGTTTTCTCCACCGCGGCGGCGGTGTAATCGATGCCGGTGACTGCAAAGCCGCGCCTGGCCAACTCGGCGACTTCCCAGCCGCTGCCGCAACCCGGGACCGCAATGCGACAGGGTTGCAGTTCACCGCTGTCGAGCCAGGCCAATAGCTGAGGACTGGGACTGCCGCGGTCCCAGCCGATCTCGTTCTGCTCGAAGCGTTGTTGCCAGAACTCGGTGCTTGGGCCGGCCATGCTGGGTACTCGATGGGGCTGTCAGGCGTGCAGGTCTTCGTACTTCTTCATCAACTGTTCGGGCGTCTCGACGAAATCCGGATTGACGGAAATGCAGTCGGCCGGGCAGACCAGCTTGCACTGCGGTTCGTCCTCGGCGCCCACGCATTCGGTGCAGCGCAGCGGATCGATGACGTAGAGCGGGTCGCCAACGCTGATGGCTTCGTTGGGGCAGGCCGGGCGGCAAGCGTCGCAGGCGGTGCAGTCTTCGGTGATGATCAAGGCCATATTGGTTTCCTTTGGGTTCAGTAGGGGGTAGGGAGAATCAGGCCGCGACCTGCGCCTCCAGTTCAGCGAGTTTACTGTGCCTGAAGGCGCCCCACAGCGCCGCGCCGATAGCGCCAGCGTAAATCGAATCGGCGTGCGCCCGGGCCGTCACCGCCACTTTCTCGGTGACCATTTCTTCCTGGATGGCGGCCAGCAGGCCGCTGTCGAGCGCCAGACCGCCGGTGATCAGCGCGGTGCCGGTCTTGATGCCGGTGATCTTGAGCAGTTTGACGACGCGCGAGGCCATCGACATGTGAATGCCCTTCAGGATGTCGGCCGTGGCGATGCCGCGCGACACCATGTTGATGACGTCGGTCTCGGCCAGCACGGCGCAGATGGAGCTGACTTTCTCCGGCTCCTTGGAGCTTTGCGAGAGGGCGCCGATTTCTTCCACCGCCACACCCAGGTAGCGCGCGATGTTTTCCAGAAACTGCCCGGAGCCGGAAGCACACTGGCTGGTCATCTTGTAGGACAGCACCTTGCCGCGCTCGTCGATGTAGATGGCGCGGCCGTTCAAGGCCCCGATGTCGACCACGGCGCGCGCCGTCGGGTCCAGAAAGACGCCGCCGCGGGCGTGCGTGGTCATGGAGTAGAAGTGGCCGGTGGCGAACTTGACGTTCTCGCCTTCGCCGGTGGTGGCGATGTAGTCAATGTCGTCGCGCGTCAGCCCGGCTTCCTCCATCACGCCCTCAAAACCTTGCTGCGCCAGCAGCATCGGATCGCGGCTGCGGATGCGTTCGCAGCGTTTGGACAGCCAGTGCTGCGTGCCGTCCTCGTCAGAGCGAAACAGCACCGACTTGACGGCGCCGGAACCGATGTCTATGCCAATGGTGGTGATGCTCATACTTACTCTCCATTTGATCAGTTGCTAGTGGATAGATGTAGCGTTGTAATTGCGGCCCCGGATCAGGTCCGGGGTTTCAGCACCCGCAATCCATGGATCCCGGGTCGAGCCCGGGATGACAGCGAGAGCCCTGTGTTGGTCATGTTCAGAAGCGCATGAATAGTCAATTTGGGCGGTTCTCGACTACTTTCCCATCGTCCACCACGGCGCGCCAGGCAAAGGTGGCACCGCCCAGCGCGCCGGTGTAGATCGAGTCCGGGTCGATGTTGATGGTCAGCTTGCCGTAGTTCTCATAAATCAGGTCGCGCAGCGATTTCACCGCCGCCTCGTTCTTGGCCACGCCGCCGGTAAAGGTGAACTGGTCGCGAATGCCGCCGGAGCGCGCCAGGATCGACATGGCGCGCAGGATGATGGCGCGGTGCAGCCCGGCCATGATGTCCTCGCGCTTGTCGCCCAGCGAGAGGCGGTCGCGCAGCTCGGCGCCGGCAAACACGGTGCAGGTGGAGTTGATGCGTATCGTCTTGGTCGACTTCATGGCCAGGGGGCCAAGCTCGTGCAGGCCCATGTTCATCTCGTCGGCGATGTAGCCGAGGTAGCGCCCGCAGCCGGCGGCGCAGCGGTCGTTCATCTGGAAGCTCTCGACGATGCCGGCCGGATCGACCTGGATCGCTTTCGTGTCCTGGCCGCCGATGTCCAGCACCGTCGCCGTGCCCGGGTACATGACATGCGCACCGAGGCCGTGGCACAGAATTTCGGAGCGGATGTGCTCCTTGGAAAACGGCAGCCGGGCCCGGCCGTAGCCGGTGCCCACGATGTAGGTCTCCTCCATCTCGGTGTCCAGAATGCCCTTGATCGGCGCCTCCACTTGCGTGCGCCGGGCGGCTGTTTCAGGCATGGCGACAAAGGTGCGCTCCAACGCCGCCAGCAGGTGGCGCCGGATCGAGTCGGCATAGACCCGGTTCTCGACCTCGATGATGGAGCGGTCGAACACATTGAGCAGAAAGTCGTAGCGTGTGCCGGCTTCCTTGGCCACCGCCTCGCCGATCGCCAGGTACTGGCTGCCGGCGATGTCGCGGAAGAAATCGGACTTGCGCTTGGCACCGGGCTTGAACAGCTCGGCGGCTTCGCTCTGCAGGCGCCGGAAGACCTCGGTCAAGGCCTCGCCGACGGCCTTGGAATTGTCACCAAACCTGGCGCTGGCCAGGCTGCGATGGCAGGTTTGCTCCAAGTCCCCCAGTTGTTCCAGGTACTGTTCAAGCCTGAAATCGCGCTCCAGCTGGCCCAGAAACCCGTCCAGCGCGCCGTTCAGCGCATGGGTGGTGCCCAGCGCCTGGCGGAACAGGAAGAAGCGGCCGTTGACCATCGCCTCCTGCTTGGCGATGGTGGCGGCAGTGTCGTAGTTGGAGCGCGAGTTGGTGATGCCGCGCCCCAGGATGTTCTGGTGCTCGTCGATCACCACCGCCTTGGTGGTGGTGGATCCGAGGTCGATACCGATAAAGCAACGCATGGCTGTCCTCCGCTTCAGTAGGCCGTGATGGGGATGATCTTGCCGGCCGACGCACCGGCCATGCCGGCAGCGGCGACGGCGGCGGCCGCGGCTCCGACGCGCTTGGCCTTGACCATCTGGAAATAGCTCTCCAGCCGGTTCTTCACGTTGGCGGCGGAGAAGTAGCGCGGGTCCACCAGGTCGGTCTCGATGAAGGCGGCTGGCTTGCCGGTGCGCCGCTCGACTTCCCGCAGAATCAGCAACTGGCCGGCCGAGAAACTGTTGCAGCTCTTGATCGAGTTGATCAGCAAGCCGTCGGCCTGGTACTCGTCGATGTACTTGCAGATCATGTCGATGCGGCTGGGCAGGTTCAGGTTGGTGTAGCAACCCAGGCAGTACTCGGCCAGCGACTCCAGCGGATGGTCCGGGTCGTGCCGGAAGCCGAAGTCGTAGAGGCCGCCGACCTTGGCATAGGTGCTGGAGACCACCACCGCACCCTCGTCGTAGAACATCTTCCAGAAGTCGCGAAAGCTGGTCCAGTTGGGCGGCCCCTCGACGATCAGGCGGTATTTCTCCTCGCCCATGGCGCCCTCGGGCGTCACCGGTCCAAGCCCCAAGCGCACGCGCTCCTCGATCTCGCTGCGCAGCACCTGGTAGTACTGGGTGGCTTCGGGCGTGCCGCGAAAAGCGGTGAAGATCGGGCCTATGTAATAGACCGCGCCGAAGTAGCCGTCGATCGGCGACGGGCGGTTCTTGGCCGACTGCAGCACCGCCACCAGGTCTTCCTCGGCCTTGGCCGATTCGCGCATGTACTGGCGCAGGCGGTCGATGTCGAACTTGACGCCGGAGATGCGCTCCAGCGTCGGAATCACCGTTTCCTTGAGCTGCTTGACCACGTAGTCGCGCATGTTGGGGGCGATCTTGCCCTCGCCCTGGTAGGGCACGTGCAGCATCACCGTTTCGCAGCCGTACTTGTGGCGTATCAGCTCGAACCACTTCATGAAGGTGAAGCAGCCGGTGTAGGACAACAAGAGCACGTCGGGCCGGGGCAGCGGGTCGCCGGTGGGGCCGATCTCGCCGCCCATCATCGAACCGAGATCGGCCTTGACGTAAGTGCAGACGTCTTCCGACTGGCCGTCGCGCTCGGCGTCCATGATCATCTTGCCGGACTTCTTGCGCATGCCGTTTTGCAGCGCATTGGTTTCCGGCAGGCTGCGGGCAAAGTCGAAGCACATCAGCAACTCGTTGAGGTTGCCCGGCACAAAAGTGGCCGACACCTTGCGGTTGTTGGCGCGGGCTGTCGCCAGCTCCATGTAGTTCTTGTTGATCAGCTCTTTTTGCAGCCACATGGCGTCCTCTTTCTGGACGTTTTGCGGCTTCTTGACGGAGGTGGGCATGGCAATGGGGGTGTTCATGATGCATTCCAAAGCTTGATTGAATCGGCAAAAGTGCCGGCCTGTTCCCGGATCGGCGCCATCTGGCCGGTGTTCTCGGCGTACTTGAAAGCGGTGTGCGGAATCTTGTGTTGCGTCAGCACGTCCTGCAGCATGGGGCGCTCCAGCAGGGCCGGGTCGCAGAACGAGGGTGCCGCAAAAATCACACCCTCGGCGCCCATGGTCTTGACCTGCTTCATCAGGTACACGCCTTTTTGTTCGCGCGTGGTGTCGTACTTGGCCGCGGTGGTGGCCGAGCGGTGCAAAAAGGCTTTGGACAGCTCCTGCAGGGGATTGCCATCGGTGGGCACATGGTCCAGCAGCCAGCGGCCCACCAGCATGAAGTCGTCGTCCACCACGTAGCAGCCGGCCATCTCGATCGACTTGATCAGGGCCAGCGGCGGCTGCTCGCAGAAGGTGCCGTTGATGACCACGCGGGCGTTGTCGCGCTTCGGGCGTGCCACGGTGTCGGTGGCGGCGATGTAGTCGCGCACCAGTTGCGTATGCTCCTCGGGCGGCAGGATCATGCCGGCGCGTTGCACCAGGTAGACCTCGGAGGTCGGTGCCTGCCAGGGTTTGGCGGCGCGGTAGGCATACAGCTCGCGCAGGGCGGCGCGGTTCTGGTTGTAGACGGCGATCGAGGCGTTCAGCGCTTCGTCCGTGATGGGCTTGCCGGCCAGCCGGGCCAGGTCTTCGCGCAGTATCTGCATCTCTTCGATGTAGAACTTGCCGCCGATTTCATCTTCGTAGTTTTGCGGCACGTCGATGTAGCGCACGTACTTGTCCTTGAACAGGATTTGCCACATGCCCGAGAGGTTGCGGATGACGTCGCAGATGCTTGGGAACAGCATGCCGTCCAGACAGTCGAGCCGACCGGTCAGCCCCATCTCGATGGTGGAGCGCGGGATGCGGCAGATATAGCTTTGGTAATAAGCGTCGCCCTGGATCACTTCCAACTGGTCGCCGCCGCCCAGAATGCCCACCGGCAGCATGCCGGCGGCGTGAATCAGTTCGCGCGGCACGTAGACCGGCATGTAGCCAATGGCTTTGCGCCCGGGCTGGGCCGCTTTCCAGTCCTTGACGGCGCTGAAATGAAGGTCGTCAAACAGCGTTTGGCAACGCTCCAGGATTTGCTGGACAGGTGAAGTGGATAACATCATGGGTGCTCCCCGGTTGGTGTCTTGCTACTGGATCGATTTGCGCCTGCGAGCCATTATTGCATAATAGTACCCGATTACCAGTATTGCTCAAAAACCTTTTTTTCAATAAGGCCAAAGACCGGGTCGGGATTCGGGTACAACTCACAAATCAGTCGCGGAGAACAATTTGCAAACACCCATCAGCGCGCCGGCGAGCGTATCGGTCGACCTATTCAAACTGGCCGTTTCCGACGAGGCGCTGTCCGACCTTAGGTCACGGCTGCTCAACACGCGCTGGCCGGAGCGCGAAACCGTAGCCGACTGGAGCCAGGGCGTGCCGCTGGAGCGGATCAAGGCGCTGTGCGAGTATTGGGCGCGCGACTACGACTGGCGACGCTGCGAGGCACGCCTCAACGCGCTGGGCCAGTACCGCACCAACATCGACGGCTTGCGCATCCATTTTCTGCACATCCGCTCGCGTGAGCCCAATGCCCTGCCGCTTCTCCTCACGCACGGCTGGCCCGGGTCGGTGGTCGAGTTTCTCGACGTGATCGGTCCGCTGACGGACCCGGCCGCCCATGGCGGCGACGGCGCCGATGCCTTCCACCTGGTGATTCCGTCGCTGCCCGGTTTCGGTTTTTCGGACAAGCCCACCGGCACCGGCTGGGGCGTCGAACGAATCGCCGCCGCCTGGATCAGCTTGATGAAGCGCCTGGGCTACCAGCGCTACTTTGCCCAGGGCGGCGATTGGGGCGCCGCGGTGACCACCGCCATCGGCATGCTGGCGCCGCCTGAATGCGCCGGCGTGCATCTCAACATGCCGCTGATCTATCCGGACAAGACCGATCTGGCAGAACTCAGCGAGGCCGAGCAGGCATCGGTTGCGGCGATGAAGTTCTATCGAAGCAGCGACTCGGGCTACGCCAAGCAGCAGCGCACGCGGCCGCAGACGCTGGGCTATGGCCTGACCGACTCACCGGCCGGACAGGCCGCCTGGATCTACGAGAAGTTTTATGCCTGGACCGACAACCGCGGCGAGCCCGAGAGCGCCCTGAGCCGCGATGCCATGCTGGACAACATCATGCTCTATTGGCTGCCGGCCACCGCCGCCTCATCGGCGCGACTCTATTGGGAGAGCCTGGCTTTCTTCAGGACGCAACCATTGGCCCTTCCGGTCGGTGTGACCATTTATCCGAAAGAATTTTCCCGTCCGTCGCGGCGTTGGGCGCAGCGCCACTTGGCCGATATCGTGCACTGGAACGAGACCGACAAAGGCGGGCATTTTGCGGCCCTCGAGCAGCCCCAACTTTTCGTGACGGAACTGCGAGACTGCTTTCGAAAGATCCGGACCGGGAACCGATCATGAACGACGTCCGAAAGGGGCTGGAAGCACGCTTTCCCGGGCTGCACGCCAGCATCGAAAAGATGCTGGTTGAGGCCGAGGCGCGCTACAACCAGCAGGCCGGTCAGGCGGCGTCGCAATTCCTGCTGGAACACACACTGCGCACGGCCGCCATCGCCCACAAGATCGCCGCAATGGAAGGGGTCGATTCGTTCCTGCCCACGCTGGTGGCGCTGTACCACGATGCAGGCAAGTTTCATGAGGGCGCCTACCATCAGGACCGCATACCGGAAGAAGAGCATGCGGCGCTGCTGGCCCAGAAGATGCTCACCGAGGTGGGCCTGGAACGCACAGCGATCGAGTCCGTGCTTGAGTCGCTGCGCGCGCTTTACGACGAGCACCGCCCGTGCATAGGCCCGAGCCGCATCGTGCAGGACGCGGACCGGCTCGAAAAGCTGGGGGCTCTGGGCGTGAGCGCCTTCTTTACCAAGGCCGCCCTGCGCGGACGCGGCCTGGTCGATGCGCTGGTCCAGACGCTGAGCCGGGAACTGACCTACGCCCGGGTGGCCCCGCGCTCGATGTTGACCGCATCAGGAAAGAAACTCGCCCTGGCGCAGGCGCCCCGGACCATTGCGTTTTTCGACAATCTTCTGGAGCAGCTTGAAAGCTGGGGCATCGCCTCTTTCGAGTGCCACACGATCGTGCTGGATGAAGACTTCCGCACCCGCGACGGTGCCATCGCGCGGGGCATGGAAGTGAGCATTGCGATGTTGCGCGCCTGCCCGGATTGCGAAGGTCCGCTGGCGCTGACGCACCGGCGCCAACAAGGCATCAAGTGCGAGCGGTTCACCGCCCGCTTCCAATGCGCTCACTGCAGCTACGCCAGCGAAACCTCGCTGTGCCTGCCGCTGCTGGCCTGATCCAGCGCGTCGAGTCAGGTTCCACCCTGTTGCATGGGCTGCCACGCACGGTACTCGGACAAGCGCAGGCGGTAACGGCTGACGTTGCCTTCATGCAGATTGCGCAGATCGATGAGAGCCAGTTCGGTGATTGGCTCCAGATCCTCTCGCGGCACCAGTGGTGCCGCCACGGTGCGCACTGCATCTGCACCAGGAGATTTCAGGCCACGCACGATCTCGCTGATCACAGTGATCAGCGCCTCGCGGTAACGCAGACGCACGGGATCGGGCTCGGCCACGGTTTCGCGGATGGCCATGTAGCGCTGGCAGGATCGCTCGTAGGCCCACACGAACACGTCGCGCAGCAGATCGACCTGCTTGAGCTCATAGACGCCAAGGGTTCCTTCCACATAGGCCTGCTCGGGAACGTCGATGAAGGATAGCGGGCACAGATTGTGTTGGATCAGCGGGATGTTGGCGCCCAGCCGCGATACGCGCTTGTTCACGTCCACGAACGGTTGCAGATAAGGGATGTGGACCATGATGAAAAAGGCCTGCTCGAACGGATCACCGATTGCGGTAGCCTTGTCCATAGTCATGTGGAAATAAGCATCGATTTGCTGCGGAATGCCCAGCGGGTGAAACACCGTGCCGCTGACCTCGACGATGCGGCGGCGCAGCCGCCCGCTCTCGCCCGGATCGACCAGCAGGTTTTCCGACAACAGCGCGTGCAGGTTGAAGAAGGTGAAGGTGTTGAAACCGATGTCCTCGGCCTGGTCGACCAACAACTCGATGGCAGCTTTGTGGTTTAGGATCATTTGCGCATCGCGGCGATCCTTGCCTGCGGCCGCCTGACCCAATTCGATCAGGTTCTGCGTGTCGAGTCGGGTGTAGGTGTTGCCTTCGAGCCGGCTCGATGCCCAGGACAGGTCGATCAGCAGCCGCCCCAGAATATCCCGGGCATAGGTACCCGCCGGCCGCTCGCCAGCGGGGGAGCGGCCAATGTTGTGCAGGTGTTGGCGAATTTCCGGCGGCAGGTAGTAGGTTTCGTTGGGGCGATACGTCTCCAGCAGTGCACGGTCATAGCCCACTGGCTTGCGGCCCTGGATGGGTTGACGGACGTAGGTCTTGATGTCATCGCCTTGCGGCGAGGTGGGGACGTAGACCTCGGCGCTAGCCTGCATGGTCAAAGGCTCAAGGACGATATTTGCAGTGCCAATGATCGGTGCAAGCCGGTACTTGATCGCGCGTCCATCGCCTTCGGCGCAAATTCGCCGCTGCTCGACAAGCGAGGCCACGCGGCGCTGCAAGGTGCGGCGACTGACGATGTCGGCCAGCGCGACGTGAAGCTCGTCGGTGCCGGCTCCATCCGGGTGCCGGGCAATCTCGGCCTCTATTCTTACGCTCAGGTCGTCAGGAAGTTTTTTTGGCATGCTTTACCTCTTATTGGCGCGTAACTGGCTTATTCACGCCAATAGATTAGCTTTATTGGCGCGATTTGTCAAAATACGCGCCAAAAATACGCGCCACAAAGCCACGCCCGGTCCAGAACATAGAGGGCGGCGCATGACCGGTTAAGGTCGATGGCGCTACAGCTACGCCAGTGAAACCTCGCTGTGCCTGCCGCTGCTGGCCTGATCCGGCGCGTCGAGTCCGACAGTTCCATGAATTGGCTCGTTCCAAAACGGGCAGCAGTCGACGACTTCAGCGAACGACTAACTCCACCGTTTTTCCCGTACGTAAGAGCATCGTGACGAGCGTATCCAACGAAAAGCGGTTGAGCTTTGCGTTGACCAGGTCCGAGACACGCGGGCGTGAGACATCGAGAATCTCGGACGCGGCGACCTGGGTGAGTTTTTCGGATTGCATCCATTGGGCAATGGCAATTGCCGCATCCTTCTTCAATTTCTGCGACTTGGCAATGCGCGCATCGGCTTGCTTCAACATTACCTTTGCTTGCTTCGGTGAAAAACCCAAATCGGCAAACACGTTACCGTCGGCAGGTGTGATATGACCACTCTTCTGGTCATCGTCTAGGTGCACGGTTTTCATTTGGTCTTCCTTTCAATCAACACCGCGCCATACCGGCGCTTGGCAATGTCCTTGTCGCCCTGCGATGTCTTGTTGGTCTTCTTCTGAAAAGAATGCAACACGTACAGGGCCTCCTCGAACTTCGCGACATACATCACTCGAAACCATCCATCAGCCGTATCCACGATGACTTCGTTCACGCCGCCCCCGATTTCCGGCATCGGCTTGAACTCGTCAGGCTGCTCCCCCTGCTGGACCTTGCGCAGTTGATACCCAGCTCTGTGCTTTGCGTCATCGGGGAACGCTTGGAGGTCCTTGAGGGAGCTTCCTCGCCAATTGATAGGCCTCGTCATGAATGTATAAATAAGTGTACATCAAATTACATTTGCTACGTGAAGAAGCGCTGGCCAACGACAAATATGTCCACCCGTGACAGCGCGATCATGCGGGGCATGGAAGTGAGCATCGCGATGCTGCGCGCCTGCCCGGATTGCGAAGGTCCGCTGGCGCTGACGCACCGGCGCGAGCAGAGCGTCAAGTGCGAGCGCTTCACGGCACGCTTCCAATGCGCGCACTGCAGCTACGCCAGCGAAACCTCGCTGTGCCTGCCGCTGCTGGCCTGATCCACCAGTGATTCCGATTCAGGTCAGCCACGGGTAACGCGGCAATTCCCATCAATGACGGCAAGAGACAAAAGCGGCTACAGAGATTTCCGAACTGACCGCCCCCAGGCCTGCACCGGCGCCGGCCTTGGATACCGATTCAGTGCGTCAACTGGTGACAGGGCGAAACAGCGATTCAGTGCGTCGCGGGGTAGCTCTGCGTGCGGCGCACCGCAAAGCATTCTCCTGAACAGCGCGTTGTGGTGGTGCGCCGGTCAATCTGCGTGTCGTACCAAGGCAAGGGTTTGTACTCTTGTCGATGACTGACCAAGCGGCAATAGTGACTCCATGCGGTTGAAAAGTCCATCCGTTACAAGGAGCGAGACAACATGAAGAAATCCGTACTGATTGCTGCCGGCGCAATTGCCTTCGACCTGGGCGTGATGGTAGTTGCCGCACACGCGGCTCCAACCAATGATATTAAGGTTGAAGACACCGCCGCGCGGGCCAAGATCAAGATGCAAGACAACTCTCCTCAGGCCAAGACAGACTACGTTTTCAAGTATGAACTGGTCAAGAACGGCCAAAAGGTCGGAACTGTGGCAAACGCAGATGGCTGCAAGACTGCCGGTGGCAAGATTGAGGTCCAGTCCTTTTCCTGGGGTGCCTCGCAAAAAGTCTGCGTCCTGCCAGCCAAGCCCGGCGCCAAGTAATCGCCCCAGCGAACGCCGCCTATCACAAGGCGCGCACGTCGCCTCAAGTAGAGTCCAGAGATGGAAGATGTCATCCGGCTTGCCGCCGGCGATCCGGAACGGGAGGACCTGGTCACAGGCAAGGTCGTCCTCGTGCTCAGCGGAGAACCGGTGCACCTGGAACTGACGATCCCATCAGGCCAGATCAGCGTCCAAGCGCTGCTGCCCATCGTCCAGGGGCTTAGCAGCCTGATGGCGGAGCGGGCGAGCCGACGGCTGGAGGCCCACGGCAAGAGCGTGTCGTGCCGCGCCGGCTGCGGGGCCTGTTGCCGTCAGTTGGTGCCGATTTCGGCGCCAGAGGCTCGCGCCTTGAGCGATCTGGTTTCGGCCATGCCCGAACCGCGCCAGACCCAGGTGCGCCAGCGTTTCGCGGACGCGCTGGCCGCGCTGGGGACCGACGGCCTGATCGAGCGTCATACCCAACCGGGCGACGGCAGCGTCACTGCGCTCGGCATGGACTATTTCCGGGCCGGGGTTGACTGCCCGTTTCTTGAAGACGATGCCTGTTCGATCCACCCGGATCGACCTCTATCCTGTCGCGAATACCTCGTGAGTTCGCCGCCGCTGCACTGCGCGAACCCCTCGTGTGAGTCCATCGAACGGCTGGTGCTGGAAAGCCACCCCTCGCTGACCCTGCTCAATTCGGAGGTTATGACGGGCTGGATGCCCCTTGTCGTCGCACTGAGCTTTGCCGAACAGGCGGCGCCGGCGGTGCGCGACCGGGATGGGTCGGAGATCTTGCGCGAACTGATCAGCCAGTTCTGACCGGACAGCTATCGGTGACGCAGATTCCATGTCGGCACGGACCACACCAGAGTCCACAATAGATGCCGGATATACGACTGCAGGCGCTTCCCCAACAGCCAAACTATCGGTCAGTTTCTTGCACTTGTGGGGGAGTCCATATACGTAGTGTTAGGACTTTTTTCGTCTAGCCCGAATTTCTGCGCGAGTCTTGAATTCTTCATAGCGGTCTGCAAGGTCGTAGACGTACTCAACAATTGCATTTACGAAAGTTTGCAGGTCTCCCGCATCTTCTCGTGAAATGCTGATGTCCTCGGGATGTGCGGCGAGATTCCGAAACGCTTGGAGTTGTTGGCTCCAATCATAAAGGCGGTCGTCGATGATTTTCGCATCGCGCAACTTCTTTATGCCTTCGCCAAGCATTAGCTTCTTCTTTGGCTTCGCGGGCGCCGCATCCGGCTTGGTAGGTGTGGGGTCAAGAATGTCGCGGCATAGCGCTTCCAAGGCACGGCCAAGCATGACGCATGCGGCAATATTGGCACCAGCCTGAAGAGAACGATCTGCTTCATTTAGGGAGTCGGTAACAACGCGAGGAATACGCCAGCTCGAAAATGACTTTGAAGGCTTTGGGTATACGCGGACGATGTCACTCCAGCGATCCTCGTATGCGTCGATGCCCTCGAAATCGACTTGATCTGATTCGCCAACAAGAATGGTGCCGCAGCTTGGGCAGTTACCAACAAATACTCGTGTTCCATAAGGCTGCTCAGACTCTTCATCGCTGGTAAAAAGTTCCGCGCGCCCCGATTCAGTAGCAGCAACTTTAGCCTTGCAAACGTGGCAAT
>NZ_JAQTMS010000014.1 GCF_028714215.1 Rhodoferax sp. | reverse complement strand
TCGCGTCGCGTGGGCTTGCGGTAGTTCTCGAAAGTCTGATCGGCTGCCATGGCTAGGGTTTGTTGTTTCATCGGCCTGTAACGCTTCAGCCCCTTGGGGCGTGGACCTTAATCATCAAATCCTTAGAACTTGCCCGTAAATAATAGGGAGCCGCGCAAATGGATTTCCGGGATGGGATGCTAGGCGAAAAATCCAAGGCAAGGCTCTCTGCCTTGCCTGATTTTTTAACACCGCAGACCGCCCGGAAATCCGTTTGCCCTTCGGGTTGGGATGAAATCGGGCGATTTGCCCACCAAATCCCTTGCATGGGCAGGCAGCCCATGCGGCGTGATGTTGGCGAACAACTCATCCCGATTGCATTCCAACGCGGCCCCCTATTATTTACGGGCAAGTTCTTACTTGCTTTTTCGCTGCCGCTCCAGCTTGCGCCAGTATTGAAATTCGTCTTCGTGCACCTCAATGTCAAGTTCCGCGATGCGAGACAACAAACGCTGCTGCACGTCAGCCACCGCCTGGTTGTAGACGATAGCGCCTACTTCTTCGAGGAAAAAAGCCAGCAGTTCCGCGGCCGCGATGTTGCCGATCTTCTCGTCCATGTTTTCCTGGAAGTACCTCTCGATCGAAGCGATCACCTCCTTGCGCGCTTCCTTGGATATCTGGATGGTCATTTGAGTTTGTAGATCGTGGGTGCCGGATCGGGTGAGGGACTTTTTTTGTTTGAAAACACTGTAGCCTGAAACCGCTATCAGCGGCAAGGCATATTTGCCTGCGTGCGGAAAGTACCGCCGCCCCGGCCCGCCGTTTAGAATCCGAGGCCCTCCACCCGCGTGGAGTCAACTGGAATTTACCTGTGTCTTTTGCCAACGAAACCCGCCGCCGCCGCACTTTTGCCATCATCTCGCACCCCGACGCCGGCAAGACCACGCTGACTGAAAAACTGTTGCTATTCTCGGGCGCGATCCAGATCGCCGGCTCGGTGAAGGCGCGCAAGGCGACGCGCCACGCCACCAGCGACTGGATGGAGATCGAGAAGCAGCGCGGCATTTCGGTCGCCAGTTCGGTCATGCAGATGGTTTACCGCGACCATGTCATCAACCTGCTCGACACGCCCGGCCACAAGGATTTCTCGGAAGACACCTACCGCGTGCTGACCGCCGTCGACTCGGCCCTGATGGTGATAGACGCCGCCAACGGCGTGGAGGCGCAAACGCGGCGCCTGATCGAGGTCTGCCGGCAACGCAACACGCCGATCATCACCTTCGTCAACAAGATGGACCGCGAAGTGCGCGAGCCGCTGGATATTCTGGACGAGATCGAGCGCGAACTGGGCATGCCGTGCGTGCCCATGACTTGGCCGGTCGGCCAGGGCAAGACCTTCGGCGGCATCATCAACCTGCGCACGCAGGTGATGACCGTGTTCGAGTCCGGCAGCGCCCGCTTGCCGCAAGACTTTGACGCCATGCCGCTGACGAATCGGGACGCTTTGCTGAAGCGCTTTGGCCATGAGTTCGAGACCGCCATGGAGAGCATGGAATTGGCCACCGGCGCCTCGCCCAGCTGGGACCGGGAGGCCTTTCTGGCCGGCAAGCAGACGCCTGTTTTCTTCGGTTCCGGCGTTAACAACTTTGGCGTCATGGAAGTGCTGGAGGCACTGGTCGATCTGGCGCCGCCGCCCGGCCCGCGCACCAGTTCGATGATCGTCAACAAGCAGCCGGTGGTCCAGGTCATGCAGCCCGACGACGAGGCCTTCTCGGGCGTGGTGTTCAAGGTGCAGGCCAATATGGACCCGGCGCACCGCGACCGCATTGCTTTTGTCCGCATGGCCTCCGGCAAGTACACGCCGGGCATGAAACTCAAAGTCATGCGCACCGGCAAAGAGTTGCGTCCGACCAGCGTGGTGACCTTCATGAGCCAGCGCCGCGAGGCCGTCAACGAAGCCTATGCCGGCGACATCGTCGGCTTTACCACGCACGGCGGCGTGCAGTTGGGCGACACCATCACCGACGGCTCGGTCAATCTGCAATTCACCGGCCTGCCCTTCTTCGCGCCCGAGCTGTTCATGACCGTGGTGCTGAAAAACCCGCTGCGCACCAAGCAGTTGCAGCAAGGCCTGGCGCAGTTGGGTGAAGAAGGCGCGATCCAGGTATTCCGGCCCGAGGTCGGCGGCAACATGCTGCTGGGTGCCGTCGGCCAGTTGCAGTTCGAGGTGGTGCAGCACCGCCTGAAAGGCGAGTACGACGCCGACATCCGGCTGGAGAGCAGCCAGTACACCGGTGCCCGCTGGATCACCGCCGACTCTTCCGCAGAGCTGAAGACCTTTTGCGACGCCTACCCGCTGCGCATGGCGCGCGACGCCGCCAACACCCTGGCCTACCTGTGTACCTCGCCTTACGACGTGCGCCTGGCGCAGGAGCGCTTCCCCAAAATCCACTTCCACCCGCTGCGCGAGCACGCCGGGCTGGCGCTGCAAAGCGCCGGTTAGTACCAAGGCCAGATCCATGAGCCTGCGCCCCCTCTCGGAACTACCGCGCGCCGTGGCCGCGAACGTGCACACAGTGTTCAGCGACATCGACGACACCTTGACCACGGATGGGCAACTGACGGCGCAGGCTTATGCGGCGCTGGAGCAACTGCGCCGCGCCGGTCTGCGCGTCATCCTGATCACCGGCCGCCCAGCCGGCTGGTGCGACCACATCGCGCGCATGTGGCCGGTCGACGCCGTCATCGGCGAAAACGGCGCCTTCTACTATTGGCACGACCAGGCCGCGCGCAAGCTGAAATGCCGGCACCTGCTGATTGAGTCCGCGCGCCAGGCGCACAGCGCCAAGCTGGCGGCCGTGCGCGACACCATCCTGCGTGAAGTGCCCGGCTGCGCCGTCGCCTCGGACCAGTTCTGCCGCCTGTACGACCTGGCGATCGATTTCTGCGAGGACGTCGCGCCGCTGCCGGTAGCCGCCGTCAATCGCATCGTGGCCTTGATGGAAGACGCCGGCATGACGGCCAAAATCAGCTCCATCCACGTCAACGGCTGGTTCGGCCAGTACGACAAACTCAGCATGGCACATCTGCTACTGCGCGAACGTTACGGGATCGAGCTGGCGGAGGAGCGCGAGCGCTGCCTGTTTGTCGGCGACTCGCCCAACGACGCCCCCATGTTTGCCTACCTGCCGCACGCCGTCGGCGTCGCCAACGTGATGGCATTTGCCGGGCGCATGAGCGCGCTGCCGGCTTACGTGACGCCGTCGCGCGGCGGCGCCGGCTTTGCCGAATTGGCGCAGGCGCTGATAACTGCGCGAAAATGAAGCCGTTGCGGGACGGACCGTAGCGGCAGCGCCGCAAGCTCTGTCCTCAGCACGAAAGGGAAGCCATGTTTTTCGCCACCGATCTCAGCACCGTCAGCCATGGCATTCAGTTGGCCGTGGCACCCGTGTTTCTGCTGACCGCGGTATCGGCCATGATAGGCACCGTGGCCGGCCGGCTGGCACGCATCATCGACCGCGCCCGTCTGCTGGAAGACCGGATCGAAGCGGCGGCGGCCGGCAACGCCATGACGGCGGCCTATGGGGAGCTGGCGCGCCTGCGGGTACGCGGACGCCTGGTCAACATTTGCATTGCGCTGCTGACCTGCTGCGCCATGCTGATCGGACTGACCATCGTGGCGCTGTTTATCGGTGAAACCACGGAACTGCAGATTTGGCGCTTGGCGACGAGTTTTTTTCTGTCCGGCGTGATCTGCTTTTTGCTGGCGCTGCTATGTTTTTTCACCGAGACGCTGCTGGCCACCCGGATCCTCAATTTCGGCAAACCGAAAAACCAATGAGTTGATTTTTCAGGCCTGCTTAAATCTTGGCCAGGCCCAGTTTTTCCACCAGGGCTTTTTCCCGGGCGAAGGTCTCGGCCGCAAACTTGCTGTAACCGGCAGAACTCATGTACATGGGCACCATGTCGTAGCGCGCCAGGGCGGTCTTGTAGCTGTCCTGCTCCATCGCCTGCTTGAAGGCGTCGTGCAGCCGCTTGACCACATCCGGCGGCGTCCCCTTGGGCGCACCAATGCCAAAAGGCGAGTTCTGCACCAGGTCCAGCCCCAGTTCCATCAGCGTCGGCGCATCCGGAAATTTGGCCAGCCGCTGGGCACCCCAGGTGTTGAGCACGCGCAGCTTGCCGGACTCCACCAAAGTGGCAAAGCCGGTCGAGTCGGCGGCCGACATGATGTGACCGCCCATCAAGGCCGTCATCAAATCGGCACTGCCTTTGTAGGGCACGTGCAGCAGTTGCAGACCCAGCTTCTGCGCGATCAGTTCCATCGTCAGGTGCGGGCTGGTCAGCGTGCCGGTGGAGCCGAAGGTCAGCTTGCCGGGATTGGCCTTGGCCCAGCCGACATAGTGCGTCCAGGTCTTCAGCGGTGAATCAATAGGCACCACCAGCCCGAAAGCGTAGCCGGTGACGTTGAGCACGTAGCTGATGTCCTTGATCGGGTCCCAGTTGATCTTGGTGGTGTACGGCAGGCGAAACACGCCCAGCGGAATCTGCGCCAGCGTATAGCCATCGGCGGTGGAGGTTTGCAGCGTCTGCGCCGGCAGGGTACCGCCGGCACCGGGCTTGTTTTCGACGATCACGCTCTGGCCCAGGATTCTGGAAGCGCCATCGGCCAGCGAGCGCATGGTGATGTCGGTCGGCCCGCCGGCTGGAAAGGCAATGACCAGCCGGATCGGCCTGACCGGAAAACTCTGCGCCCGGCTGCTCAAGGCAGAGGCGGCAAGGGTGGCTGCTGCGAGTTGCACAAGTTGACGGCGTTGCATGAACTTTGCTCCTGAATATGTAGCTGATGGCACCGATTAGACAGGCGATAAAGGTCCAAGACAAGGGGCAACACCCTGCCAGCTGTCACCCGGGATACAGCGCCTTAAGCCGCTTCCTGCTCGAAGCCTTCCAGCACATTGACGGCATTGACGCCGACCTCGGCCACGGCGTAGCCACCCTCGAATACCAGCACGGTGGGCAGGCCGACAGCGGCAAGGTCGGCACCGACACGCAGATAGTCGTCACATTGCAGCCTGAAGCCCGAGATCGGATCGCCCGCGAAAGTATCCAGTCCCAGCGACACCACCAAAGCATCAGCCCGAAAACGGGCAATGCCCTGCAACGCCAGCTGCAAGGCCGCGCGCCAGGTCGCAAAGTCGCTGCCGCGCGGCAACGGCAGGTTGTGGTTAAAGCCCAGCCCGGCGCCGGCGCCCCGCTCGTCGGCGTAGCCCAGGTAGAACGGGTATTCGGTGTGCGGGTCGCCGTGGATGCTGCTGAAGAGCACGTCCGGCCGCTCGTAAAAAATGGCTTGCGTGCCGTTGCCATGGTGAAAATCAAGGTCCAGCACGGCGACGCGCTGGCAACCCCGGCCGCGCAAGTGTTGCGCCGCCAGCGCGGCATTGTTCAGGAAGCAGTAGCCGCCAAAGAAGTCGGCCCCCGCGTGGTGACCCGGTGGCCGCGACAAGGCAAAAGCGGCGCGTGCACCGCCCGCCACCTGCTGCGCGGCGCTCAAGGCGCAATGGGCGCCGGCGCGGGCCGCGACCCAGGTACCGGAAGTCAATGGCGTGCCCGTGTCGAATGAAAACAAACCCATGCGCGCCGAAAAATTGGCCGGCAACACATCGCTGCGAAACGTGCGCACCGGCCACAGCGAAGGCAGTGCATCGTGCGCCGCATTGGCCGGGTCCAGCGCCACCCACTCGTCCCAGGCATGGGCCAGAAAATCGAGATAGCGCGGTGTGTGAATGCTGGCCAAGGCGCTGCCATCGAACGCCATCGGTTTTTCCAGCGCCCCCAACTGGCGTCGCTGCAGCTCCATCAGCACATGGTCCACACGGGCCGGCACTTCGAAGCAGGGCACCAGTTGACCGCGAAACATTTCCAGTTTGCCCTGGTGCAGGGCGTGCAGGTGGTTGTGGAAGGTGATCATGGGAAGTGTTGCCCCTAAATTCGCGCCAGCACCGCCCGCAGCGCCACGCCGGTATGGGTGCCCAACTGCACCACACCCTCCGGCGTCGTCGCCGCCACCACGCGCCCGCCGGCCTTGCCGCCGTCGGGGCCCAGGTCTATCACCCAGTCGGCTTCGGCAATGACGTCCAGATCGTGCTCTATCACCACCACGCTGTGGCCGCCATCGACCAGGCGATGCAGCACCTTGACCAGTTTTTCCACATCCGCCATGTGCAGGCCGACGGTCGGTTCGTCCAGCACGTACAAGGTGTGCGGCGCCCTCATTCCGCGTCGGGTGATGTCGTCGCGCACCTTGCTCAGCTCGGTCACCAGCTTGATGCGCTGCGCCTCGCCGCCGCTCAGCGTCGGCGACGGCTGGCCCAGCGTCAGATAACCCAGGCCGACGTCCTTGAGCAATTGCACCGGATGCGCGATGTTGGGCATGGCAGCAAAGAACTCGACCGCTTCGTCCACTTCCATTTGCAACACGTCGCCGATGTTCTTGCCGCGCCAGGTGACTGCCAGCGTCTCGGGGTTGAAGCGCGCGCCCTTGCAGGTTTCGCACAGCACTTTCACGTCGGGCAGGAAGCTCATGCCGACGGTGCGTATGCCCTGCCCTTCGCAGGCCGCGCAACGGCCTTCGCCGGTGTTGAAGCTGAAACGGTTGGCGGCATAGCCGCGCGCCTTGGCCTCCAGCGTGTCGGCAAACAGTTTGCGGATGATGTCCCAGAAACCGATGTAGGTGGCCGGGCAACTGCGCGGGGTTTTGCCGATGGGGGTTTGATCGACTTCCAGCACCCGGTCTACCACTTCGAAGCCGGTAACGGACGCGCAGCTGGTCCAGTTGAGTTGCTCGCCGGCAGCCAGGGCATCGCGGCCGGCTTTGGTGCTGCGCTTCTGCACCGCCATCTGCACATTGGCCAGCAGCACATCGCGCGCCAGCGTGGATTTGCCGGAGCCGGAAACGCCGGTGACGGCGACCAGGCGGCTCAAGGGAAGCTGGGCGGTAACGTTTTGCAGGTTGTGCAGATTGGCGTTTGTGACTGTCAGCCACTTCTGCACTTCGGGGGCCGTGAATGCTGAGACCGCCCGGCGGGCTTTCAAAGGGTGTTTCATGGCGTGCAGCAGGTAGCGCCCGGTCTGCGAGTCACCGGCTTGCACGATGTCGGCCACCGAGCCTTCGGCCACCAGCCGGCCGCCACGCTTGCCGGCACTGGGACCGATGTCGATGATGTGCTGGGCATGGCGTATCGTGTCTTCGTCGTGCTCCACCACCACCAGCGTATTGCCCTTGTCGCTCAGACTCTGCAATGCGCCCAGCAGGATCTGGTTATCGCGTGCGTGCAGGCCAATGGTCGGTTCGTCCAGCACGTAGCAGACGCCTTGCAGATTGCTGCCCAGTTGCGCCGCCAGACGGATGCGCTGGGCCTCGCCACCGCTTAGCGTCGGTGCGCCGCGGTCCAGCGTCAGGTAGCCCAGGCCCACTTGCTCCAGAAACTCAAGACGACTTTTGATTTCAGGCACCAGATCGCGCGCAATGTCGGTTTCGCGCTGGCTCATGCGGCCTTCGAGTTGCAGCGTTTCAACCCATTGGCGCAGATCCGTCACGCTCAGACGGGCGATGTCGGTAATGGCCACCTGGTTGAACCTGACGGCACGGGCCGTGGCATTGAGCCGGGTGCCGTGGCAACTGGGGCAGGCAGTGTCCAGCAGGTCCTCCACCTCGGGCTCGGCAAAGGTCTGCTCGCGGCCCTTGTTGTCGTCGTCGCGCACCGAGTCGTCGAACACCTTGCGCTGTTCTTTGGTCAAGCGCACGCCGGTGCCGACGCAGTCCGGGCACCAGCCATGCTTGCTGTTGTAGGAGAACAGGCGCGGGTCCAGCTCGGCATAGCTGGTGCTGCAGACCGGGCAGGCGCGCTTGGTGGAAAACGCCTGCAGCGTGCCAATCGCCGCCGTCGGCGCGCCAGACAACATGGCTTGGCGCAAGCCGGTCAAATGGCTGAGCACATGCAGCACGCCCTTGCCGTGCACCAGCGTGGCCGCCAGCGCCTGGCGCAACGCCGCCTCCTGCTCCGGCAGCACATCCAGACTGGCCACCGGCAACTCCACGGTGTGCTCCTTGAAACGGTCGATGCGCGGAAAGCCCGTGGTGGGCAGAAAGTTGCCGTCGACCCGCAGGTGCGTGAAACCGCGCGGCCGCGCCCAATCGGCCAGCTCGGTGTAAACGCCTTTGCGGTTCATCACCAGGGGCGCCAGCAAGCCGATGTGTTGGCCGCGGAAATTCTTCATTAACTGGGCCGCAATGCTGTCGGGCGTTTGCGGCGCCACCGCGCTGCCGTCATGGATGCAATGCTGGGTACCCAGCTTGACGTACAGCAGGCGCAAAAAGTGCCAGACCTCGGTGGTGGTGCCGACGGTGGACTTTCTGCCGCCCCTTGAGAGGCGCTGCTCGATCGCCACGGTGGGCGGAATACCGTACACGGCATCCACTTCCGGCCGCCCGGCCGGCTGCACGATGGAACGCGCGTAGGCATTGAGCGACTCCAGATAACGGCGCTGGCCCTCGTTGAACAGAATGTCGAACGCCAGCGTCGATTTGCCGGAGCCGGAGACCCCCGTGATGACGCTGAATTTGCCGCGCGGAATGTTGACGCTGAGACTTTTAAGGTTGTGCTCGCGCGCGTTGATGATCTGGATGACGGCTTCTGCCGCCGGCTGGCCGTCCACCGCAGCGAGCGCCAGATAGCGGCCCGATGCTTCATTCACTTCATGCACGCCACCCATCGCCGTCGCGTATTCGCGCAACGCTTTGCCGGTGTGGGATGTCGGATGCAATCGCAGCTCTTCCGGCGTGCCGAAAGCCACCACTTCACCCCCCGCCTCGCCCCCTTCGGGACCGAGGTCAATCAACCAGTCGCTGGCGCGGATGACATCGAGGTTGTGCTCGATGACGATCAGCGAGTGACCGGCGTCCTGCAATTTGCGCAGGGCGCGCATCAGCTTCGCAATGTCATCGAAATGCAGACCCGTGGTGGGCTCGTCAAACATGAACAAGGTGCCGCGTCTGGCGATCGCCTGGCGACTGGCGCTGGCGCTTCTGGCGGCCTCCGCCAGAAAGCCGGCCAGCTTGAGGCGTTGCGCCTCGCCACCCGACAAGGTCGGCACCGGCTGCCCCAGTTTGACGTACTCCAGCCCCACGTCCACGATCGGCTGCAGGGCCCGGACGACTTCGCGGTCGCCGGCAAAATAGGCAGCGGCCTCACTGACGGTCAGGTTCAGGACATCGGCGACGTTGAGCCAGTGCGCCCCCCGCTCGATGGTGACTTCCAGTATTTCCGGGCGATAGCGCTTGCCGTCGCAATCCGGGCAGCGCAGATAGACGTCGCTCAGGAACTGCATTTCGACATGCTCGAAGCCCGAGCCGCCGCAGGTGGCACAACGGCCATCACCGTTGTTGAAACTGAATTTGGACGCGGTGTAGCCGCGCTGGCGCGACAGCGCTGCGTTGGCGAAGATCTCGCGGATGGCGTCCCAGGCGCCGACAAAGCTGGCCGGGTTGGAGCGCGCCGTTTTTCCGATCGGCGACTGATCGACAAACACCACGTCGCTGAGCTGCTCGGTGCCCAGCAGGCGATCATGCAGGCCCGGTGCTTCGGTCGACTTGCCGAAGTGGCGCAACAGGGCCGGCGCCAGCACATCCTGGATCAGGGTCGATTTGCCGGAGCCGCTGACACCCGTCACGCAGACCAGGCGCTGCAAGGGAAACTCGACGCTGACGTTCTTCAGATTGTGATCCCGCGCACCTTCCAGGATGAGGCGCGGTGTGGCCGCAACCACCAGGCGCTTGAAGCCCATGCCGACCTGCTTGCGGCCGCCCAGGTAAGCGCCCGTCAGCGTGTCGGCGTGGCGCAGGTCGGCGGTTGTGCCATCGAACACGATTTGCCCGCCACGCTCGCCGGGGCCGGGACCCATATCTATCATGCGGTCGGCCGCCAGCATCACCGCCGGATCGTGCTCCACCACCACCAGTGTGTTGCCGGCATCGCGCAGCCGCTGCATGGCCAGGATGATGCGGTGCATGTCGCGCGGATGCAGACCGATGCTGGGCTCGTCCAGCACAAACAAGGTGTTGACCAGCGAGGTGCCCAGCGCCGTCGTCAGGTTGATGCGCTGCACTTCGCCACCCGACAGGGTGCGGCTTTGCCGGTCCAGCGTGAGGTAGCCAATGCCCACATCGCACAGGTATTTGAGGCGCGTGCCGACCTCCTCAAACAACAGCTTCATGGTCTTCAGATCGGCCGAGGACAGCGCGGCCTGGGGCGATGTGGCAGCCCCGGCAGCCGCCAGGCCCGCCTGCAGCGCGTCAAAGAACTTGCGCAACCGGTCCATCGGCAACAGCATCAAGTCGTGCAGCGACAGCCCCGGCAGCGCTTCCAGTTGCTCACGTGACCACTTGACACCGACCGGCATGAAGCGTTTGGCCGGTGCCAGGGCTGCATCCGCCGCCGCCTTGCTGCCGATGCGCCACAGCAGGCTCTCAAGCTTCAGCCGGGCCCCGCCACAAACGCCGCAGGGTGTGTAGCTGCGGTACTTGGACAGCAGCACCCGGATGTGCATTTTGTAAGCCTTGGTCTCCAGGTATTCAAAGAAACGTTTGATACCGAACCAGTGCTGGTTCCATTTGCCGTTCCACTGGGGTGAACCATTCACCACCCAGTACTGCTGCTCCGGCGTCAGCTTGTACCAGGGCGTGTCGCGCGGAATGCCGGCCGCCTCGGCATGGCGCATCAAGTCGTCCTGGCACTCCTGCCAGGCCGGGGTCTGCATCGGTTTGACGGCACCGGCACGCAGCGTCAGCTTCTGGTTCGGAATCACCAGCCCGTAGTCGACCCCGATGACGCGGCCAAAACCGCGACAGGTTTCGCAGGCACCGACCGCCGAATTGAAAGAGAACATGGAAGCGATCGGGTCGGTGTAACGCAGATCGCTTTGCGGACAGTGCAAGCCGGTGGAGAACTTCCAGATCGCCGCAGGTGTCTGCCCATCCTCACTCAACAGGTACACCGCGATGCGCCCGCTGCCGTGCTTGAGCGCCGCTTCAATCGCCTCCAGCACCCGGGCGCGCTCGGTCGTCGCCAGGCGAAAACGATCCGCCACGACATCGATTACTTTCCGAGGTCCGGTCAGGCCCGCCACCTCTCTCTGCGCCTGCACTTTGGTAAAACCGCTGACCGACAGCCACTGCTCGATTTCTTCCGGCGTGGTGCTGGCCGGCAACTCGACCGGGAAGGTAATTGAGAGGCGTGCCCCCACGCCTGCCACTTCCCCGGCGTCGGCACTGGCCGACGACGCAAGTGCTTCGCTGCCCCCCGTGCGCTCCAGCAACTGCGCGTAAATGCTCTCCGCCGAATCATGCTGCACCGCTTGGGCGGTTTCGCGGTCGAACAATTGGCCGGCGCGGGCAAACAGCAACTTCAGGTGGTCATTCAGCTCGGTCATGGTGCCGACCGTGGAGCGCGAGGAACGCACCGTGTTGGTCTGGTCAATCGCGATGGCCGGCGGAACCCCCTCCACCTTGTCGACGGCGGGCTTGTCCATGCGATCCAGAAACTGGCGCGCGTACGCAGAGAAGGTCTCCACGTAGCGCCGCTGGCCCTCCGCATACAGGGTATCGAAAACCAGACTCGACTTGCCGGAGCCGCTAGGCCCGGTGACTACCGTCAACTCGCCGGTGCGGATGTCCAGGTCAAGATTCTTGAGGTTGTGCTGGCGCGCACCGCGAATGCGGATGATTCCCTGGGACATGGTGGGTCTTGTGCAGTTAAGGCAGAAGATTCTAGAAGCTTCTGCCGACCCGACGCTGCCGCAGGGTCAAGACCTTGCACCAGCCGGACAACCTGGGCTTGTCGACCCTAGTCTTTCAGCGCCCGCTCCAGGGCAACACAGGGTTCGACGCCGACAGCCGCCTGAATTTTTGGCAGCAGTGCCAGCAAGCCGTCAACGCCATTGGCCGCTTCGACCGCCAGATTCAATCTGAAGCCGCGCAAACCGAGGCCGGCCGTCAGCCGGGTCGCAATGGGCATGGCCGCCATATAGCGCTCTTGCGGCGAGCGTGTGCTCGGCTGGTCGACCGCAGCTTGGTCGGGAACGGCAACTGCAACCGGGTCGCTCACCGGCTCCGGCAGGTTTGCCAGAAAGCCCTGCCGCACCAGATGATCGATATCGTCTTGCGTAATCCCGAGACCGGCCGTCATGGTCAGCACCTGGGTCTCCGACTTGACACCATCGAACAGAATGAAGGCTGACCTTTGACGGGACGACAACAGCGCCGACCGCGCCTTGAACGCCTGCTGACCCGCTTCTGTCTTGGTGTATTTCATTGGCGCATTTTAGTGTTGCCCAAGCGCCAAGCTAGGGCTCAACCGCTTGTGTCATTAGGTTACAAATGTCAGATTTGAAACAATTCATTACCGCCATCGTCACAGGCGTTACCGGTTTCCGGTGCTCCAAAAAAAACAGCCCTCACGGGGAGGGCTGTTTTGCGATCGACCGAGCCGCTTCAGCCCGGTCGAAGAGTCAAGCAAAGCTCAGTCGTTGGCGTAAATATCGACGTCCTTGGTTTCTTTCACGAACAGCGTGCCGACCACAAAAGTCATGGCCGCAATCGCAACGGGATACCACAAGCCGCTGTAGATATTGCCTTGCGCCGCCACGATGGAGAATGAAATGGCCGGCAGGAAACCACCAAACCAGCCATTGCCGATGTGATACGGCAAACTCATGGAGGTGTAGCGAATGCGCGTCGGGAACAATTCCACCAGCATGGCGGCGATGGGACCGTAAACCATGGTCACGTAGATCACCAGGATGGTCAAAATCAGGACCAGCATCAGCCAGTTACTGGAGCCCACCGGAATCGGATCGGCCTTGGCCGGGTAACCCGCCTCATCCAGGGCCTTGCGTACTTCTTTCTCGAAGCGCGCCTTCTCCTCCTTGGCATTGGCGGCCAAGCCGTCGTAGGCGGCAATCGACTTGTCACCCACCTTGACGGTGGCCACTGTGCCGGCCTGCATCACGCTGTCGTAATTGACGCCCGAATTCGACAGGTAGGTCCGTGCCAGGTCGCAAGGTGTCGTGAACTTGGCGGTGCCGGTCAGGTTCAGGATCAGGTTGCAGTGGGAGGGCTCCGAGACCACGGTGACGGGCGATTTCTGGATCGCTTGCTGCAGTTTCGGGTTGGCGTAAGTGGTCAATGCGTTGAACAGCGGGAAGTAGGTCAGCACCGCCAGCAGACAGCCCGCCATGATGATCGGCTTGCGGCCAATCCTGTCGGACCAGGAACCAAAGAAAATGAAGAACGGCGTACCCAGAATGAGCGAGACCGCGATCAGGACGTTGACGGTGGGACCATCCACCCGGAGGAAGGTTTGCAGGAAGAACAAGGTGTAGAACTGGCCGCCGTACCACACCGTGGCTTGACCGGCGGTCAGGCCCAGCAGAGCCAATATCACGATCTTGGCATTCTTCCATTGACCGAAGGATTCGGACAGCGGTGCTTTCGAGGTTTTGCCTTCAGCCTTCATTTTCGCAAAGGCCGGCGACTCGTTCAATTTCAGACGAATCCAGACCGACACGGCCAGCAAAATGCCGGACATGGCATAAGGAACACGCCAGGCCCAATCGGTAAAGTCTTTTTCGCCAAAATAGGTGCGGGTGCCAAGAATCACCATCAACGCCAGCATCAAGCCAACGGTTGCCGTGGTTTGAATCCAGGAGGTGTAAAAGCCGCGTCGGCCCTGCGGCGCGTGCTCGGCCACGTAAGTGGCGGCGCCACCGTACTCACCGCCCAAAGCCAGGCCCTGGAACATGCGCAAGGCAATCAAGGCAATCGGCGCGATGATGCCGGCGGTTTTGTAGGTCGGCAGGAACGCCACCAGAAAGGTCGACAAGCCCATGATCAAAATGGTGATCAGGAACGTGTATTTGCGGCCGATCATGTCGCCCAGGCGGCCGAACACCAAAGCGCCAAACGGACGCACCGCAAAGCCTGCGGCGAACGCTAGCAGCACGAAAATATTGCGCGTGCTTTCATCCAGTGCGGAGAAGAAGTTGGCCGCAATGATGGCCGACATCACACCGAACAGATAAAAGTCATACCACTCGAATATCGTGCCTAGCGACGAGGCGAAGATCACCATCTTCTCGCCTTCTGACATTGGCCGTGGGGCCACTGCTGTTGCCATATTGATGTCTCCTAAAGTTATGGGCCCCCGAGATGGGGGTTGCTAGTATTCTTGGAGACAGTACTGACCAGCCTCTGACGCGAAACCAACACAAACTTTCAGCAAACTGAACAGCGCCTGACAAACTAGGGTGCAACCCTTGGTTCACATTTCTTAATGTGGCAAATCGCTACTTTGGGCGTTGCACCGCCGCCGGCAAACTTGCAGCGGCATCCCACTGCGGTCCGGCAAACCAGGCATCGCCGCGCAAATAATCGCGCAACATGGGAAGGGCATCAAAACCCCAGAACAGTTTGTCGTCGACGGCCAATGTGGGCACGCCGAAAACGCCCCGCGCGATGGCTTCGTCGGTATGGGATTTGAGCTGCGCTTTGACCTCTTCGCAATCGGCCGCGCGCTTGGGTGCCAGTTGCCGCGTCAAGCCTTGCAGACGTTGCGCATCGGTGGCATCGGCGCCGCCGCGCCAGACATGCCGGAACACGGTCTCGCAGACATAGCGATTGGGCAGCCCCTGGTCCTCGCAGGCCAGCGCCAGACGCAACAAGGCCAAGGGATTGAAGGGGTGTGCCGCCGGCAATTGCAGCGCTATGCCATGGCTGTGCGCCAGCCACTGCACCTGGCGGTAAGTCCAGTCGCGCTTGGCCGCTATCTCCGCCGGCCCCAACTGCCCGTGATGCTTGAGCAAGGCGGCAAACAGCACCGGCTTGTAAGTCACGCTGTAGCTGTGCCCCATCAAGGCCTGCGGCAGGCCCTCGAACGCCAGGTAGGCGTAGGGCGAAATGAAGTCCAGATAAAAGGTGATGTGTTTCATGCTGCGTTGGCCTTGCGCCGTTGTTCAATCCGCGCCCAGATGAGGCGCTTGCTTTCGTCATCGGCGTTGCCCCAACGGGCGATCTCGTCAATGGTGCGGTAGCAGCCCTCGCACAGGCCGGTCGACGGCTTCATGCGGCAGACCGAAATACAGGGCGAGGGCACGGGCACGGACTCAGGCAGCGTCATGGCAAAACCACCACCACGTCGGCCACCGGGGCGCCGGTCAGTTGAACCAGGTCCGTCGGGCTCAGGCGGAACACCGCGTGCGGGTGCCCCGCCGCCGCCCAGATTTCAGCAAAGCGTTGCAGCTCGCGGTCGATCAGCGTAACCGACGGCGTGGCATGCGCGATGGGTGGCACGCCGCCGATCGAATAGCCGGTCCTGGCCTTGACGAAGGCGGCGTCGGCGCGACCCAGCGGACCGACCAGTGCCGCCACTTTTTTTTCATCGACGCGCTGGTCGCCCGAAGTCACCACCAGCACCGCCGCGTCGTCCGACTGGCGGCGAAAAATGATGCTCTTGGCAATCTGGCCGACCACGATGCCCAGGGCGTCGGCGGCTTGCTGCGCGGTGCGCGCGGCGTCATCCAGCAGCACCGGCGGATGTGGATGGCGCGCCGCTTGCAAGGCAGCCAGCACCCGTTGTACCCCGTCAGGCAGAGCCCTGGTTTCGTTTGCCGCCATGAGTTACCCTTCCCGTTTGTTGAGCAGCGCCGTGGCGGCACGCGAGTTCGGCTTGCGCTGCAGAAAGTCGCTGATGAACTTGCCGGCGTCGACTAATCTGTCGAGGTCGATGCCGGTTTCTATCCCCATGCCATGCAGCAGGTAGACCACGTCTTCGCTGGCCACGTTGCCGGTGGCGCCCTTGGCATAGGGGCAGCCGCCCAGCCCGGCCACCGAGGTGTCGAATTGCCAGACCCCGAGCTCCAGCGCCGCCAGCGTATTGGCCAGCGCCTGGCCGTAGGTATCGTGAAAATGGCCGGAGACATCGTTGATATCGAAATAGCGCAGGGTCGCTTCGACCGCGCGCCGCACCTTGAGCGGGCTGCCTACGCCTATGGTGTCGGCAACGCCGATGTGCTGCACGCCAATGCCTTTCATCAAGCCCGCCAGATAGCCAACCCGCTCCGGCGCAATCTCGCCCTCGTAAGGGCAGCCCAGCGCGCAGGACATGGCGCCGCGCACGTAAATGCCGGCCGCGCGCGCCGCCTGCACCACCGGCGCGAAGCGTTCCATGCTCTGGGCAATGCTGCAATTGATGTTCTTCTGGCTGAAAGCCTCGCTGGCGGCACCGAACACCACGATCTCATCCGGTTTGGCCTTCAGCGCCGCCTCGAAACCCTGCAGATTGGGCGTCAGCACCGAATAGCGCACGCCGGACAAGCGCTGGATACCGGCCATCACCTCGGCGTTGTCGGCCATTTGCGGCACCCATTTGGGCGACACAAAACTGGTGACCTCGATCTCTTTCAAACCGGCGTCCTGCAAGCGCTGCACCAGTTCGATCTTGACGCTGGCCGGCACCGCCTGTTTTTCATTCTGCAAGCCGTCGCGCGGGCCGACCTCGACCAGTTTGACGCGGGGGGGTAGGTTCATCCAGATATTCCTCAATTCGATGGCGGCGCCTTATCCTCAGTAGCCGCGCACGCTGTCCACGATACCGACAATCGGCTGGCCCGCTTCCAGCGCCCTTATTTTGCCCGCGATCTGGGCAATGGACTCATCACGCAAGGTGCGCGCCGAGGTATGCGGCGTGATCGTGATTTGGGGATGGCGCCAGAACGGATGCTCGGCCGGCAAGGGTTCGGTGCGGAACACGTCCAGCGTGGCGCCGGCCAGCTGTCCGCGGTCCAGCAGCGTCAGCAAGTCTTCCTCGACCAGATGCGCGCCACGCGCCACGTTGATCACATAGCCGCCCGCTTGCAGTTGCGCCAAGGTGTCCAGGCGCATGATGTCGCGCGTCTCTGGCGTCAGCGGCAACAGGTTGACCAGCACTTTGCTGGCGCGCAAAAAATCGTTGAACTGGGCCGCGCCGGCAAAGCAGCGCACACCCTCGATAGCCTTGACCGATCGGCTCCAGCCCAGGACCGGGAATTCGAACTGCGTCAACGCTTGGGCGACGCGCTGGCCCAGCACGCCCAGGCCCATGACGCCGACCGGAAATAGCGCGCGCTCGCGCGGTTTGCGATAAGACCACTTCCCGGCTTTCACATCCGCTTCATAGCCATCGAACTCGCGAAAGTAGCGGATCACGGCATGGCAAACATACTCGGCCATCTGCACCGACATGCCGGCGTCGTCGAGCCGCACCACGGTGGCCCGTGGCGGCAGGCGCAGCTTCAACAAGGCATCGACACCGGCGCCGATGTTGAAGATGCCCTTGAGCTGTGTTTGCTCGTCAAAGAATTGCTGCGGTGGCGCCCACACCACGGCGTGGTCGGCCGCCGGCGCGCCGGCTTGCCAGACTTCCACCTGAGCGCCTGGGAAAGCGGCCCTGAGCCCGGCCAGCCAGGGCTCGGGCTTGGTGCCGGTACAACAAAATGTAATTTTCATGGATGGCAAGCGTACCCTACACGCTGTCATTGCGGGCCAGACCCGCAATCCATGGATCCCGGATCGGGGTCCGGGATGACAGCCGCTGGGATTATTTTGAAGACCCGTTCGTTATTACACCACCAGCTTCAGCAGTTCGGCACCTTCCGGCACCTGATCGCCCGGCGCATACAGCAGTTCGGCCACCACGCCGTCCATCGGAGCGGCAATGGTGTGCTCCATCTTCATGGCGTCCAGCACCGCCAATGGCTGGCCGATTTTGACCTTGTCGCCGGCCTTGACGGCAAACGACACCACCTTGCCGGGCATCGGTGCCGTCAGGCGCCCGCCTTCGACCAGGTTGTCGCCGGCATGGGCCAGCGCATCGATGGCGGTGATCTGGGTTGCGCCCTGCGCCGAGAAGATATGGGCCACCGCCCCATTCCGGTAGACATTGAGGATCTGGCGCCGCTCGCCCCAGCGCACGTCGATGCCATGCGTGACCGCCACAAACGCGAACACGCCCAGCTCGCCGGCAACGTTCAGTTGCAGCGCGCCATCGTGCAGCGTGGTCATTTGCACCAACTGCACCTGGCCGGCAAATTCGAAGTCGAAGCGGCGGCCGCTGGGGCCGTGCGAACGCCAGCCATCGCGCCGAGCCCAGGGGTCCAGCCACTCGGCGCGGTCGGCGCGCTGCGCCTCATAGGCTCGTTCCTGCAACAAGGTATCGGCGATGGCGCCGGCCACCGCCAGTGCCAGCCCGACCTTCTCCTGCTTGAACAGCACCGCGGCTTCGCGCGCTATCAGGCCGGTGTCCAGATCGGCCTGCACGAAGGAGCGGCTTTGCACCACGTTGCGCAAGAACTGGACGTTGGTATTGAGCCCCACGATGTGGGTCTGGGCCAGCGCCACGTCCAGGCGCGCCAGGGCTTGCGCACGGCTGTCGCCATGGACAATCAGCTTGGCGATCATGGAGTCGTAGAACGGCGAGATCGGGTCGCCCTGACGCACGCCCGAGTCGACCCGCACGACGGCATTGCCAGGCTCAAAGTTGACGCAGGGGGGCAGAGCGTAAACCTGCAAAGTGCCGGTGGCCGGCATGAAGTTGTTGTCCGGGTTTTCGGCGCAGATGCGGGCCTCGATGGCGTGACCGCTGATCTTGAGCTGCTCCTGCAACAGCGGCAGAGGCTGGCCTGCGGCCACCCGCAATTGCCACTCCACCAGGTCTTGCCCGGTGATTGCCTCGGTGATCGGATGCTCCACCTGCAAACGCGTGTTCATCTCCATGAAGAAGAAATTCATGCTGCCGTCGGACCTTTGCTCGACGATGAACTCGACCGTACCGGCCCCGACATAGTTCACGGCCCGGGCGGCCGCCACCGCCGCCTGGCCCATCTTGCCCCGCAGCTCCGGCGTCATGCCGGGCGCCGGGGCTTCTTCCAGCACTTTTTGATGTCGGCGCTGCACCGAGCAATCGCGTTCGAACAAATACACGTAGTTGCCTTGCGTGTCGCCGAACACCTGAATTTCGATGTGGCGCGGGCGCTGCACGTACTTTTCCAGCAACACCGCGTCATCGCCAAAACTGTTGCGCGCCTCGCGCTGGCAACTGGCCAGCGCGGCGGCGAAGTCCGCGCTCTTCTCGACCACCCGCATGCCCTTGCCGCCACCGCCGGCACTGGCCTTGATCAGCACCGGGTAGCCGATGGCGTCGGCCTCGCGCAGTAGCAAGGCCGGGTCTTGGTCGGCCCCGTGATAGCCGGGCACCAGCGGCACGCCGGCCAGCGCCATCAGGCGTTTCGATTCCGCCTTGAGACCCATCGCCTTGATGGCCGCCGGCGGCGGGCCGATGAACACCAGACCGACGTCAACGCAGGCCTGCGCGAACTCTTCGTTTTCGCTCAGGAAGCCATAGCCGGGGTGGATCGCCTGCGCGCCGGTGGCCTGCGCCGCGGCGATGATTTTTTCCCAGCGCAAATAGCTGTCCCGGGGTGCGCTGGCGCCAATGTGCAAGGCCTCGTCGCAGACGCTGACGTGCTTGGCATTGGCGTCGGCATCCGAATAAACCGCCACCGTCTTGATGGCCATGCGGCGCGCCGTGGCGGCCACGCGGCAGGCGATCTCCCCTCTGTTGGCAATGAGAATTTTGTTAAACATGGTGGTCTCTTTTCATTACATCCGGAACACGCCGAACTGGGTATCGGGCAGCGGTGCGTTGAGCGCGGCACTGAGTCCCAAGGCCAGCACGCGGCGCGTGTCGGCCGGGTCGATGATGCCGTCGTCCCACAGGCGGGCCGTGGCGAAATAGGGATGCCCCTGGCTCTCGTACTGGTTGCGGATCGGCGCCCGGAAGGCTTCTTCCTCTTCCTTGCTCCAACTGCCGCCGCGCTCTTCGATGCCGTCGCGCCGCACCGTCGCCAGCACGCTGGCCGCCTGCTCGCCGCCCATCACCGAGATGCGGGCGTTAGGCCACATCCACAAAAAGCGCGGGCTGTAGGCACGGCCGCACATGCCGTAGTTGCCGGCGCCGAAACTGCCGCCGATGATGATGGTGAACTTGGGCACCGCCGCCGTGGCGACCGCCGTCACCATCTTGGCGCCGTTGCGCGCAATGCCTTCGTTTTCGTACTTGCGCCCGACCATGAAGCCGGTGATGTTCTGCAGGAACACCAGGGCGATCTTGCGCTGGCAGCACAACTCGATGAAGTGCGCGCCCTTCAGGGCCGATTCGCTGAACAAAATACCGTTGTTGGCAATGATGCCCACCGGCATGCCCTCGATGTGCGCAAAGCCGGTCACCAGCGTGGTGCCGTAGCGCGGCTTGAACTCATGGAATTCGCTGCCATCGACGATGCGGGCAATGATCTCGCGCACGTCGTAGGGCTTGCGCGTGTCGGTGGGAATCACACCGTACAACTCTTCGGCGGCAAATTTGGGTGCCACCGGCGCCAGTACGGCCGCCGCAACCGCCTTCTTGTGATTCAGGTGCGACACCGCCTGGCGCGCCAGCGCCAGCGCGTGCAAATCGTTCTGCGCCAGATGGTCGGCCACGCCCGACAGGCGCGTATGCACATCGCCACCACCCAGGTCTTCGGCACTCACCACCTCGCCCGTGGCGGCCTTCACCAGCGGCGGGCCGCCGAGAAAAATGGTGCCCTGGTTCTTGACGATGATGGTCTCGTCGCTCATCGCCGGCACATAGGCGCCGCCGGCGGTGCAACTGCCCATCACCACGGCAACCTGGGCAATGCCCAGGGCGCTCATGTTGGCCTGGTTGAAAAAGATGCGGCCAAAGTGCTCGCGGTCCGGAAACACCTCGTCCTGTGTCGGCAGGTTGGCGCCGCCGGAGTCGACCAGGTAAACGCAGGGCAGCCGGTTTTGCTGCGCAATTTCCTGCGCTCGCAAGTGTTTCTTGACGGTCATCGGAAAATAGCTGCCGCCCTTGACGGTGGCATCGTTGCAGACAATCATGCAATCGACGCCCTCGATCCGGCCGATGCCGCAAATGACGCCGGCGCAGGGCGCGCTGTCGCTGCCGTCGCGATCCCGGTACAGCCCCATGGCCGCCAGCGGCGAGAGTTCCAGAAACGGCGTGCCGGGGTCCAGCAGCATCTGGATGCGATCCCGCGGCAGCAACTTGCCGCGCCCGGTGTGTTTGGCGCGGGCCGCTTCACCACCACCCAAGGCGGCCTTGGCGATTTGCACATTGAGGTCTTGCACCAGCACTCGCATGGCGGCGGCGTTGGCCTGAAAATCAGCGGATCGGGGTTTTAGTTTGGTCTCCAGATGGGGCATGGTGTTCTCTCTAAAGTTCAAAGCGTCGACGGCTCTGTGCGCCATTGTCTACCGCCTTGAGGATAGAGGGATAAAGCACTCAATGGCTGTCACCCAGGTTGCAAATCGTGCCACCTGAACGCATACTGTGGGCCATGCGCTCCGATCTTCCATCCCGGCCCCGTTCCAGCACCCTGGCCACCACTGTCCAGTCCGTGACACCCATGGCTTTTGTCAAGGCCATTGTGGAGGCCTACGCGCGGCGCGGAATGGACCCCGGCAAAGCCCTGAATGTGGCACAAATCACGCCAAAGGAACTGGCCGATCCAGCGTCCCGCATCAGCGCCGCGCAAATGGAATGCATCTCCGGCGCCGCGATGCAGGAGCTCGACGACGAGGCACTGGGCTGGTTCAGCCGCCGTCTGCCCTGGGGCAGTTACGGCATGTTGGCGCGCGCCTCCATCAGCGCCGCCAGCCTGGGCGTGGCGCTCAAGCGCTGGTGCCGGCATCACGCCCTGATCGCCGACGACATCACACTGAGCCTGAAGGTGACGGGCGACTGGGCCACGCTGTACATCAGCGAGCAGCGCGATCTCGGTGTGTTGCGCGAGTTCTGTCTGGTCTCCGTGCTGCGCAATATCCACGGCCTGGCCTGCTGGTTGATCGACTCGCGCCTGCCGCTGCTGGGCGCGCAGTTTCCCTTTGCGCCGCCGCCGCACCACGAGGTCTACGCTGTGCTGTTCCCAGGCCCCACCGCCTTCGACAGCGCACCGGCCGCGCTGCGCTTCGATGCACGCTATCTGGCACTGCCACTGCGCCGTGATGAGTCGGCGTTGCAACAGATGCTGCAACGCGCGTTGCCGCTGACCGTGCACCAGTACCGGCACGACCGCCTGCTGCTGACGCGCGTGCGCCAGGCCTTGGCCAGCCAGCCGGCACGCAGCCATAACGCCGATGATCTGGCGGCCCTGCTGCACGTCTCGGCGCGCACGCTGCACCGCCAGTTGAAGGAAAAAGGGAGCTCACTGCAAACCCTGAAAGACGAGGTGCGCCAGCGCCGCTCCCGCGACCTGCTGCTGCGCAGCGCGCGTCCCATCAAGCAGGTGGCCGAGGCGGTGGGCTTTCGCAACGAGAAAAGCTTCATCCGCGCTTTTCAGGCCTGGGTCGGCCAGTCGCCCAGCGAATTCAGGCGCGCCGGGCAGCCCTGATAGCCCTCCTGTTTACGCAAGACCGGTTGCGGCCAGCAACTGTGGCAACTGGGCCATGTGCCCGAACAGATGGCTGGCGCCGGCTTGCTTCAGTGCCGCCCCCTGCTCGGGCTGCGGACAGTAGGCCCAGACCGTGGCGCCGGCGGCAACGCCGGCCAGCACACCGGTGGGCGTGTCCTCGATCACCAGACATTGCCGCGCTGGCGCCTGCAAGTGCTGCGCCGCCGCCAGGTAGACGTCCGGCGCCGGCTTGGAACGCGCCATCTCGTGACCGCTGAAGATGCGGCCGGCAAAGAAATCCATCAACCCGACCTTGCTCAACTGCATTTCGACCTTGAAGCGGTCGGCACCGGAGGCGCAGGCGATGCGCTGCCGGGTGTGGGCATGCGCCGCGGCCACGGCGGTGTCGGCACCGGCGACCATCTCCAGTTGTGCCTCCAGCGCCCGGTTGCGCCGCTCGTAGAAGAGTTGCATCCAGTCCTCGGTCAGCGGCCGCCCGGTCGCCGCCTCAATCATCTGGCGCTCTTCGCGCACCGCCTTGCCGATAAAGAGGCGCATGCAATCCTCGGGTGTCAAGACCCAACCGGCCTCTTCCAGCAGGTCGCGCAGGACGCCGTTGGTAATGGGCTCGCTGTCCACCAGCACGCCGTCGCAGTCGAACAGGATGGCTTCAAATTTCATGACGGGATCGGTGCCTGCACTCAGGCCTTCTTCTGGCGCCGCGCTTTTTGCTGTTCCAGCGTCTCGGTCGGAGCGCCCTGCTTGACCCACTCGGTGTAGCCGCCCTCGATGTGCGCCACGTTGCCCATGCCCATGTCCTGCAAGGCCTTGGCCGCCAGGGCGCTGCGCCAGCCGGCGCCGCAGAACAGGATGAACTCCCTGGACTCGTCGGCAAACAGGGGCTTGTGGTAGGGCGAGGCCGGATCGACCCAGAATTCGAGCATGCCGCGCGGCGCGTGGTAAGCGCCGACCACGGTGCCCTCGGCCAGCTCGCGGATGTCGCGGATATCGACGATCTGGACGGCGGCGTCATGCAAGCGCGCCTGGACCTCGGCCACCGAGTAGGTCTTGACCTGGGCCATGGCCTCGGCCACGAGTTGTTGATAACCTTTGGTGATGGGCATTAAGGACTCCTTGGGACAAATGGGGGGATCATGCCGAAGACGGCGCCGCAGCTGCCACGCAGACCCGGTTGCGCCCACTGCTCTTGGCCTGGTAAAGCCCGGCGTCGGCCCGGCTGATGGTTTGCTCCACCGCCTCATCGCCGCTGAACTGGCTGACGCCGACACTGACCGTCAACGCCAGTTGCACACCGTCAATTTCAAATTTTTCCTGCGCGATGCGTTGCCGGATTTTCTCCGCGGTCTGGCACGCCTCCTGGCTATCGCAGTTGTCGAGCACCGCCAGAAACTCCTCGCCACCCCAGCGCACCGCGATGTCGGACTTGCGCAAGCCTTGCTGGAGCTGCTCCGCCACACGGCACAGCACGCTGTCCCCCAGCGCGTGGCCGTGCCGGTCGTTGATCTGCTTGAAATTGTCCAGGTCGAACAGCAGGATCGAAATGGGATGCGGCTGGCGCTGGTAGGCCGCCAGCATCCGGCTCATCAGGATGGTGAAGGCCTGGCGATTGAGCATGCCGGTCAGCTTGTCGGTGGCGGCCATGGTCTCGATGCGGCGCTGGTAGCGCGACAGCGACAGGTTCATCAGCAGCACCACCAGCAGCGTGACGACCAGACAGATCGCCAGATTGATGTACAGGACCTCGCGCACCTCGGCCAGCGCCTCCGACTCGTCCTTCTCGACAAACAGATACCACTTCAGTTCCGGGACGTAATGCACGTTGAGCAAGTGGGTGGTTCCATGGGCCTCGTATTGGTAGCCCCCGTTCTTCTCAAGCAGGATGCGGTCGATGATGTCGCGCAGGCCCGGCCGGGCGTGCAGATCGGGCGAGGCCGGCGCGCCGTTGCCGCCAAACAGCACCGCCTTGCCCTGGCCATCGACAAAATAAATGGTGCGCCGGTAACGTTGCTGGTAGTCCTTGATGCGGCGGTGCATGGCGTCCATCGTCAGACCGATGCCGGTGGCCCCCAGGTACTGCCCGGAAAAATCAAAGACCCGGTAGTTGATGAAAATGGTCATGGCATCCTGATTCGCCAGATCGGGGTCGACATTGATTTCGTGGTCTTCCTTCAGGCCACGCACGCGGAAGTACCAGGCATCCCGCGGCTCGGTGGCCGAGATCCGTTTCAGAATCCCGTTGCCGGTGTAGTAGTTGAAACTGCGGTCCGAGACAAAAAAGCTGCTGAAAGCACCATAACGGGTCTTGATTTCCTGCAGGTAGCGGTTCATCTCGTCGACGTTGCGCTCACCCCTGAGCGCCCAGTCGCGCAGGAAGGTGTCGTGCGCCATGGTGGAAGAAATCACCACCGGCTGCACCAGGTCCTTCTGCAACTCGACGTAGATATTGCTGGAAGCCAGCGGCAACTCCTGTCCGATGATGGCTTCCCGGATGGCGTGCTTGGAGACGAAGTAGCTGCCCAGCGTGGTGGCAAAAAAACCCAGCGCCAGCAGCACGCTGAGCAGGATCAGCAGGCGCCGGCCATCAAAAACCTGTTTCGTGACAACCATGCTGATCGCCTACTGCTGTAGCAGCAGCTTGATATCCGCCGCCAGCGCCGCGGCGCCGCTGCCGTAGCGGGTGTACAAGCGCAGCTTGCCCATGGCGTCGTAGACGTAGCTGCCGGCCGAGTGGTCCAGCGTGTAGCTGGTGGGCGTCGGTCCGTCCACCTTGTTGTAGTACACCTTGTATTCCTTGGCCAGGGCCTGCAGTTTCTCGGGGCTGGTGTAGAGCGCCAAAAAGCTCGGGTCGAAATTTTCCACGTAGGCTTTGAGCACTTCAGGCGTGTCGCGCTGCGGATCGAGCGTGACGAACAGGCCTTGCACACGCTCGCCATCCCGGCCCAGCAACTTTTTCACCGCCACCAGTTCGACCATGGTGGTGGGGCAGACATCGGGGCACTGGGTGTAGCCAAAGAACAGCACCACCACCTTGCCGGCAAAATCCTTCAAACTCCTGGCCCGGCCGTTATGGTCGGTCAAGGCAAAGTCGCGGCCATAGTCGGCACCGGTAAGGTCGATCGCCGCGAAGCCGGCCTTGTTCTCGGAACAGGAAGCCAGCAAGCCGGCTGTTCCACTCAAACCCAGCAGCGAAGCCAGGACTTTGAGCGCAGCACGTTTGTTCATTTCAATCAAACTTCAAAAAACATAATGGTCGATCAGCAAGGCGGCAAACAGCAGACTCAGGTGCAGCAGCGAAAAGCGAAATGTCTTGCGCGCCAGTTGATCCGAATAATCACGCCAAAGGTAGAAAGCATACAGACAAAAACCGACGCTCAAAACCAGCGCCGCGATCAGGTAAATCCAGGAGCTCATGCCGTAGATGTAAGGCATCAGGCAGGCGGCGAACAGAATCACGGTGTACAGCAGCACCATCAGCCGGGTGAACTGGTTGCCGTGCGTCACCGGCAGCATCGGCAGGCCCGACTTGCGGTAGTCTTCCACACGGTACAGCGCCAAGGCCCAGAAATGCGGCGGCGTCCACAAAAAAATAATCAGAAACAGAATCAGCGCTTCCGGCCCCACATCGCCCGACATGGCGGCCCAGCCCAGCACCGGCGGCATGGCGCCGGAGGCACCGCCGATCACGATGTTTTGCGGCGTCAGGGGCTTCAGGATGACCGTGTAGACCACGGCATAGCCGATGAAAGTGGCAAAGGTCAACCACATCGTCAGTGGGTTGACCCAGACATACAGCAGGACCGAGCCGGCCAGGCACAGCACGGCCGAGAACAGCAGGGTCCGCCGGTCGTCCAGTTCGCCCATGGCGGTCGCTCGCCAGGCGGTGCGTTTCATTCGGGCGTCAATGCTTTTTTCGACGATGCAATTGAAAGCCGCCGCCGCCCCGGCCACCAGCCAGATGCCCAGGCAGGCCAACAGCGCCAGCCGGACCTCGGCCCAGCTGGGCACGCCGGGAACCGCCAGCAGCATGCCGATCAGGGCGCAAAAAACAATCAACTGAATCACGCGCGGCTTGGTCAAGGCATAGAACTGCCGGAACACCGACGGCGCAGCAGGATGCGAAGGGCTGCTCATGCGCGGCGACTGGCGGCCAGCGTCCAGCTCATGACAAGCACCAGGGCCGCCGCCCCGCCGGTGTGCAGGACGGCGACCAGCAGGGGCCAGTCGAACAGCACGTTGCTGAGTCCGGTGGCCAGTTGCAAAGCGGTCAGCCCGGCCAGCCAGCGCGCCGGCCGGCGCAGCGCCGGCACCGAACCGAGCCGCCAGGCCAGCAACCCCAGCGAAGCCAGGACCAGCAACGCCAGCAGGCGATGCGCGTAGTGAATGGCGGTCAAGGCGGCAAAGCCGATGGTCGCGCCGCTGTGCGTCAGCCCCAGTTCGCGCCAAAGCTCGAAGCCCTGCCGAAAATCCATCAAGGGCCACCAACTGCCCTGGCACATTGGAAAATCGGTACAGGCCAGCACCGCGTAATTGGTACTGACCCAGCCGCCCAGCGCCACTTGCAGCGCCAGCAAGGCAAACGACAGCCACAACAGCCGGCGCAGTGGGGAGGCCAGGGCAACCGGCGGCGCGGCGCCGTCAAGCTGGGCCAGACGCACCACCTGCACGCAGAGCAAGGCCAGCAGCACCATGCCACCCAGCAGGTGCAGCGTGACGATCGCCGGAAACAGCTTCATGGTGACCGTCAGCGCGCCAAAGGCGCCTTGCAGACAGACCCACAGCAGGGTCAGTGTCGGCCACCACACGCTTGCTCCGGCCTGTACGGATTGACGCCTGCGCCCCAGCCAGGCGGCGACCGCCAGCACCACCATCAACACACCGACGCTGGTCGCCAGGTAGCGGTGAATCATTTCAATCCAGGCCTTGTCGTGCGTGACCGGACCGCTGGGCATGGCGCTCTGGGCGGCGGCAATAGCGCCATGGGCCGCCAGCGGACTGGCCTGGCCATAACAACCCGGCCAGTCGGGGCAGCCTAGACCGGAGTCGGTCAAACGCGTGAAGGCGCCAAACAGGAGCAGGTCAAAGGTCAGAAACAGCGTCAGCAGCGTCAGTGCGCGAATCCGCCGCAGCGGTGTCGCGCGCCGCTGCTGGTACCAGATCCAGGTCAAAGGCCCCAGCGCCAGCAACAAGCCCACGCACAGCATGCGGACCAATGGCGAGAAGTCGTACAGCGCTTGCACCGTCATCCCCTGCTACTGAGCGGCCGGGCGCCCGGGCTGGTCCCACGACGCGGAGGCGCGCAGCACGCGCTCCAGGTCCCGTTTCGCCTTGCTGGCACCGGCAATGTCCAGCTCCGCCGGAAAACGCAACATCCAGTTGCCCATCGGATCCACCAGGTACAGATGCTCCGCCAGTTGATGGCCGCTGGCCGGCGCCAGCCAGGCCGACAGCACGCCCGGCGCCACGCGCAACACCGTCGCGTCCTTCAAGGCCGGCAGCAGCTTGTCATTGACGGCATCAGTGTCGGAGACCAGCCAGACCCAATCCAGCCGGTCCTTGTCCTTGCCCAGGCTCTCGCGCAACTGGCGCTGCAGGTACAGATGGCGACTGCAGGCTTCGTCGCAAGCGCCGCCCGCCACGCTCAGCAACAGCCATTGTCCCTTGAGCGCCGTCAGCGGACCGGCCTGCCCGCTCAGGCTGACACCGGGTTGATCGGGCAGCGGGCGCTGCGGCTCGATCAACTCGCCGAAATTGCGCCTTCCTTCAGGACGCACCACATAGTAGGTGAAATAAGAGGCCAGCACCGGCGCCGCGCAAACCAGAAAGACAGCCAGCATCTTCCAGCGCCCGTTGCGGCTGCGCTGCGCATCCGCGGCCATGACGCGCTCCGGCGCCGGCATCGAATGAACCGTCAAACCGAGCGGGCTATCGCCGGCGCTGCTGGCCCCCGCAGGGGCAGCGTCAGGAGCGGCGCGGTGGGAAGAATCGTCTAACAATTTGAAACCAGACATAAAGAATTGCGATCAGCGCACTCAGCGCGAACCATTGGAAAGCATAACCATAGTGGGTTTCGACGCCGACGCTGACCGGCGGCCATTCGCGCAACAAGCCCTCGCTGGCGGCACCCGTCTGTTGCACGGAAACCGGCAGCAAGGGCAGACCCAACTCGGCAGCAAATTGGGCCAGATCCAGATTTTGCCGGATCAAGCCCGACTCCGCAGCGCCAAACTGGTACAGGCGCGACGGCGGCGCGGCAATGCGGCCCTGAATTTCCACCACGTCATCGGGCGTTTCGACCTTCGCCAGACTCTTGCGGTCGACAAAATTTCTGGCCACCCAACCGCGCTGCACCAGCACCACGGCGCTGCCGCCTTCCAGCCGCAGCGGCGTCACGACATACAAGCCGGGCTTGCTGTTCATCTGGCGGTTGTCCAGGAACACCGTGCCCGACGCGATCCAGCGGCCGCGCAAGTCCACTTGCCGCTGCAACTCGCTGGCCGGGTCCGCCAACGACAGCAGCGCCTGGCCGCTCAATGGCGGCAGCGCCGCCTGGGCGTCGATGCGGGCTTGCCAGGCAATTTTCTGCCCGGCGCGCGACAACTGCCAGCGCCCCAAGGCCAGCGTGATGACCACGGCCAGCAGGCTGACCAAGGTGACCAGCCAGAACTTCCAGCGCAAACTCACGAGATAATCCGGTTCATGAAATATGGGGTCATTCTTGCATTTATCGGCATCCTCGGCAGCCTGGGCTGGGCTCTCTTTTTCATGCTGAAGAAGGATGACGCTGGCGCCTCCAGAGACAAAAAAATGGCGCGGGCACTGGCCTTGCGGGTCGCCATTTCAATCCTGCTGTTCGCCAGCCTGCTGCTGGCCTGGAAACTCGGCTACATCCAGCCCACCGGCATCTCCGCCGGACAATAACGAGAACCGATCACCCAAAGCAAAAGGCACCGCCTGCCGGTGCCTATTTTTCGTGCGGCGCTCTACAGCCAATAGACCAGCGTGTAGAGACCCAGCCACACGACGTCGACAAAGTGCCAGTACCAGGCGGCCCCTTCGAAGCCAAAATGGCGCTCCGCCGTAAAGTGGCCTTTTTGCAGACGCAAGGTGATGAACAACAACATCAGCATGCCGATGAAGACGTGGAAACCGTGGAAACCGGTCAACATGAAAAAGGTCGAACCGTAGACACCGGAAGTCAGCTTCAGATTGAGTTCATGGTAAGCATGGTAGTACTCGTAACCCTGCACCAACAGGAACACGATCCCCAGCAGCACGGTGAGCCACATGAAGGCCACCGTCTTGCTGCGCCGGCCGGCAATCAGGGCGTGGTGCGCCAGCGTCAGGGTGACACCGGAACTCAGCAGCAAGGCGGTATTGATGGTGGGAAGCCAGAACGGCGTCATGGTGGTGAAGGGTTCCACCGTGCCGGCCGGGGAGCCGGTGGCACCGGCCGCCAGAGTCGGCCAAACGGCTTTGAAATCCGGCCACAGCAAGGAATTTTCCAGGTTGCCCAGCGCCGGTATCGAATGGCCCCGCACCCACCACAAGGCAGTGAAAAAGGCGCCGAAAAACATCACTTCCGAGAAAATGAACCAGCTCATGCTCCAGCGGAACGACAGGTCGATCTTGTGCCCGTACTGGCCGCCTTCGCTCTCGCCAACGGCCTCGCTGAACCACTGGAACAGAACCCCCAGAAACCAGACCAGGCCAAAGGCCAGCAACCACTTGCCCCAGTCGACGCCATTGATCCATTGGGTGGCGCCAAAGATGACAAAAAACAAACCGAAGGCCGCCAGGGCCGGATGCCGCGACGGGCTAGGCACAAAGTAGTGCGGGGTTGCGGCGTGTGTTGTTGAACTCATTTCTGCTTCATTCCTTCCAGTTCTCGTCAATCTGTTTCGGGTAGCGCCCTACTTGGCGACCACCCAGTTCACCAATAGGATCAAACCCACTACAAAAATTATGGCCCCGGCAATCCCCACCACGATGATGTGAAACGGGTTGACGCGGGCCGTGTCTTCCTGCGATTCGCTGTTTTTCCGAATGCCGAAAAATGACCAGCCGACCATCCGGATGCTGCGCCAGAAAGAAGAACTCATGCGCCCGCCCTCCCGGCCGTCAAGGCAGCGGCAGCGGCCAGCGGTGCCGCCGGCGTCTTGCCACCGACTTCGAAAAAGGTATACGACAAGGTGATCGTCTTGACGTCCCGGCTGAGCTTGGGATCAATCACAAAAACAACCGGCCAGGATTTTTTTTCACCCGGCTCCAGCGTGTACTGGTTGAAACAAAAACACTGCAGCTTGTTGAAATGGGCGCCGGCCTGCTGCGGCGCGTAACTCGGGATCGCCTGCGCCGACATGCGCCGGTTCTGCACATTCTGAAACTCGTACAGCACGCTTGCCATTTCACCCGGATGCACCTGCAGCGAGCGCTGCGCCGGCTTGAAGGCCCAGGGGCCGCGGGCATTGGCATCGAACTCCACCGTGATGGTGCGGCTGCGGTCGACCTGCGTATTGGCCGGCAGGGTCGGCGTGGCGCCGGGAATGTTGCGGTCCCCCAGGGCCAGGATGTTGATGCCGGTCATCTCGCAGATGGCTTTGTACAGCGGCACCAAGGCATAGCCGAAGGCAAACATGCCCAGCGCAATCACGGCCAGCTTGCCCACCATCCTGCCATTTTCACGCCGCAGATTCATCGTTTAGTGACTCAGCAACGCCATCTTGACCATGAAACCGATAAAGAACACCAGCGCCACCGACGCCAGGATCAGTCCCGTTCTCAGATTCGCTCTTTTCTGTTCAGGGGTCATGTGCAGGCTCCGGTATCAAGCAACAATTCTGGTCGCCGTGGCGTCCAGCTTGGGTGGTGTCTCGAAGGTATGGAAAGGTGCCGGCGAAGGCACTTCCCACTCCAGACCCTCGGCCCCGTCCCACGGTTTTTGCGGCGCTTTCTCCCCTTTGCCGCGCAGCGTCGGCAGCACGATGAAGAAGAAGAAATAAACCTGTGCAAAGCCGAAAAAGAAAGCACCGACCGAGGCCACCGCATTGAAATCGGCGAACTGCATCGGGTAGTCGGCATAACGGCGCGGCATGCCGGCCAGACCGAGGAAGTGCATCGGGAAGAAAGTGACGTTGAACGCAATCAGCGACCACCAGAAGTGGATCTTGCCGCGCGTTTCGTTGTACATCACGCCGGTCCACTTGGGACTCCAGTAGTAATAGCCGGCAAACAAGGCATACAGAGAGCCGGCCACCAGCACATAGTGGAAATGGGCCACCACGTAGTAGGTGTCATGAATCTGGATATCGATCGGCGCCATCGCCAGCATCAGGCCGGAGAAACCGCCCACCGTGAAGACAAAGATGAAGCCCACGGCAAACAGCATGGGGGTCTCGAAGGTCATGGAACCGCGCCACATGGTGGCCACCCAGTTGAAGATTTTCACCGCCGTCGGCACCGCGATCAGCATGGTGGCGTACATGAAAAACAGTTGCCCCGTGACCGGCATGCCGGAGGTGAACATGTGGTGCGCCCAGACGATGAACGACAGGATGGCGATGCTGGAGGTGGCGTACACCATGGAGGCGTAGCCGAACAGTTTCTTGCGCGCAAAAGCCGGCACGATCTGGCTGATGATGCCGAACGCCGGCAGAATCATGATGTAGACCTCGGGGTGGCCGAAGAACCAGAAGATGTGCTGGAACATCACCGGGTCGCCGCCGCCGGCGGGGTTGAAGAAACTGGTGCCGAAGTGGCGATCGGTCAGCGTCATGGTGATGGCGCCGGCCAGCACCGGCATCACGGCAATCAGCAGGTAGGCGGTGATCAGCCAGGTCCAGCAAAACATGGGCATCTTCATCAGCGTCATGCCGGGCGCGCGCATGTTCAGGATGGTGACGATGATATTGATGGAGCCCATGATGGAGCTGGCGCCCATGATGTGCAGCGCAAAAATACCGGCATCCATGCTGGGTCCCATTTGCAGGGTCAGGGGCGCATAAAAGGTCCAGCCGGCAGCCGGCGCGCCACCGGGCATGAAGAACGAGCCGGCCACCATCAGGCCGGCCGGAATCAACAGCCAGAACGAGAAATTGTTCATGCGCGCGAACGCCATGTCGGCGGCGCCGATTTGCAGCGGAATCATCCAGTTCGCAAAACCGACAAAAGCCGGCATGATGGCGCCGAACACCATGATCACGCCGTGCATGGTGGTGAGCTGGTTGAACAACTCGGGATTGACGATCTGCAAGCCCGGCTGGAACAGCTCGGCGCGGATGATCAGGGCCAGCACGCCGCCCAGCATCAGCATGGTGAAGCTGAACAACATGTACAAGGTACCGATGTCCTTGTGGTTGGTGGCAAAGACCCAGCGCCGCCAGCCGGTCGGTGTGGCATGCTGGTGATCGTCGTGGACGTTATGGGCGTGGTGGTCTAAAACAGCACTCATCTGATTTCCTTCTTCATTCTTGTGATCGGGTGGCTGCCGCTCAATGGCGCGCCGCCGCCACTTCGGCCGGCTGCACCAGCTGACCCGTCTTGTTCGACCAGTTGTTCTTGGTGTAGGTGATGACGGCCGCGATGTCGGTGTCGCTCAAAGCCTTCCAGGACGGCATGGTGGCATTGTTCTGGCCATTGAGCAGCACGGCAATCTGCTTGCCCTTGTCGCCGTCCAGCACCACTGGCGAGCCGTCCAGCGGTTTCACCAGACCGCCGCCCTTGCCATGCGGCTGATGACAGGTGACGCAATTGGTGGCGTAAACCTTTTCACCGCGCTTGATGATGTCTTCGGCGGTCCAGACCTTGCTCGGGTCGTCCGCCTTGGCGGCCATTTTCTTTTTCTCGCCCGTCACCCACTCCGAATAGTCGGCGGCGGAAACCACTTTCACGTGGATCGGCATGTAGGCGTGCTCCTTGCCGCACAGCTGATCGCATTGGCCGTAGTAGCTGCCAATCTTTTCGGCACGAAACCAGGTATCGCGCACAAAGCCCGGAATGGCCGCCTGCTGGACGCCAAAAGCCGGCACCGTCCAGGCATGGATCACGTCATTGGCGGTGGTAATGATGCGGACTTTCTTGTTGACGGGAACCACCAGCGGGTTATCCACCTTCAGCAGATAGTCGTCCACCACCTCGCCCGCCTTGGGGCCACCGTTGCTGGACATTTCGCGCTGCGCGCGGTCCAGCGCCGAGATGAAACCGATGCCCTCGCCTTCGCCCTTGAGGTAATCGTAGCCCCACTTCCACTGCATGCCGGTGACCTTGATGGTCAGATCGGCGTTGGTCGTGTCCTTCATCGCCACCACCACCTTGGTGGCCGGCAGCGCCATCAGAATCACGATGATGAATGGCACCACGGTCCAGACCACTTCGACGGTGACCGATTCGTGGAAATTGGCCGCCTTGTGTCCGACCGACTTGCGATGCTTCCAGATGGAATAGAACATCACCGAGAACACGGCCACAAAAATCACGGTGCACAGAATCAGCATGAACCAGTGCAGCCAGGCCTGGTCCTCGGCAATTTTGGTGACTGGCGCCTGCAGGTTCAACTGGTTGACTGACGGGCCGCCGGGCAAGTCGTTGACAGTGCGCGCCGCGCCGTAAGCCGCCGTGCTGGCCCAAGCACCCGCGGCCAGCAGCATGCCTGTCAATTTATCCAAAATGCTTTTCATCATGCTCACTTTTGATTGCCTCAAATTCACCAAACCCGGCCCCAATTTCTCAAGCACAGGGCGGTCTTACAGTGCCGGCTCCAGATCGGGCCGCGGGCAATTGTAGTTCACACAATTTTTTTATGTTTGCCGCCTTGTCAAGTCCGTTTCTCAAGGATTCTTCAAAAAGTTATTGCGTTTGCTTAAGGTTTCACGCATTTGTTCCAGTGAAAGCACCGTTTCTTGCCGCACATCAAGGCGCGGGGGTGCCTTGAAAGCATGGCCGTAAACAACCTCGAACGTCAATTGCAGCGGTGCCTGGACCAGCGCCTGCTGCAATTGAGCCAGCCATTGCCGGCCGCGCAAGCCGGCAAAGCGTTGCGGATGCAAATTACGTCCCAGGCCGCGCAACTCCTGCAGCAAGCGTTGCGGCGTCTCGAAGGTCAAGGTGATGCGCTCCATGTCCATCACCGGCTGCGCAAAACCGGCCGCCACCAGCATGTCACCCCAGTCGTGCATGTCGGTGAACTCATGGGAAGGCGCCGGCCAGCCCAGGCTCTGATAGAAACCGCGCAGTTCCTGCAAGGTATCCGGCCCGAGACAGGAGAACATCAGGAAACCGTCCACCGCCAGTGCGCCATGCCACTGCGCCAGCAAGCCCTGCGGGTCGGCCGTCATGTGCAGTGCCATGTTGGACCACAGCATGTCCACCGTGCCGGCGGCGGGCCTCTCGAAGCGCGTAGTCGCACCGACCCAGCGCGTTGGGCGCCACCACGGTTGGGCCAGCGCCTTGGCCGCGTAACGGGCTCGCTGGCTGGTCGATTCGGTCACGAAACAGCCGGCCCGCGGATAACGTTGCGCCAGCTTGGCATGCGCGTGCAGACCGCCCAGCACCGGCTCCCAATGCGCCCAGTTTTGCGGTTGCAGCTTGATCCACGGCAGCCGCTCCTGCATGCGACTGGCCACCTCCTCATGCAGCCAGGGCGAGGCGCTGGCCGGCATTTGCTGCCAGCGGCGGGCCGCCTGCGGGTCTATGGTGGGGGGGAGCTGGGTCGGCATGGTGTGGCGCGAGGTGAAGTCGCCAGAGTATATTGACTCCATGTTTACCGGATGGATCAGGGGGCTGCTGGAGGCCTTGCCAAGCCAGTGCATGGTCTGCCATGCCTGGCCGGGCCAAGGCGTTTGCGAGGCCTGCGTCAACCGCTTCGCACAGCCGCAGGACCGCTGTCGAAGCTGCGCGCTGGCAGTGCCGCCGGGTGTAGCGCAGTGCGGCCAGTGCATCAGGAATCCGCCGCCGCTGGACCGCTGCCTGACAGCGGTGTCGTATGCCTACCCCTGGTCGGACCTGATTGCGGGCTTCAAATTCCACCAGCATCCCGGGCGCGCCGGCGCCTTCGCCCTGCTGCTGCGCAGCGCGCCCTGGGTCGAGCCGGCGCTGGAGGCTGCCGACAAGGTGCTGCCGATGCCGCTGTCGAGCGCGCGCCTGCGCTGGCGTGGCTTCAACCAGGCCTTGCTGCTGGCGCGGCAGTTGGCGCCCGAGAAAACCGACCCGCACCTGCTGCTGCGCATCAAGGACACGGCGCCCCAGGTTTCGCTGCCCCGCTCCGAGCGGCTGAGCGGCCTGCACGACGCGTTCGCGGTCGATCCCCTGTTGGCGCGCCAGATCAGGGGCGCACGGCTGGTGCTGGTGGACGATGTCATGACCAGCGGCGCTTCGCTCTTTGCCGCCGCCAGGGTGCTGCGCGCCGCCGGTGCGGCCCACATCACGGGCCTCGTGATTGCTCGTACGGAATAATTGCCCCATGTTTCATATCGTTCTGGTCGAACCCGAAATCCCGCCCAACACCGGCAACATCATCCGGCTGGCGGCCAACACCGGCTGCACCTTGCACCTGATTGAGCCGCTGGGGTTTTCGATGGACGACAAGCACATGCGCCGCGCCGGCCTGGACTACCACGAGTACGCGCAAGTCAAACGCCATGCCGGTTGGCCGGCCTTTCTGGCGACGGAACAACCGCGCCCCGAGCGCATGTTTGCCCTCACCACCCGCGCCAGCCGCATCGTGCACGAGGTCCAGTTTGCGCCCGGCGACTGGCTGGTGTTTGGCGCTGAAACGCGCGGCCTGAGCGAGACGGTGCGGCAATCGTTTGCGCAGGCACAATGCCTGAAACTGCCCATGGTGGCCGGTCAGCGCAGCCTCAATCTGTCGAACGCCGTGGCCGTCACCGTGTTCGAAGCCTGGCGGCAAAACGATTTCAAATAGATAGCGCCCCCACGCTTGCCAATTCGTGTGCTGCGTAGCCCCCAGGGGCTGCGCAGGTGCCAAAGATAAATCGGCGCCGACCCATACCCCCAACCTCCGCTGGCGGCAACCTCGGTCGACCTGGCAATTTTGATACGTGAACGACAGGTCTGCAGCGTTGCAGTCATTCGAGACGAGCTCCCAATTGCTTCAGTCCGGCTTGATTGAAACGTAGAATGAACCGAAACGATCTGCGGGGTTTGTCGGGATTTCTATACCTGTACAGAATCCCAAGAGAATCGCTGAAACAAAGGCTGCAAGCCATCTTCAGGAGGATTCAATGTCCAGTTTATCGAGCAGCGCCCAGTATCACGAGCAGGTTTTGCTCTGGACATTACATTAGGCGTCACAAACCAACCACGTCTGCCATCACATGGAAGAGCTGAAGGCCATCACCGAGATCGTCGAGCCAGATGAACGACAGCGCCTGTTTGTGATGTTTGACCAGTCCACTGGCAACCAACGGCCGCTGGAGTTGAGCGACATATACAACCGCGCCGCACACGTCGCTTTGCACGATGGTGTTCCTGTGACCATTCGCTCACACTTCGCCACGGCGCAAAACCTTCTCGCTTACTCCTGGTTCTGCTATCCGTTCAATGTTGTTGCAGAACTGCACGGGTACATCTCGGTCGAGTTCGCCCTTCGTGCCCGTTTCCCCGACCAACCGAGGGCCAACTTCAAGGATCTACTCGATAGAGCCGTTCGCGAAGGGCTACTACGCGCCGAGGGCTTCACATACGGCCGGAATCCGGAGCGGGTTCTATACCCGCCCGAGATGCGCGCCCCGCCGGAGATCCCCGATGTACGCGACTACGTGCGCGACGTCGCCGACGCCATGCGAACGCTACGCAACTCGCTCGCGCACGGCAGCAGCACACTGCACATGGAAGGCGGGACGGCATTGCTGGTGTGCTCAGAAATCATCAACCAACTGTTCCCCCGCGCGAGTGACGCCTAGCCCTTCGCTCGAGCCGACTCGCACCGGCATGGCGCTCGCGGCTCAACTCCAACATTGAGCGTCTCCTCTCTGGAAATCTGAATGTCGGCAATGTCTGAAACGGCAGTCGGCACCGCTGTCCCAATGGCCTGCCAAATCGGATCGGGCAGCAACGCAAGGCGGGGACGGGGCGGACGCCGGGGGCGATTTCAAAGACTCAACACCAACTCAGTAGGTGCTGCGCGCGGCCTTGCGGCCGCGGTTCAGGGGTAGTAGCGCGCTATCGACTCGGCGACACAGGCCGGTTTGGACACGCCTTCGCGCTCGATCGCAACTTCCCAGGTCAATTGGAAGCCGCCCTGGTCGATCGCATCGCTCTTGAGCAGTTTCATGCGCGCCCGCAAACGGCTGCCGACCGGCACCGGCGCCATGAAGCGCACCTTGTTCAGCCCGTAATTGACGCCCATGCGGGTCTCCACCACTTTGATGGAAGACTGAAAAAACTGCGGCAACAGCGACAGCGTCAGGTAGCCGTGGGCGATCGGGCCGCCAAACGGCCCGGTCTTGGCTTTCTCGACATCGACATGAATCCACTGGTGGTCGCCGGTGGCTTGCGCAAACAGGTTGACCTGTTCTTGCGTAATGCTGATCCAGTCGCTGACCGTGATTTCCTGGCCAACCAGACTCGACAGCTCGGAGAGGGTTTGAAATGTTTTCATGCCGCTACTGTAGCCAGAGGCGCTGGCGTCGCTTGTCAGGTAAGCGACAAGACCGGCTGGCCCTGACTTGCACTCGTCAGGCATCCAGCCAGTCGCAGATAGACTGCCACTGTGCCAGGTCTTTTTCGACCCGGCCGGGCGTCACGTCGAACAGCGTCAGGCCGCGCGCCGCCAGATGAATGTAGTTTTGCGTGTCGCGCAGATAGCCCAGCACCGGCAAGCCCAGGGTCGCCACAAATTCATGCAGCTTGTCGGCGGCGATGGTGCGCGCATCGACCCGCATGCCGACGACGCCGATCTGCAGCTTGTCGTAGTGCTTGTTCTTCATCAATTGATCCAGAAAGGCCTTGGTCGCAAAGATGTCGAACACGCTGGGCTGCAGCGGCACGATCACCTTGTGCGCCATCTTCATCACGTCATTGAAGCGCCAGCCGTGCAGACCGGCCGGCGTGTCCAGCACCACATGGGTGGTGCCCTTGGGGGCCTTGGCAATCATGTCGGCATTCACGTCCCAGGTGGCAATCGGCCGCGCGGCGGGTGGGCGCAGCCCCAGCCACAGGCGGGAGGACTGCTGGCGATCGGCATCGCCCAGCATCACGGCATGCCCTTGCGCCGCGAAATAACCGGCGATATTGGTCGACAAGGTGGACTTGCCGACACCGCCTTTTGGATTGGCAACAACGACCACTGGCATGGCTGACTCCTGGGAATTGAACTTTGCGCTATGTTAGCGGTATGGACCCAACAAACCTGACAACACCAGAGCGGCCCTCCGGCCAGCCCATCTACCTCATCGCCGCCCACCCCAACTGGCGCGACTCGCGCGTCAACCGGCGCCTGCTGGCGAGTACGCGCACAGTGGACGGCGTCGACATCAACGACTTGTACTCCCGCTACCCGGACTACTGCATTGACGTCGCCGCCGAGCAGGCCCGGCTGGCCGCCGCGCAATTGATCGTTCTGCTGCACCCGATTCACTGGTATTCGATGCCGGCCCTGCAAAAACTCTGGCTCGACGATGTGCTCAGCTACGGCTGGGCTTACGGAGCCGGCGGCCAGGCCTTGCGCGGCAAGGACCTGTGGCTGGTGGCCAGCACCGGTGGCGCGGAAGACTCCTACCACCCGCAAGGCTACAACCGCTACTTTTTTGACGCCTTTTTGCCGCCTTACGAGCAGACCGCGGCGCTGTGCGGGATGCGCTTTTTACCGCCCATGCTGCTGCACGGCGCCAACAGCGTATCGGAGCAGGAAATCGGGCAGCACGCAGAGACTTTCAGGCAACGCCTGCAAAGCTACCCACTTTGGAGCGAGCTTGACGAACTGGACAAGTGCCCGGACTGCCAGGTACCCGCTGCCGATCGGCCGGACGACTTGCACGCCGGCGCGCCGGGCCACGCGCAGCAAAGTTGGGCCACCGCAGTGGGTAACACAACACACGAAATGTTCGGCCCGGAGACACGATAGCCATGGAACATGCACCCGCCTGGCTGATCAACAGCTTCATCTACCTGAGCGCGGCGGTCATTGCCGTGCCCTTGAGCAAAGCCCTGGGCCTGGGCTCCATCATCGGATATCTGGCCGCCGGCATGGCCATCGGACCCTGGGGGCTGGGCCTGGTGACCAATGTGGAAGACATCCTGCACTTCGCCGAATTTGGCGTCGTGTTGATGCTGTTTCTGGTCGGGCTGGAACTCGAACCCAGACGCCTGTGGAGCCTGCGCCGCCCGATCTTTGGTTGGGGCACGGCGCAGGTGTTGGGTTGTGCCCTGCTGCTGACCGGCGTCGCCATCGGCTTCGGGATCGGTTGGCGCATCGCCCTGGTGGCCGGCCTGGGGTTGGCGCTCTCCAGTACCGCCATTGCGTTACAGGCCATGAGGGAGCGCAACCTGCTGCCCACCGGCAGCGGGCAGGCCGCATTTTCAATTCTGCTGTTTCAGGATGTGGCGGCCATTCCGATCCTGGCCTTGCTGCCGCTGCTGGGCCTGGTTTCGGCACAGAACGAGGTCCAGCCCGCCGCCAACCATGCCTTGGAGGCCCTGAAAATAGTCGCTGTCGTCGCCGCCATCATCCTGGGCGGCAGACTGTTGATGCGACCGCTGTTTCGCTGGATCGCCCGTTCCAACACGCCCGAGATCTTTACCGCTAGCGCGCTGCTGCTGGTGGTGGGCATCGCCGCGCTGATGCAAGGCGTCGGGCTGTCGATGGCGCTGGGCGCTTTTCTGGCCGGCGTGCTGTTGGCGGAGAGCGAGTACCGGCGCGAGCTGGAAACCGATATCGAACCGTTCAAGGGTTTGCTGCTGGGCCTGTTCTTCATCGCCGTCGGCATGAGCATCGACTTTGCCGTACTGCGCCAATCGCCCGGGCTGATGGCGCTCATCGTGCTGGGGTTCTTGACTGTCAAAGGGCTGCTGATTTATGCGCTGGCGCGGCTGATGAAGTTGCCGTTTCAGGAACGGCCCGTTTTCACCCTGCTGCTGGCGCAAGGCGGTGAATTCGCCTTTGTCGTGTTTCAGTCCGCCGCCGTTGGCCATGTGTTGCCGGCGCCCACCGCCTCGCTGCTGATCGGCGCGGTCGCCGTGTCGATGCTGCTCAGCCCGCTGCTGCTGGTGGCAATCGACAAACTGCTGTTGCCGCGCTGGGCCAGGCGGGGCAAGGTCCGGTTAGAAGAAATATCGGAGCCGCAAGAGGCGCCCATCGTGATTGCCGGCTTCGGTCGCTACGGGCAGATCATTGCGCGCCTGATGCTGGCCCAGGGCATCCCCTGCACCGTGCTGGACCACGACGCCGAGATGATAGAGGCGGCGCGCCGCTTTGGTTACCGCGTCTTTTATGGTGATGCGTCACGACTCGACTTGCTGCGCACGGCGGGCGCCGCCAGCGCCAGGGTTTTGGTGGTGGCGGTGGACGATGTGGAGCAGTCGCTGAAAATCGTGGACCTGGCGCATCAACACTTTCCCGCTCTGCAGATCGTGGCGCGGGCGCGTGATGTGACCCACTGGAACCAGTTGCGCGACCGCGGCGTGATGCAGGTGGAGCGCGAGATGTTCGACTCCAGCCTGCGCAGTGCCCGCAGCGTGCTGGAACTGCTGGGCCACGGCGCCCATGAAGCGCGCCAGACCGCCATGCGCTTTCGCCAGCACAACTTGGAATTGTTCGAAAAAATGTACCCGCACCACCAGGACCGGGCCAAGCTGATTGCCGTGGTCAAGCAGGGGCGCCAGCAGCTCGAAGAGCAGATGGCGCAGGAACGCGCGCAGCGGCAACGGCCGCAGGGCTGGGACCGCTGAGAAGCGCAGTCAGCGCAACGCATCCCACACCAGCTTGACGCCGGTGAGGAACATGCCCAGGTACACCAGGCGGTAAAACAGCACCTGGTTGATGCGCCGCGCCAGCCAGACGCCCAACCAGACGCCTATCGGTGCGATGGGCAACAGCAGCAGCGAGGTCATCAGATTGCGCAGGTCCAGCAGGCCCAGCCAGGCGTAGGGAATCCATTTGGACAGGTTGATGACGAAGAAAAAGAAGGCCATGGTGGCGGTGAACTTGACCGGCGACAGGCGCATCGGAATCACGTAGGCACTGATTGGCGGGCCGCCGGCGTGGGCAATGAAACTGGTAAAGCCGGCCGTAGCGGTGAGAATGGCGCCCAGCCATTTGGGCGGCGCCGCACTGTCCGCTTTCGGCGGGAACAACAGCCGCTGGGCCAGAAACGCCAGCGTGAAGGCGCCCACGATACCGGCCACCGTGCTGGCATTGAGCAGCTTGAACAGCAGCGCCCCGATGACGGTGCCGACCAGGCCGCAGGGAATCAGGAACTTCAGCAAGGGGATGTCGAAATCCTTGCGAAACGCGGCCATGCCCAGGATGTCCATCAGCAGCAGCAAGGGCATCAGGATAGCGGCCGCCTGCGGCACCGTCACGACCAGCGCCATCAGGGGCACCGCCAGCGAGCCGAAGCCGGCACCGAAGCCGCTTTTGCTGACCCCCAGCAGCAGCACCGCCGGAACAGCGATGGCGTAAAACCCGGGATCGGTGATGACGGGAACAGTCATCCGGCCATCAGACCCGTTCCAGAATGACGGCAATGCCCTGCCCGACGCCTATGCACATGGTGCACAAGGCGTAGCGGCCGCCGCTCTGTTGCAACTGGTTGACGGCGGTGGTGGCCAGCCGCGCACCGGAGGCGCCTAGCGGATGGCCTAGCGCAATGGCGCCGCCCCAGCGATTGACGCGCGCGTCGTCGTCTCTCAGGCCCAAGGTTCGCAGCACCGCCAGGCCTTGCGCGGCAAAGGCTTCGTTGAGTTCGATCACGTCCATCTGTTCTATCTTCAGACCGGTCAGCGCCAGCACCTTCAGGGTAGCCGGCGCCGGTCCCATGCCCATGATGCGCGGCGCCACACCGGCAGTGGCCATGCCCACCACGCGCGCTCTGGGTGTCAAGCCGTTCCGGGCGGCGGTTTTCTCGTCGGCCAGCAGCAAGGCGCAGGCGCCGTCGTTGACGCCGCTGGCATTGCCGGCGGTAACCGTGCCGTCGGGGCGCACAATCGGTTTGAGTTTGGCCAGCGCCTCCAGGCTGGTGGCGCGCGGGTGTTCGTCTTTGTCGACGACGATGGCGTCGCCTTTCTTCTGGGCAATGCTGACCGGCGTGATCTCGCGCGCCAGGTGACCGGCTCGTTGCGCCGCCACCGCTTTCGTCTGACTGGCCAGCGCCATCTGGTCCTGCGCCGCACGCTCTATTTTGTACTCGGTGGCGACGTTCTCGGCGGTCTCGGGCATGCTGTCGACGCCGTATTTTTCTTTCATCAGCTTGTTGATGAAGCGCCAGCCTATGGTGGTGTCGTAGACCGCATTGCTGCGGCCGAAAGCAGTCTCCATCTTGGGCATGACGAAAGGCGCGCGGCTCATGCTCTCGACGCCACCGGCAATCATCAGCGTCGCTTCGCCGCACTTGATGGCGCGTGCCGCCGTGCCCAGGGCGTCCAGCCCCGAGCCGCACAAGCGGTTCATAGTGGCACCGGGCACTTCCTGCGGCAGCCCGGCCAACAGGGACGCCATGTGGGCGACGTTGCGGTTGTCTTCGCCGGCCTGATTGGCGCAACCAAAGATCACATCGCTGACGGCCTGCCAGTCAACACCGGGGTTGCGTGCCATCAAGGCCTTGATCGGGAGCGCCGCCAGGTCGTCGGTGCGCACGCTGGAGAGGGCGCCGCCGTAGCGGCCGAAGGGGGTGCGGATGGCGTCGCAGATGAAGGCTTGGTTCATGGCAGTGGTCCCGAGGAAAAGATTGCATTTTCGCTGCAACAAAGGCTTGCCGGCTGCAGCGTGCGCGACAGCCAGCGACAATAGACTTATGTTTTCTCCCTCGCAAGCCGACGTCAGGCGCTATTTCTGCGCTGTTTATGCCAAGACCCGCTCCGGACAAGCCCTGGAAGCCCTGGAGACCATCGCCAGTCTGTGGATAGACGAGCATCCCGAGTACCACGCGGCTCTGGCGGACGTCGATCTGGCCCTGGCCGCCATGCAGCAGGCCGAGGACGGCAAGAGCAACCCGTTCCTGCACCTGTCCATGCACTTGTCGATCAGCGAGCAGTGCAGCATCGACCAGCCGCGCGGCATCCGTCAGGCGGTGGAGTTGTTGACGCACCGCCGCGATTCCCTGCACCTGGCGCACCACGAGGCGATGGAATGCCTGGGCCAGATGCTGTGGGAGAGCCAGCGCGCCGGGCGACCGCCCGATGGCGCTGCCTACATCGCCTGCGTACAGCGCCGCGCCACCCAGGATTGAAACGGGCCGCCGCTTATCGGCCCAGCAGTTGCGCCAGCTGGTTGGCGCCGGCCAGCGCGATCTGCTCGTCCTGCGTCGGCAGCACACCCGAGACACCGATGGCACCGATGATCTCGCCGTCGTAAAAAATCGGCACCGCGCCTTGCAATGGCGTGATCCCGGCGACCGCCACCAAGGATGTTCGACCGCCGTTGACCGCCTCTTCCAGTGCCTTGCTGGGACGCTTGTAGCGCATCGCGGTGCGGGCCTTGCCCAGCGCCACCTCGGCGCTGGCGATTTGCGCTCCATCGAGCCGTTCCAGGTAAAGCAGGTTGGCCCCGTCATCGACGATGGCGATGCTCACTTTCCAGTGGTTGTGCAAGGCTTCGGCTTCGGCCGCAAGGGCCATCGCCTTGACCAGTTCCAGGGTCAGGCAACGCTTGCTGACCAGTCGCAGAGTTGGGTGCGTTTCGCTCATGTTGGTTCTCCCGTAGCTAGGCCGCGGTGCCGGGGCCGGCACGCAGCATTTGACGCAATTTGGTCCAGGCAAATGCCAGCATCGGCCAGAACAGCATGAGCAGTGCCAGGGTGGTGATGCTGCCGACCAGCGAGTTGGACCAGAACACGCCCAGGCCGCCTTTGGAGCCCATCATGGTCTGGCGAAACGCCGCTTCGGCGCGGTCGCCCAGCACCAGCGACAGCACCAGCGGCGCCAGCGGATAGTCCAGCTTCTTCAAGACGTAACCCACGATGCCGAACAACAGCATGAACCAGATGTCCAGCATGGCGCTGTGCACCGAATAAGCACCGATGGCACAGACCACAATGATGACCGGCGCAATGATGGCAAACGGAATGCGCAGGATCGCGGCGAACAGGGGCACCGTGCTCAGGACAATGATCAGGCCGGCGATATTGGACAGGTACATGCTGGCGATCAGACCCCAGACAAAGTCTTTTTGCTCGACGAACAGCAGCGGCCCCGGCTGCAAGCCCCACACCATCAACCCACCCAACAACACGGCCGCAGTGGCGGAGCCCGGAATGCCCAGCGCCAGCATCGGCAGCAAGGCGGCGGTGCCGGAGGCATGGGCGGCGGTCTCGGGGGCGATCACGCCTTCCAACTGGCCGGTGCCGAACTTGTCGCCATTTTTCGAAAACCGCTTGGCGATGCCATAGCCCATGAACGAGGCGGCAGTGGCGCCGCCGGGCGTGATGCCCATCCAGCAGCCGATGGCCGCGCTGCGGATCAAGGTGAGCCAGTACTTGGGCAGTTGCTTCCAGGTTTCCAGCACCACTTTCATGTTGATCTTGGCGCTCTTGCCCTCGAAGGCCAGGCCCTCCTCCATGCTGATCAGGATTTCACCGATGCCGAACAGACCGATCACCACAATCAGGAAATCGATGCCGCGCAGCAGTTCCGACCAGCCGAAAGTCATGCGCAACTCGCCGCTGACGGTGTCCATGCCCACCGCCGCCAGGCCAAAGCCCAGCATCATCGAAATGATGGTCTTGAAAGGATCTTTGCCAGTCCCGACAAAGCTGCAGAAGGTCAGCAGATAGACGGCGAAGAATTCGGGCGGACCGAACTTCAGGGCGAACTTGGCCACCAGCGGCGCCAGGAAAGTGATCAACAGCACCGCCACCAGCGCGCCGAAGAAGGAGCCGGTGAAGGATGCGGTGAGCGCCTCACCGGCGCGCCCTTGCTGGGCCAGCGGATAGCCGTCGAAGGTGGTGGCCACCGAGTGCGTCTCGCCCGGGATATTGAACAGCACCGAGGTGATGGCGCCGGCGAACAGGGAGCCCCAGTAGATGCACGACAGCATGATGATGGCCGAGGTGGGCGCCATGGTGAAGGTCAGCGGCAGCAGGATGGCGACGCCGTTGGGGCCGCCCAGGCCGGGCAGCACGCCGATCACGACACCCAGCACGATGCCGATCGCCATCATGCCGATGTTGTACCAGCTCAGCGCCAGCGCGAAGCCCTGGAAGAGTGCGTCAAGTTCGTTCACTGAGGAGTACTCCGGTAGCGGGTTTCAGTAGCCGAACCAGGCTTCAAGAGGGCCTTTCGGCAGCGGCACCTTGAACTGTATTTCGAACATCCAGAACAGCAGCACACTGACGCCCAGACTGACCAGCAAGGTCTTCAACCAACTGCTTTTGTCCATCACCCGCATGAAGGCCGCGATGAACAGCGTGGAGGCGACATAGATGCCCAGAAACTGGATCGCCAGCACATAGACGGCGGTCGGCAGCAACACCAGCAACACCGGCTTGAAGCGTTCCCGGGAGACAAAAATCTCCAACTTGCGCTGCTTGCCCAGCAGCGACCGGAGCGCCACCACCAAGCTGGCAAAACAAAGAATGGCGCCGATGCGAAACGGGAAATAACCCGACTCGGGGCCGTCACTGGCCCAGCCGGCGCCGATCTTGTAGTTGTCGACCATCATCACCACGCCGACGGCAAAGATGACGACCGCCGCGATCGCATCGACAGCGCTGAAAGACCAGCCAGTGGGCTGCGGATTTGGCTGCTTTTGTTCCATCTGTCACCTCGCTGATGGCACCGCTGCGCGCCTATTTGTGGGCGAAGCCGGCTTCCTTCATCAGCTTGTTGTGGAAGGCCTCGTCCTTCTCCAGGAACTTGACGAACTCGGGCCCGGTCAGGAACACATCCTTGAGCGCCTGCTTGTTCAGGTAGTCCTTCCACTCCTGCGTGGCCGCCACCTTCTTCAGCAGGTCGACGTAGAACGCGACCTGCTCCTTGCTGGTGCCGGACGGGATGAAAAAGCCGCGCAGCATCTGGTATTCGACGTCGACGCCGGACTCCTTGCAGGTCGGAATATCGGCCCACGACAGGTCTTTGGTGACCTTGTCCTTGTAGACCATGCGTTGCGCCGAGAAGACGCACAGGGCACGCACCTGGTCGGCGCGCCACTGGGCAATGTTTTCGCTGGGATTGTTGACGTTGGAGTCGATGTGCTTGCCGACCAGCTGGGTCGCCGCCTCGCCGCCGCTCTTGTACGGGATGTAGGTGAATTTGGTGCCCGCCACCTTGTCCAGCATGACGCTGATGATGTGGTCCTCGCGCTTCGAGCCGGTGCCACCCATCTTGAAGGTTCCGGGCGCGGCGGCCTTGACGGCGGCGAGGTATTCCTTGGGCGTCTTGTAAGGCGTCTCGCTATTCACCCAGAGCAAAAATTCGTCCAGCGCGATCAAGGCCACGGGATTGAGGTCGCGCCAGTTGAACGGCAGGTTGACGGCCACCGGCAAGGTGTAGATGGCGGAGAACGCCGTCATCAGCTTGTGCGGGTCGCCCTTGGCGTCTTTCACGTCCATGATGCCCTCGGCACCGCTGGCGCCCGACTTGTTCATGACCATGATCGGCTGCTTCATCAACTGGTGCTTGACGACGATGCCCTGGATCATGCGCGCCATCTGGTCGGCGGCGCCGCCGGCGCCGGCCGGCACAATGATCTCGACCGTCTTGGTCGGCTGCCACTGGGCCAGTGCCGGTGCCGCCAGGGCGCAGGCCAGCAGTGCGCCGGCCAGCGGACGCAGGGAAGTGGTGTTGAATAATTTACCAAGCTGCAATTTCATGCTGTTCTCCTCATTGAAGTTTTGAAGTCAGATAGTCCATGGCGGCTGCGACGCCACCCGGCTGGTGCGGCACACCGGCCAGTTTCAAACCCATCTCGACGCCGGCCAGTGTGCCCATCAGCGTCAATTCATTGAAGTCGCCCAGGTGGCCGATGCGAAACACCTTGCCGGCCAGTTTGGCCAGGCCGACGCCCAGCGACATGTCGAAGTTGTCGAGCACGATTCTGCGGAATTTGTCGGCATCGTGACCCTCGGGCATCAACACCGCAGTCAGCGAGGAACTGAGGGCCGCCGGATTGGCGCAGAACACTTCCAGGCCCCAGGCCCGCACCGCGCAGCGGGTCGTTTCGGCAAAGCGCGTGTGGCGGGCAAAAACATTGGGCAGGCCCTCTTCCAGCAGCATGTCGCAGGCTTCGGACAGACCGTACAGCAAGTTGGTGGACGGTGTGTAAGGCCAGAAGCCGTTCTTGTTGGCTTCCAGAATGTCGGCCCAGGCCCAGTAGGACTTGGGCAGGCCCGAGGTTTTGGACGCGGCCAGCGCTTTCTCGCTGACGGCATTGAAGGACAGGCCCGGCGGCAACATCAAGCCTTTCTGCGAGCCGGCCACGGTGACGTCGACGCCCCACTGGCCGTGCCGGTAATCGATCGAGGCCAGCGAGGAGATGGTGTCCACCATCAGCAAGGCCGGATGCCCGGTGCCATCGATGGCGCGGCGCACTGCCGCAATGTCCGAGGTGACGCCGGTGGAGGTCTCGTTGTGCACCACGCAGACCGCCTTGATCTGCTGCTGCCGGTCTTCTGCCAGACGCTGCGCGATGCGCTCGGCATCAACCCCTTGGCGCCAGTCGCCGGGGATAAATTCAGCGTCCAGGCCCAGGCGCTGGGCCATCTTCTTCCACAGAGTCGCAAAGTGGCCTGTTTCGTACATCAGGATTTTGTCGCCGGCCGACAAGGTGTTGACCAGGGCGGCCTCCCAGGCACCGGTGCCCGAGGCGCCGTAGATGACTACCGGACCTTCGGTCTGGAATATTTTTTGGATGTCGGAGAGCAGCTTCTTGCCGATGACCTGGAACTCCGGGCCGCGGTGGTCTATGGTTGGGTTGTCGATCGCCCGGAGCACACGCTCGGGGACGTTGGTGGGGCCTGGAATCTGCAGGAAGTGGCGGCCGCTGGCCTTGTGCGTGAGCTTCAACATCTGGCTTGCTCCATGATTTTGTATGCAAAACACATGGTATTCGAGATCTACTGCCAGCGCAAGCGGTTGGAACAAGGCAATGAATGTTAAGCTTGTTTGTATGCAAAAACAAATTTCGACCGGAATGGAAGAAAGCCTGGACAAGGCTTCCCTGCACCTCAAAGTGGCCGCCATCCTGCGCGACAAGATCACTTACGGAGCGCTGGCGCCGGGCCTGCGGCTGAACGAAAGAGTGTTGTGCGAAGAGCTGAAGGTGTCGCGCACGCCCTTGCGCGAGGCACTGAAGACGCTGGCCAGCGAGGGTCTGGTGGCGCTGCTACCGAATCGCGGCGCCATGGTGACGCCCATGACGCTGGCCGATACGGCGCAGACCTTTCAGGTGCTGCGGGTGCTGGAGGGCCTGGCCGGTGAACTGGCCTGCGCGCACGCCGATGCTGGCGCGCTGGCAAGACTGCGCGAGCTGCACGAACGCATGCGGCTGTGTCACAAAAAGGGCGACCGCGAGCACTACTTCGAACTCAACCAGGCGATCCACGCCCAGCTCTTTTTGCTGTCCGGCAATCCGGTGCTCGCGGCAACGCACGACAAACTCAACCTGCGTCTGCGCCGGGCACGCTATTTCGCCAACGTCAGCCAGACGCGCTGGGATCATGCCATGCAGGAACACGAGCAAATGATGGAAGCCCTGGAGAGCAAAAACGGCAAGCGCTTGCGCACGCTGCTGGAGGAACACCTCAGCAACAAGTGCGACGCCGTCATCGCGGCGCTGCTCTCCAGCGGCGCCGTCAGCGCCATCGGGACGCCCAATGGCAGTGGGCGGCGGGATAAGTTGAAGTCTTGAAAGACCGGGACTGAGCTTGTCGGGTTATGCGCCCGGCAGGGCATGCAGGCCGGGTCTCGCCCCAGCGGGTGGGTTGGTGTCGGGATATGCGCCCGACTGCGCACTCACTTTTCTTGCTTCGCCAAGAAAAGTAAGCAAAAGAAGGCGAGCCGGATTCGTCGGCCCTGCGGGCACGCTGCGTTGCTCGGCTTCAGCGGGGTGCGCGCAAACTCGCTACGCTCAAACATGCGCGCCCCTGATCCGCCGATGCCTGCGCTACTCGCCTCCTCATAACGGCGAGGGAGCCAAGACAGCCACTGCCGCGTCGATCAAGCGTTTCATCCGATGGCACGGATTGGAGTATTCACGCCACGTGCGCGACTGCCTGTCCCGGATGCCCTATCATTTGGCTGCCCAGCTCTGTCCGGTTCCAGTATTTATGCCAGCTACCCTTAACCCCTCACTTGTCGAATTGCGTAACCTGAGCTTTGGCTACGGGGAGAGCGCCGTTCTGCATGACGTTTCCCTTTGCATACCACGGGGCAAGGTCACGGCACTGATCGGTCCGATGGGCGGCGGCAAGACGACCACGCTGCGCCTGATGGGCGGCCAGAACCGCGCCTGGTCGGGGCAAATGCTGTTTGATGGGCAAGATATTGGCCTGATGGATCAGCAGCAGCTCTTTGCCGTCAGGCGTCGCATGGGGATATTGTTTCAGTTCGCCGCCTTGTTTGCTGACATGAGCGTGTATGAGAACGTGGCCTTCCCGCTGCGTGAACATACCGATTTGCCCGAATCGCTGATCCGCGACATCGTCCTGATGAAGCTCAACGCGGTGGGCCTGCGCAACGCGCGTGACCTGATGCCCAGCGAAGTGTCGGGCGGCATGGCCAAGCGCATCGGCATCGCGCGCGCGATTGCACTGGACCCGGATTTTCTGATGTACGACGAGCCTTTTTCCGGTCTCGATCCGATTTCACTGCTGGTCGCCGCGCGCCTGATTCGTCAGCTCAACGATTCCATGGGACTGACCAGTATTTTTGTCTCGCATGAAGTGACGCACACCCTTGAGATCGCCGACCATGTAGTCATTCTCGACAGCGGCAAGGTGGCGTTCCAGGGGACGGTGGAGCAGGCGCGCAAAAGTACCGATCCGCTGGTGTACCAGTATGTCAACGGACTGCCGGATGGCCCGGTGCGGTTTCATTACCCGGCCGTCACCATTGATCAGGATTTTGGCATCCCCATCCATGCCGCACCCGCGCCCGCCGATTCACCATGACTCGCCCGCCGGGTGCGAGCCCCCGCGGGCGACTTACTTTCTCTTGCAACGCCCAAGAGAAAGTAAGCAAAGAGAAGGCGAGCCGGATTCGTCGGCCCTGCGGGCACGCTGCGTTGCTCGGCTTCAGCGGGGTGCGCGCAAACTCGCTACGCTCAAACATGCGCGCCCCTGATCCGCCGAAGCCTGCGCTACTCGCCTCCTCATAACGGCGAGGGAGTCAAAACAGCCGCTGCCGCGTGCCTTTGCAGCTAACAACTGGTAGCCAACCTTGATATTTATGCAATCACCTGAGCGCCGGGCTCGACCGTCTCAAAGAGACACAATCCCGACTTTTACGCGGTGCTGTCAGAAGTCAAGTACGCAGCGGTTCCTGACATAGGCCTGCCCGAAATGCTCGCTCCAGACCCGACATTCACCCCAGTTGCCTGACCGTCAGCAATATGGCATCGATTTCGAGGATTGCTGCACCCGCCAACGACCATGACCCGACGGCCAAGTTTGTCTTCGATAGCGGTCGTAGACTTGATGCAAAAAAACACCAGCAGTCATTCGACGAACGAAAAGGAAATTTCCCTCTGTGGGGCTCTTGTGCAGCGTTACCCGACGGCCACCAGCGGCAGGTTACGGGAAGTCCAACTCAATGAGAGGTCAACCCATACGTTTACTTCACACTGATTTGTGGATGAGTTTATGAACATGAGCAGCCCCAAAAATGGAGGGTTCTAAGCATGGTTTTGGAGTGTCAACAAATCGACTGATTAACGTACAGCAGAATGAGCTTGTGTGGAGCCTATGGTCGCTCTAGTCTGACCAGAGGTTCGCTGGTGCAGGTGCCTGACTTGAACCGAGACTGCTGGATATAGCAATCATGTTCCCCGTGCGTTTCCAGCAAACGACATTGGTCATGCCTGTCCCAGGCATTCCTGGCTTTCTAATTTCAATCGCATTCCATCCAGTACACGCACCACCAATAGTAGACGGGACATCAAGCGCCGCATATTCGGTACCAGCGTCAATCTTAAAAACACCGGTATAGGCTTTTTCGCTCTCTTGTACTGAACAGCTAGAACACAGAATATCCAAAACCAGGGTGGTGATGATGCGCATTTTCTTGGTCTCTCCATCTTTTGTGGGGGCTACCGCAGTTGTGGATGCTAGCATGGGTTGCGTCAGCGTTTAACGTTTGCCATCGGTGGCATGAACAAGCAAACGAAGCGCTGCGTGTCGCCATATCCCCGGCACGCGGGCCACCATTGTGGGACGACGGTGATGCGCAGATGGATGACGGCGTGCAAATCGAGCCCGACTGGGCAACTGACTGGGATGGGGCGGCGCAAGCGGCACCGGACTTTGAGGTGGACCAGCGCATCAATTGGTGAACAGGGCGAAACTGGTCGATGTCAACTATCCTGACACGCCAAGGTAATTGGCGTCAACCACGAAACGGCGATTCGGATGCGCTGCGGGGTCGCCGTGCGTGTGTCATGCGCGGCGCAGCGGAAATCGCCCTACCCGAAGTGCATTCATCCGGTGGCCATTGACCAAGAGCTTGGGACTTGAGCACTTGGATTTCTAATGATTGTCTATACTGGCACAAAATCAATCAGAAAATAACCAGGAGCGGGGAAGTGGATATCAAACGAGCACTCAGGGTTTTTCTTTCTTTGTTCGTTGCAGTAGTGCTTTCGGCGCTCGCAGGCTGCGGAAAAGGGGCAGAAGAACGTTCTACTTCAACTGCTGTTAACCTTGCAACTCCCCCGCTTTCTCAGACATCAAAAGCCACACCTGATGACTGGAAAAATGCCCTTGAAGCTTCTTTTGTGATGACAGACGTGAAGGATGGCGGTGAAGGAGTTACTGAATTTTCAGCATGCTTTAAGCGGGTCGGGAAAAATTGCGATGCATTTGCATTCGGTTCACGTGATGCCTTTAGAAAACTACGATTTTTTACGGCAGGGACTTCTTCTGCAATGGATGTCTTTACCTATGTGCCAATTTACATTTCGCTCCGTGACAATGAACGACCAAGTTTGTTTCTAGCACCATATTTTTTCAGTAAAGGTGGATGGATATTTTTGAACAAAATCGCCATCATGCTGGATGGAGATGTCGTTTTAGAGCAAGATTTTGAAGGGTCTGCCGTCAAACGAAATCCTGAAGCTGCCGGGGTCGCAGAGAAAGTGCATTTCATCGCGTCAGAACAGCAGATTGCTTCGCTCAGAAAAATCAAACCAGAAAGCACTTTGTTGATACGCTTTACAGGCCAAAATGGTCACATTAGTTTGGATAAAGAACGCATTGAATACTTCAAAAGTGAAATAGCCAATGCCCTGTTCATATACGACACGATCAATCACGCCTTGGACGGAAAAGTTCCAACTGAAGTTGGAACTGGGCCAAAATGAAATTGCAGCTAGAGCACAGCAAGGGTCGGTTGCCGTGGTCGAAATGACGGATAGATGCTATGGATGCCTTCCTCAAGTGAACGACAGCTTTCGAGATTCGGGGACCGGAAAATGCCAAAACTGGATCAGCAGCGCGAATGACCGGTCTGGAGAAATCGACGGAAATTTCTGACTCACGATGACCGACTGCTGCGTTGGAGTCAGTGGCCGACCCTTCCAAAATCGCCGCCTGACTTGACATAACCCCGACGTGCCTACCAAAGACCGCAGAATCGTAGCACCCCAATGCCGGCAATCTGGTGAGCTAGTCGAAAATTTGAATGTCAGCCGTGTGTCTTTTGCGGCTGTAGAACATGAAAACTGATTGACGCAGTCGCCACGGTCAAGACACATTGCCGACTTTCCCGCCGCTCCAAAGCGGTCGTTACGCCTAGCCAAAGGGCACAAATGGAGCGCGGCGGAATTTGCTCCCATTTTGAGCGTCGTGTTAGGGCTGTGCTGATTAAGTCCAACTCATGAAACCTGACCCTTCGTAAATCAATGACTTACAAAGGCCATTTCCGAAATTCAGGTACTTGTTCAGCATAGCCTTAAGTGCATTTCAGCAGAAACTCCGCCGCAAACAACTCGGCTGACTTTAAAATCAAGTGACCGATACCCCACTCCATTTGCTCTTTTTCAATCCACCTTATCATCGCATCAATATCTGATGGTGAATATTTGTTTGCTTGCCTAGTCGCGACAATTGAGTCGCGAATATTAGGGATGAAAAACACCGTGTAATCAAAGTCCACGACTCCACCTGGGCCATTCCATGATGCGGGCCTGCTTGTTTTGTCAATTGTGCACGCCGATAAATGAACATTTGCGTGTCTTAATAGCCTCACAGTATGTAGCCGTGCGTCATCAAGAGACAATATTCCTGACGAACCGGATACTGAACCTTGTGGGCAATCAATTTTCGCAGCATCTTCTAACGATACGAACTCCGCCAATGCGGCTCTTAAATATTTTCTTCTTTGGTCAATCTCGTCACTTTGATGCCCCTGTCCTATCTGGTGACAAAATGCAACACAGCCTTTGATACGCTCATGCACTTCTGGAAATACTTCGATCTCTTTCTCAACCTCTGGCGATATTTTTGTAAATACTCCAGGGGCGAGGTAGGGTTTGAGTTTTTCTAGATTTACATCGCGATATTGCATCACTGCACCTAGCGAGGCTGTAAGAAGACACGTTGCAGCGGGCCATGTTTTGAGAGAAACAATTGTGACAAATCGCAAACGTTTCTGGCAGCACAAGCGATGACCGGAATTGCCTTTAGGCGAGGTTTTTTCACAGCCGCAACGCCCTAGCTCAAGCGCGGATTTGCCGTAGCGAAGCGGAGGCAAATATGTCGCCTGGATCGCCGGGTTGGGCGTGACCTACAGCGCATCATCTTCCATTGCAGCAATCTCTGCTTCGGCCTTGGTCGCATTCTCAAACGAATACTCGATCATGATGTACCCGCTGGATGTGTCGTAAACACCTGCAATAAGAGCGACCGATGTTAAAGAGTCACTGAGCGTGGCGGCCGCATCTTTTCTCCACTCAGACATGAGGACGCGCTCTTTGCTTAGAACCGCCTGCATCCAGTCCCTAGGTTCATTCCAAATGCTTTCATGCATCAAGAAATCAAGTCTCGTTTGCTTCCCATAGGTGGTGGCAAGCTTCTGTTCCATGCTCTCGAATGCCGACTTCAGTTCGACACCATAGCCGCTGGTCTCTATTGTTTTTCCAACAGCCTTGATCCACGACAGCCCCAGCTTCGGAGTGATCTGGCACACATACCTCTCAAATGCTGAGTGTGGTTTCGGTACTGTCGGAATCTGAAACTTGCACGGCGCAATCTCGTCTAATGGCGCACCAAAGTCATGGACCGTCATTCCCACCCAAAGCCCGAACGGACCTTTCCTACTCATTGCTTTCCCCTTCTTTGAGTTGAAACCCTTTACCCCCAACGTAGTGTGTAGGGTGAGGCCTGCTCTATAAACTGGGGGCTGCTCGACAAACTGGACATGAAATCCTTCGTAGAACTACTTGCCGCCTTGATTTCAGCGACTTTGTTGAATCTTCATACAGGTACAAAAATTCCGACAAACCCCGTAGATTGTTTGGGTCCATTCTACGTTTCAATCCAGCCGACCCCAAAAATTGGGATCGCCTCTTGAATGACTGGAATCGCTGCACAAGAGCCCGCCAGTTCAACGAAAACGAACCCGCAATTCGTGTGGCTGCTTTGGCTTCCCGAACCAAGGCCGCGAACGGCCGGTCCTCAGTTTCATCACGGGCGGCTTTGGGCACGTTGAAGTCCGCCACGAAAGGCTTTTGATGGGCAATGAATTGTGCAACCCGTAAGCCGACTGTCATGACCGGCTGCAATCAGCCCTCTGGAGTCATTCCCGGCCGAAACTCCAATGACCCCTGACGCTGCACTGCGGTCCGTGACATCCAAGTGACGGGTCACTGCTTTGGCCGCGTTGCAACTCGGCAGGTTGTCCCGGTTCGGCTGTTGGCTGTTCTGACTCCCCCGCCGTTATGAGGAGGCGAGTAGCGCAGGCTTCGGCGGATCAGGGGCGCGCATGTTTGAGCGTAGCGAGTTTGCGCGCACCCCGGCGAAGCTGAGCAACGCAGCGTGCCCGCAGGGCCGACGAATCCGGCTCGCCTTTTCTTTGGTGACTTTCTTTTGGCGAAGCAAAAGAAAGTTACTGCGCAGTCGGGCGCACCACCCGACAAACTCAGGCCCGGGCCGCCCGCAACCGCATCGAGAACTCCTGCAGCGCCGCAATGCCACTGGCCTCGGCCTGATGGCACCAGGCTTGCAGATCGGCCGCCAACTGCTCACGGGTGTGCTGGCGGTTGAGCCATAGTTGACGCAGTTCTTCCCGCATCACCACCATTTTGTCCAGCACCGGCGAGGCGGCCCGGGCCAGCGCCAGTTGCGGCACCACACCGGCCGGCACGTTCTGCGCATCGCGATGCAGCCAGCGCCGCGCCGCCTGTACCACAGCGGCATCGGCACTGGCCGCCTTCACGGCCGCCAGTTCGTCCTTCAAGGCACGCCGCATGCTCTTGGCGTAACCGGCCATGATTTCATAGCGATTGGCAACCAGGGCTTCCAGGGTCTTCTCATCGGCCACCGGCCGCACAGCGCCGAAAGCCAGTTTCGGCGGCGTCTTCTTGACCGTGGCCAAGCCGGCTTTTTGCAGCAGGCTGATGTAGAGCCAGCCGATGTCAAACTCATACGGCTTGACCGACAGCTTGGCGGAGGTCGGATAAGTGTGGTGGTTGTTGTGCAGTTCCTCGCCGGCAATGATCAGGCCCCAGGGCGAGATATTGGTGCTGGCATCGAGGGTCTCGAAGTTGCGATAGCCCCAGTAGTGCGCCGCGCCATTGACGATGCCGGCCGCCATGACCGGGGTCCAGGCCATCTGCACCGCCCAGACGGTCAGACCCAGCGCACCGAACAGGCACAGGTCAATCATCAGCATCAACGCCACGCCGTGCCAGGAAAACCGGGTGTAGAGCTTGCGCTCCAGCCAGTCAGCCGGGGTGCCATGACCAAAGCGCTCCAGCGTTTCCTGCTTTACGGCCTCGGCCCGGTACAACTCGTAGCCACGCAGCAGCACGGTCTTGATACCATACACATGCGGGCTGTGCGGGTCCTCGGCCTGCTCGCACTTGGCGTGGTGCTTGCGGTGGATGGCGGTCCACTCCTTGGTCACCTGGCCGGTGGTCAACCACAGCCAGAAGCGGAAAAAATGCGCCGCCAGCGGGTGCAGGTCCAGCGCTCGATGTGCCTGGTGCCGGTGCAGGAACACCGTCACGCTGATCATGGTGACATGCGTCAGCGCCAGCGTGAAGAACACGATTTGCCACCAGGCCAATTGCCAGAAACCGTGCGCCAGCCAATCCAGCAGCGCATTCGATGTTGCCCATTCAGGTAAAAACATATTTATCAAATTTTCCAACGATGTAGTAATAAAAGATCCGGCAAGCGCAAACGGCTACCGGGTCCAATAGGCACCTAGATGCGGCCCAAAACGGCAAATGCCAGCGGGGCTGTCAATTTTTTTGCCAGACAGCGGCAAAAAAGCCATCGGTCTGATGGCGGTGCGGCCACAGGCGCAGATAGCGGCGCCCGTCTTCGCCACCACTGCACAGACTGGCGGCAGCCTCCACTTTCAGCCCGGACAGGACTTCAGCCACCTCCAGCGGGGTGAAGTCCGGGTTGGCTTGGGAGAAGGCCTGGGCCACGGCTTCGTTTTCCTGCTGCAACATGCTGCAGGTGGCGTAGACCAGGCGGCCGCCGGGTTTGAGCAACCGCGCGGCGCTCTGCAAAATGGCGCTCTGGGTCAGCGCCATCTGCTCCACCTGCGCCAGCGTTTGCCGCCACTTCAGGTCCGGGTTGCGGCGCAGGGTGCCGAGCCCGGAACAGGGTGCATCCACCAGCACCCGGTCGATCTTGCCGGACAGGCGCTTGATGCGTTCATCGCGTTCATGGGCGATGGCCGCCGGATGCACATTGGACAGGCCGCTGCGCGCCAGCCGCGGTTTCAAGGCATCGAGTCGATGGGCCGAGGTATCGAAGGCGTACAGGCGCCCGGTGTTGCGCATGGCCGCACCAATGGCCAGCGTCTTGCCGCCGGCGCCGGCGCAAAAATCCACCACCATCTCGCCGCGTTTGGCGTCCAGCAGCAGGGCCAGCAATTGCGAGCCCTCGTCCTGCACCTCGAAGGCGCCACGCGTGAAGGCGTCGACCTGGTTCAGGGCCGGCTTGCCGGCGATGCGCAGGCCCCAGGGCGAATAAGCTGTCGGCACTGCCTTGATGCCGGCCTGGGCCAATTCCTTTTGCACCTCGGCGCGCTTGGCGCTGAGCGCATTGACGCGCAGATCGAGTCCGGCGCCCTGGTTCAAACTCTCCACCAGGGGCCAGAATTCGGCGCCCAACTGGTCTTTCAGCGGCTGCACCAGCCACTCCGGCAGGTTGTGCCGATGGCGCTCCATCAGATCGGCCGGATTGATTTTTTCGCACTGATCGAGCCAGCTCTTTTCCTGCTCGCTCAAGGCGCTGCGCAAAAAATCGCCGGGGCCGTAAAACCCCAGAATCGCCAGCCGCCGCTCCTTCGGACCACTGCCCGACGGTGCGCAATGGTCGAACAGCAGTTTCTTGCGCAAGACGGTGTAGACGGTGCCCGAAAGAGTAGCCCGTTCACGCGGCCCCAGACCCCGGTTGTCGCGGAAGAACTTGGCAACAATGGCGTCGCTGGGATGGTCGAATTTGAGAGCCAGCCGGACGAGTTCGGAACAGGCCTCAAGCAGGGCTTTTGGATGCATAGCCGGCTATTTTCCCATGATTGACGAAATATTGCCCACTCGGACCCCAAGCGGCACTGGCCGATGGCGCCGTTCAGGGGAATGCGCTATATCATTGCGGATGGGCCTCGGGGCTCTTGCCGCCCCCGCCACGGAGGGTCAACAAATGAGTGTCTCACTGGGTGAACTGCTGGTCAGGGAGCGGCTGATTACGGCCGAACAACTCAACGCCGCGCTGACGCGCCAAAGAACCCGCGGCGGACGTCTCGGCGACGCGCTGGTTGCGCTGGGCGCCATCAGCGCCGACGATCTCAACCGGCTGTTCCACAGCGTGCCTCCGGTGCCGCGAAAAGTGGTCGAAACCGGCTTGTCCGATACCTTCCTGGTCGATCTGATGCTGAAGATCGTCTACTTCGAAGGCGGCGTGTTCTCGCTGAAGGATTTGTCGCACAAGATTTGCCTGCCGCTGGGGGTCGTCGATGAACTGGCGGAGCTGGCCAAGACCGACCACTTGATCGCCGTGCGCTCGGGTGGCAGCTACAGCCGGCTCAGCTATGTCTTTGAACTGACCGCCCAGGGCCGGGAAAGATCGGAAAAAGCACTGCAACAATCGCAGTACACCGGGCCGGCTCCGGTGCCGCTGCGGCCCTACTGCCTGATGGTGGCGCATCAAACGGTCAGGCAAATCGAGGTCGACGCCGACTGGGTCAAGCAGGCCATGAGCCAGCTGGTCATCAGCAAGACACTGCTGGAGCAGTTGGGGACGGCTTTCAATTCGGGCCGCTCGATCTTTCTCTACGGCCCCGCCGGTACCGGCAAATCATCGATCTCGGAAGCGCTGGGCCGGGCGCTTGCCGGAGACATCTACATTCCCCATGCGATCGAAGTCGATGGCCAGATCATCCGCGTCTTCGATCCGGCCATCCACATGACCGTCGACGGGGACAAGCGCGATGCCAATGCGCCGCTCGACCTGGAATCCGATTTCAAGCACGACCCCCGCTGGTGCCTGTGCCATCGCCCGGTGGTGATGGTGGGTGGCGAACTGACGCTGGACGGCCTGAATCTGGAGTACGACCCGATCAGCAAGTTCTACGAATGCCCGGCGCACATGAAGGCCGCCAACGGCGTCTTCATCCTGGACGACTTCGGCCGGCAACAAGTCCCGCCGCGCCAGTTGCTCAATCGCTGGATGGTCCCGCTGGAGCGGGGAACCGATTTCCTGCAACTCCATAACGGCAAGAAGCTGGAAGTCCCGTTCGATCAGATCACCATCTTCTGTACCAACCTGAGCCCCGGCGAACTGGTTGATCAAGCCTTCTTGCGGCGCATCCGCCACAAGATCCAGGTACCGCATCAGACCGAGGACGAGTTTCTGGAAATTCTCCGGCGCGTCTGCGAGATTCAAGGTCTGCACTATGTGCCGCGGGCGGCCGACTATCTGGTGAAAACCTATTACCGCGCCAAGGGGCGGCCCTTTGTCGGCAGCCACCCCCGGGATCTGATGGAGCACATCATCGACCGCGCCCGCTTCATGCACCAGGTGCCGGACCTGAGCAACGAAGCGATCGACGCCGCTGCCGCCAGCTATTTCGTCGATCTCTGAAAACCCCGGCCGCGTCCTAATTGATTGGCACGCTGGCAGTGGTTTCAATCTTTCTTGGCGTGGTGACCGTGACAAACAGTTTCCCGCTACCGGCACAGGCCAGCGTCACCGGATAGACCGGGACCGGCAGTGTTTCGCCCACGGCAAGAGGAACGTTGCGGACCGTAACGCCGGCGGGGAACACGCCCGCCGTGGCGACCCCGCCGCCAAAGACCGTGTTGAAAGCGATGGTCGTGCCGGCCGGCATGATATTGCCAATCTGGTCGGTAACGCTCACCTGAACATCCACCGTGCTGCCCACCGTGCACAGCAGCGGCGACGGATTGAAGCTTATGTTGGCAAAGCTGCCGGAAAATATCTGCACCAGTTGGCCTGAAACATACAAGGTCTGTGCGCTGGGCAGTTGCGGATTGCGCAGCACCCCGTTGTAGATACCATCGCCAGGCGTGCTGCAACTGCTGTTGCTGTTGGGTCCGATGCACGGCTCGCCGGCGGTCCAGGCGCCGTTTTCATTGTCGTCCCGGAAGATGTCGGGGCTCTTGTCGGTGAAGCTATCGCCGCTGTCGTACACATTGTTGCCGTTGGCATCGAAAAGATTTTCCTCGCCCAAAGCATAGGCAAGAACCGTGACGCGCCCGTTCGCCGACCGTGGGTTGCTCGACCTCAGCACAACACTGCAGCTGCCCGAACCCGGGCCGACTTTGGAGTTGGTGGTCTGACCGGTCGGCGTGACGGCGGCGGAGCCTGTGATGCACGAGGCATCGATGACACCCCCTTCGGCGCTGAAGTTCACCGCCGTCCCATCCGGCACAGGGTTGCCAAAATGATCGCCCAAAGTCGCCGTGACGATGCTGCAGGCCTGGTCGAAGTCCCGGCCTTCGCAGTTTCCGGTTTCGGTGGCCAGCGAGAAGTGCCGCTGATCCGGCACGCCGGTGGAAATCACCAGGATATTGGACAGGGTTGTCAGCGTCGTGCCATGCACCGTGGCGACGACGCGCACCGAGGTCGGTATCGTTCCCGCCGTAACCAGCGTCGTCACCGTGCCGTCGGCAGCGGACGTGGCGGAGCTGGGATTGAGTGTCAGGCCACCCACCGTCGACGCAGCGTTGGAGTCGGAGAACACGAAGTCCACCAGCTTGCCAGCCACCTTGTTCCCGGTATTGTCGGAAACCTCGAACTTGAGGGTCGAGAACTGCTGGCGTCCGAAGCCACCGGCTCCCTTGAGCGCAATGTTGGTCGTGTCCGCGGATACGAATTTGATGGAACCGGCGGTTGCCGGAAGCACCGTGAGGGTTCCCGTTCGTGTCACGCTGACACCACCCAGCGCCACGGAAGCGGTAATGACATCGGCCACGCCACAGCCCTTGTCGGTGTAGCTGGCGGTCGCCACCCCGCTTTGCGTCAGCACCGGTGAGCCGATGCTGGCCTTGCCGGCCGTGATGCAGGGCGAGGTAAAGGCGACCGACAGCGGCGGCGCATAGGGCGATGAATCACTCAACACCGTGACACTGATGCTGGCGTTGCCGCCCGCGGATAGCGTCGCCGGCGCGATGCCCAGCGCACTCAGCGTGAGCGTCGGAAACGTCACCGTATAGCCGACCGTTCCCATGGCCGTCGTGCTGCCGCCGGCAGCGTTGGCCGTGGCGGTGAAGGCGCCGGCTTGCGTGCCTGCCGGCAGGCCCACGCGCGCCACGCCGCTGGCGTCGGTCAGGGCGGTGCCGGAGGCTGGCACAAATGTGCCCGTCTTGTCAGTGCTGGTAAAGGTGACCGCGACATTCGGCGCGGCGGCGCCCCGGCTGTTTTTCACCAGGGCCTGCAGTGTTCCCGCATGCTCGGGAGAAACCGCCGTGATGGCCGCGCCCGACGCGTCGGTCAACGACAGTGTGAGCGACGCCAGCGCAGTGGCAGCAGCCCCCGTGGGGGTGGTGCTGGAAGCGCAGCCGCCCGGGTCCAGCAAGGTATTCACTTTGGCAATGCCGCTGCCACAGACGGCGAGATCACCGCCGCCACCGCAGCCGCCAAGGAGGCCCACTGCGATCAGGAGCGCGGAGGTGCTGAGAAGTTTTATCGCATATGTTTTCACGATTGTTCCTTACATAAGATCTCGGTGGAAACCGCGCCGCCACAGCCCGGAATCAAAGACTCGTCAAGCAGTAGGCTAGTATTTTCAAAAACAAGGCGATTGCGATTTCTCAATTTCGAACCAATCAACCGGCCGATTCAAAGAGCCAGCCCAAAGCCGGGTTGGCGCTGAAGCGCCAGCCGTCGGCGCCAGCCAGTGCCACTGGGGTCTGGCTGCCGGAGTCGAGCCAGGCAACAAGGGTTTTGCCGACCAGATCGTGACCCAGCACCAGCCGCATCTGAAGGTTTCTGACCAGACCGCCGCAGGCCACCGTTCTGACGCTCACCGGCAGTTGCGCCGACAGCGCCTGTGCCGCCTCTTTTTGTCCGGCCACAAACTGGATTTCGGTTGTCGCCTGCCGGAAGCGCGGTTGATTGGTCAAACGCGCCGTCACCCAGCCCGTTTGCGCCAGCCGCTCCGCCGTGCGCCGGGCCAGATAGCGGATACCGACACCGTTGGAGACCTCGATCCGGACACCTTGCAGGGAAGTGCCGGGGGCCAGTTCCTTGACCGTCGCTGCCACCTGCATGGGCGCTGCCACTGGTATGGACACTGCGGCCTGCATGGGCATCGCGACCGGCGTGGACACCGCTACCCGCATGGGCGCTGCCACCGGTAGGGGTGCCACCACGGGCGTCGGCACTGCAACCTGCATGGGCGCCGCGACCGGCATGGACACTGCCACCTGCATGGGCGCCGCGACCGGCATGGACACTGCCACCTGCATGGGCACTGCCACCGGCGTGGATACTGCGACCGGCGTCGGCACTGCCACCTGCATGGGCACTGCGACCGGCATGGGCGCCGCAGCCTGCATGGGCACTGGCCGCGCCGCCGGCGCATCACGCAATTCATAGACGTTCTTGGCCACCGCCACCAATTGCGGGCCTGGCGCAGCAGCCTCGGTGGCACGGGCCAGCAACTCAAGATTCTGGCGCGATTGGGCACTCGACGGATTCAACTCATACGCGCGGGCCAGTTCCGATCCGGCCTCGGCCAGTCGGCCGGCCAGCAACAAGGCGTAGCCCAGGTTGTTGTGCACGTAGGCGGCTTGCGGATCAAGTTCCAACGCCCGTTTGAAGAATTCAAGCGCCTGGTCGCTGCGCTGCGTCTGCGCGTAAATCACGGCCATCGAGTTGAGGGCGCCAAGGTGCGAAGGCTGCATGGCCAGAACCTGCGTGTACCACTGTTCCGCCAGTACCAGGTCACCGGCATTGTGGGCCGAGCGGCCCAGGGCAAAAAGCCCTTCCACAGCCGACACCGGGCGCGCGCCGTTGGCGAGCGGCTGCGCGCCAGGCAGCGCTGGCGTGCCGGCAGCCGGGCCGGCTACTGGCGCCCCCAGCGTGGGGGCCAACGACAACTGGGAACAAGCCAGCAGCGAGGCGGTCGACAGGGCCGATAAGACTTTGACGCAAGGCTTCATGACATCCTCCAAACAGTTTCAATGAACACCGGTCATGGTTGGCAGCAAGACCCGGTAAATGCTGATCACGGCGGGTCCCATCAAGACCACAAACAAGGACGGAAATATGAGAAATATCAAAGGGAACAAAAGCTTCAGCGGAATCTTGGCCGCCCGCTCCTCGGCGCGCACCTGGCGCTGCACCCGCATGGTGTCGGAGAGGATCCTCAGGGACTCGGCCACATTGGTGCCAAAGTGTTCCGACTGAAGCAAGATGGTGACGAAGGTGGCCACATCGTCCACCCCGGTGCGCAAGGCGAAATTCTGCAGGGCACGCTCGCGCGTCGAGCCGACCCGCAGGTCCAGCGCCACCAGCCTGAGTTCGTCGCCCAAGGCGTGGCTGCGCAAATCCATTTCCTCGCCGGCACGGTTCATCGCGGCATCCAGCCCCAGCCCGGCTTCCACGCAGACCCGCATCAGGTCCACGGCATCGGGCAACGCTTCCTGCAACTCACGTTGTCGCCCGTGAATCCTCAACATCAAGGCCAGGTTGGGCAAGTAATAACCCAGCCCCGCCAGCAGCAACAGGGTAGCCACGGTGAATTGGGTTGCGGAGGTCGCACCGACCATGCCGCGATAGGCCAGGTACAGGCCCGGCACGGCCAGCGTGAGGAATGTTTTCAGACCGAAGAAGATTACCGGCCAGCCCGGTCCGCGCAGACCGGCATGCATGAAGCGGACGCGGAAATTGGATGACTCCCAGCCCTCTTTGGGTATCGACAGCCAGGCCATCGGCGCCGCGATCTTGGCCACCTTGGCGCGCCACTCTTCGCCTGCCTGCACCGTATTGTCAAGAGAGGTGGCGTGGTCCTTGAGATCTTCCAGGCGCCGACCCAAGGCCTGATCGCGGGTCAGCCACAGGCCTATCCCGAGCACCAGTCCCACCGTTGACAGGAAGACGATGGCGAGAATGAAGGTTTGCATGTGTGCTCCTTAGACGCGAATATCGATAATTCGCCACATCACAATAATCCCCAAAATCATCATCACCAGGGCCGTGATCACCAGGCGGATTCCCACCGAGTCGACAAACAAGACGCTCAGGTAGCCGGGGTTGACGATCTGGATCATTCCGGCCACGCAAAAGGGCAGCGCGGTAAGGATGTAGGCGGACAACTTTCCTTCCGCTGCCAGCACCCGAATCCGGCCAAACAACTTGAACCGTTCGCGCATCAAGTTGGCCAGCATGCTCAGCAGTTCCGCCAGATTGCCACCGGTCTCAAGCTGGATCACCACCGCCAGCACAAAGTAGCGCAGGTCGGGGATCGGAACCCGCAGCGCCAGATTCTTCAATGCGGCCTGGGTCGAAAGGCCGAAGTTGATCTCGTCGAAGGTAGCCTTGAACTCGCTGGCAATCGGTTCCTGCGCCTGCTCTCCCACCATCGACAGTGCCGCCGGGAAGGCATGACCGGCGCGCAAGGCGCGGCTGATCATGTCCAGCGCATCGGGCAGCTGAGCGCCAATTTGGTTGACCCGACGGGCGCGCAGCCACAGCAGACGCAGCACCGGCAGCACGGCCAGCAGCAACGCCGCCAACAGCATCAAGGGCCAGGCCCAGCTCAGCGTCACGCCCAGCAGGATGCCGCCGAAGGCCAGCAACAGACAGGCAGTCAACAAGCGCGCGACCGTGGCGGTGGAGCCGGTCTGCAGCAGCAAACGATCGAGTTGCTGGGTTTTCGGCAAACGCACAAGCAAGGCCTGAAGTCGCGGCGAGGCACTCAACAAACGTTGTTTCAGCAGGGTCACGTCGGAGGCGCGATGGTGGCCCACGGTCATCATGCGCAGGCGCTGGCGGATGCGTTTCACCTCCGGGCTGGTGGTGTCGGTCCACAACATGAAGACACCCTCGATCAACAGCACCACGGCCAGAAATCCGAGGACCACAAAGACAGCGTAACTCCGTGTCATGGCATTACTCGTAGGTGCGGGATTGATCGAAGGTCTCGTCGGCCACGCTGATGCCGTAGGCCCGCAGCCGGCCCATGAACCTGGGTCGCACTCCGGTGGCGCCAAAATGGCCCAGCACCGTGCCATCGGCGGCAACGCCGGTCTGCGTGAAACCGTAGATTTCCTGCATGGTGATGATGTCGCCCTCCATGCCGGCGATTTCCTGCAGGCTGATCAGCTTGCGCCGGCCGTCGGTCAGACGGGAGATCTGGATCACGGCCATGATGGCGGAACTGATCTGCTGGCGCATCGCCTTGGGAGGAATGGTCATGCCGCCCATGCCGGCCATGTTTTCCAGCCGGGTCAGGGAGTCGCGCGGAGAGTTGGCGTGCACCGTGGTCATGGAGCCTTCATGGCCCGTGTTCATGGCCTGCAACATGTCCACCACCTCGACGCCGCGCACCTCGCCCACGATGATGCGGTCGGGGCGCATGCGCAAACTGTTGCGCACCAGGGCGCGCTGATTGACTTCGCCCTTGCCTTCGATGTTGGCCGGCCGCGTCTCCAGCCGGACCACATGCGGCTGCTGCAATTGCAGTTCGGCCGCATCCTCGATCGTGACGATGCGTTCATTGGCCGGAATGGCAGCGGACAGTACGTTGAGCAAGGTGGTCTTGCCGCTGCCGGTACCGCCTGAAATCAGGATGTTCATCTTGGCGCGCACCATGCCGACCAGCAACTGCCCGAGTTCCGGCGTCAGGGATTTGTTCAGGACCAGATCTTCCAGGCGCAGCGGCACGACGGCAAAGCGGCGAATCGAAAGCAGCGGGCCATCGAGTGCCAGCGGCGGAATGATGGCATTCACGCGCGAACCGTCCGGCAGACGGGCATCCACCATGGGGCTTGACTCGTCGATGCGGCGTCCGATGCGCGAGACAATCTTGTCGATGATTTTCATCAGGTGATTGGCATCGGAAAAAACAACGTCCGTCAACTCGATGCGACCATGCCGCTCCACATACACCTTGCCGGGGCCATTGACCAGAATATCGGACACGCTGGCATCCGCCAGCAAGGGCTCCAGTGGGCCCAAACCCATCACTTCATTCTGGATGTCCTGGATCATCTTGGCGTGGTCCGTCGCGTTCAGCGCAACGCCGGACTCCGACAGCAACTTCTCGACCAGGGTACCCAGTTCCTCGCGCAGCCTCTCCGGCGCCATGTTGCCCAGCACCTCGAGGTCGATGCGGCCCAGCAGTTGACCGTGCAACTTGGCCTTGAGTTGATAGTATTCCGGCGTCGCGGACAAACGCGATTCGGTGCCGAAATCAACCGGCTTCGAAACGCTCCTGGGGTCTGGTTTCCGATCTCGCAAGCTCATGATGTTTGCTCTTTCATTGTTTTGCTAAATGGATGGCGCGTTCATGACGAAGGGCTCATCAGTTGTTGCCACCAGCCCTTGTTCGGCTCCACCGCGCCCGGCGCAAGCTCCTGCGCCCAGGCCAGCAAGGCCCGGGTCACCGGATCGCGCGGCGCCATCTGGAGTATCGGAATGCCCTGATTGACCGACGCACTGGCCGCGATGTGGCTGTTCGGAATGGTCCGGCCAATCTTCAGCAGGGTGGCCGTTTCCACATCCCCCAGACTGATCGTGTCGCCCTTCTCATAGCGATTCACGATGACGCTCAATTTTTCGCTGGAATAGCCCAGTTGCCGGAACACCGCGGCCATGTCCTTGGCGGCACGAACAAAGGGCAGATTGAGTTGCAGCGTCAGGTAGATGGTGTCGGCCATATCCAGTGCCTTGATGGCGATCTGATCCAGCGTGGCGCTGACGTCCAGCAGCACGAAGTCGTAGCTGCAACGGGCCAGCTCGATGATTCTTTCGACCGCCGCGGTCGAAACCTCGCTGGCATCCTCCGGCGATTCGGAGGCACCCAGCAAATGCAGACTTTCGCTCACCTTGATCATGCTGGAGTTGAGCAGGGAAGAGTCCAGGCGCTGCGACTGGCGTGCCAGATCGACCAGGCTGGAGACGACTTTCTTGTCGCCCAGGAATATGGCCGCATCGCCAAAGTACAGGTTGAGATCGAGCACCGCCACGCGCTTACCCTGTCTGGACAAGGCGTAGGCCAGGTTGGTGGCAAGAAAGGTGGCCCCGGCGCCGCCTTTGGCCGGAACCATGGCCAGCACCTTGCCCAACAACTCCCGATGAAGGTTGGCGATCGACTGCCGCACAATCTTCGGCGTCAGGGGCGCGGGCACCACTTCACGCACCCCGGCGCGCATGGCGCGCTTCATGAATTCCACCGAGCGGTCCGGGCTGACCAGCACAATGTGCGCGCCCGGTTCCTTGATCAGGGCCACTTCGATCAACTCCATCGCCTGCTCGTCAGCCTCCGGGAGTTCCAGCAGCGCCACATCGGGGTGGTCCCTCAGCAGCACGCTGGCCAGCGTGTGCACCGAGCCGGTTTGGGCGGTGAACACCATTCCGGTGCGCGCCGGATCGGGGGCATCCAGCGCGGCAAGAGTTGCCTCGGAGCTGCAGATGGCTGTTACTTTGATGGTCATGGTGCGGTTCTTTGTGCTTGCTGAAGTGGTTCCCGGCCGTCACGGGCACACCGGGTTGCCGGCGCTCTTCATGAATTCACGCGTCAAGGTGGTGGTAAATGGCGGTATCTGGAGCGGCACGCCAAAATACGGAATCAGCGGCTTGAAAGTCGCGCCATTCAATTCAACGCTGACGCTTTCGCAGCGATTGGCGGCATCGGCTGTCCAGTCGGTGTTGCAGCCCGCGCCCCCATCGGGCAGGTAGGTGATGCTGATCTGGTCACTGCGCACGGTACCGACAAAAAAACGCATTCTTTCCTTGATCCTGGCAATGTCAGTGGCGGAGTTGCCGCACACCACGGCCAGCCGCGCTCCCACGCGCGTCGCCTCGGCGGCGGCATTCAAGGTAAAAAGCCAGCGGCCAAATTCCATGATTCCCAGCAACAGCGGAAAAAATACCAGCAGCGCCACCAAGGCAAATTCGACTATCGCCATGCCGCCTTGTCGCCGCCGCGGTGAGCGGCTTGAGCAGAGTGGAAATGAAGGCGTGCGCATGATGAGCCCGGCTAGTTGTAGCGCGACGCCATGGTCGTTTTGATGGCGGAGAAGCTGACGTCGGGCACCACCCAGGGCATCAGCGAGGTGAATCGGAAGGCCTGGACGTCGCTGCCACCTATCGTGACGCTCACCAGGTCCACCGAGCCCTGCCCGGTCAGGACGCTCTTGTGGGTGGCGGCACAGGTCAGGTAGTCGCACAGGCTGACCTTGCTGGTGCTCAGGCCGGGGGCCAGGGGCTGCTTGCTGCCGCACGCCAGGGCGCCGCAGACGGCCAGCGCCTTGGTTCTGTCGTAAACCACGCCGCGATCCCCGGCCGAAAGATTGGCCAGATCCTGTTGCGCCAGGTAGCGCACGGCGCCGCGCGTGGCCTTGACCAGTGCGTTGTACTGGTAAAGCGCGCGGCCCAGTTCGGTGATGCCAAAAACCAGGATCAGCATGGGGCCGATGATCAGCGCCAACTCGACCGCCGCGACGCCTCTTTGTTTGCCGGGTTTCATGCTGGTTCTCATTGCGTCAGTACCGGTGCGACGGTATACGCCGCCCCGCCGGAACAGGGGTTGCCGGAGCCGCTGGCCAAGCCAAGGAACTCCAGTTTGGCGGTGTCCGATCCCGCTTCCGAATAATGCGGCAGGGCATGCCCTATCGGGCTCAGCATCAGCACGCAAGCCCAACCCAGTATGGGCGAACTTTGACCCGGAGACGAGTTCCATAGACCGCAATCCACCACCGGGGCGGCGACCATCCGGCGATCGGCGCGGCCCAGTGTGTTGAGATCGGTCGCGCTGTCTATGATGTATTTGAACTGGTGCACATCGATGCCGATCGGAACCGAAAGATCCGGGTTATTGACCGGCTGATAGGGCCTATTCACGGCGCGCGCTTCAACGAAGTTGAGCTGACCCGGAACCGAGGAACTGCCGGAGTAGGCATCACGTCCGCTGGGCCAATTGCCGCCACCGGCAGTACCATCGGCCTTGGTGTTGGAGTAGGCGAAGCCGGTCTTGTCGGGCGGCGCCTCAACGGTGGTGTAGTGCCCGCCCGTCCCGCTTTCGTTCCAGTACAGGCCAAAGCGGGAATTCCACGCCTCCTGCAGTGTGTCCAGGTTGCCGTTCTGGCCCACCGGATCCCCGATCTGGGCGATATTGCACTGTTTATTGCCGGCCAGAATGGCTTTGACCTCGGCAGCGCCACCCGCAGGGGGATTGAAATCAATCCAGCCGAAGTGTCCGGTGATATAGGGCGTGCCGTCGTACGCCGTGATCCAATCGCCAACGTTGTAGCCAAAGTTATTGGAGGCACTGCCTCCGGCGGCGGAGCAGGCGGCAACGGGGATGCAGGATGCCAGGGGCGCTTCACGGGTCGCCACCGCCATGGCGCTGACAGTCTGGGTGGTGAACGGACCCAGCCCCAGGAGGTTGAGGACCTGCATGAAGTAGATCGGCAAGCCGGACAAGGGGTAATTGCACTTAACGAATTGCACCGCTTTCGGATCGGCGTCGGTCGCGCTCTTGTAGTTGCTGTTGTCATTGGGACCATTGCTGGTGCCAAAGGTGATCTCGAGAAGATTGGGGTCCAGCACCCGGCTCTGGAAATTGGCCTTGTTTTTGATGACCTCGATATTGCCGGTGCCGCCGGTCGAAAAAACCCGACCGTAGGCCAGCGCCCGGGTCACCGCATTGCTGTCGTTGTTCAACTGCGACGCCGCCGACAGGGCACAGGCATCCACTGCATTTTGCAGCTCGGTCTTGACGACAAAGAAGCGCCCCAGATCCAGCGCCACGCCGGCAAAGGCGATCAGTATCACCAGCGTCAGGCCGAACACCAGCACCACCGCACCGCGCTGGCGCTGCTGGCCGTACGGAGGATGGCGCTGCTTCATGATGTGCGCTCGAATCGTCGGCAAGGTGTCAAACCACGGCCCTACTGAGTGCCGGTCGTGTTGATGACTTCAAACGTTTTGGGCGGCGCCTTGAAGGAATCCTGGTAGCGTTCCTGGGCGCTGACCGCGGCCTTGCCGTCCAGCCCCAGCACCGGGTCCTGGTTGGCCGGCGTCGCCGGATTCAAGGTTTGGGCCTGCCGGGCGGAGCGCACGGCGTCGCCAAATTTGGCTTCGTAATTCGGAGCCACCGACGCGCAACCGGCCATCACGCCGAGAAGCAATGTGAGCATGATCTTGTTCATCATTTTTCCTTTACTGTTTTGCGGCAGGTGCCGCTGCCGAACCTTCCACATTGCCGTAGAGGAAGACATCGGTCCGGTTCGGTTCAACATGGTTGCCGGTGGGCAAAAGCGGGACTTGCGCCAACGGTCTGACCAGACGCGGCGTGATCACGAAAAGCAATTCGGTCTGATCCTTCTGAAATTCGCTGCTGCGGAACAAGGCGCCCAGCACCGGCACTTCGCCCAGACCCGGGAAACGCTTGATCGCCGTCGTCGAATTGTTCTTGATCAGTCCCGCGATGACGAAGCTTTGGCCGTCATTGAGTTGCACCGTGGTATCGGCCCGGCGCACTGTGAGAGAAGGAAGAATGGACGTCGTGCCGTTGACCGAAGTGAAGGGCGAGCCGACTTGCGACAGGTCGGACACCTCGGACAGCAGTTTGAGATTGATGCGTGTGCCGTCCAGCACGGTAGGCGTGAAACGCACGCCGATACCGAACTCCTTCTCTTCCAGTGTGATGGCGGATCCGCCGACACCGGCGGCCGTGGACTGGGACACCGGGATGTAGATTTTTCCACCCGAAAGGAAGCTGGCGGACTGACCGCTGACCGCCATGATGTTGGGCTCGGCCAGTATGCGCACCAGGCCATCGTCGTTCTGGCCATCCACATTCAAGGCAGTTTTCCCGACATTCAGGGCTTCCATCAAACCGCCACCCTTGCTCAGGAAGTCGGACAACAGGGAGAACACGTTTTCACCGCCGTTGCCAGTGCGCCGGATGGCCACGCTGGCGCCCAATTTGTCGATCAAGGTCTTGCTGACTTCGGCGATCTTCACCTCCAGCATGACTTGCTGCGCCTGCGCCACCTGCAACAGGTTGACCACCTTGGCGCCACCCTCGCCCCCGCCTCCACCGCCCGCTCCCACCGAAAGGGTGGTTCCTGGTTTGGCCTTGGCATCCCCGGCGGTGACCGGCAGAATCAGGTTTTTGTTGATGTCACGCACAAAGGCATTGGCGATGTCTTCGGCATTCTTGGCCTTCATGGCACTGGAAACCACGCCGGTCAGGATCACCGAGTCGGCGGCCGGGCGAACCCGGATGCCTTTTTCATCCGGCAGCAAGTCGCGCAGCTTTTTTTCCATCCGTTCGGCGTCGATGCTGACGTTGACATCGATCGCTGTGGTGGCCCCGCCCTTGCGCCAGATCACCAGATTGGTCGAACCGGAGTTCTTGCCCAACAGGTAGATCTCGACCGGGCTGATCAGCGATACATCGGCAATGCTGGGGTTACCGACCGAAATGCGCTCGATCGGGGACGGAATGCGCATCAGCGTGGATTTGCCGATGGTCAGTTCCAGCGCGGTGCCGACAGTGGCAAACTCGGTGCTGGTGACAGGGGCGACAGGACCGGTCACGGCACTGGTGCCCTTGATGACCGTTGCCTTTGGCGCCTGGCTTTGCGCCTGCGCCGGGGCCGCCAAGCCCAGACCCACACTGGCGGCCAGCAGGCAGGCGCTGGCCAGCATTTCGACACGCCAGCCAACGGAGCGGGCTTGGCGACGCGGGGTCACGGTGGCGTGGCGGGTTTGTGATGCTGTATTCATTTTGGCTTCCTTCGAAATCAGAATTCGGAATTGGCTTTTTGCACACCGCGGATCACCTCGACGTTGACGGTGGCGGGGGGCACCGGACGCGACGCGGCTGCGACTGGCGGGCGGGCCTTGATGACGCGGCGCGGCGCTGTTGATGCTGCTGGCGCCGATGCCACGCTCGATACTGCGGCCGCCACGACCGGCACCACCGCTTCCTTGCCCAGCAAGTCCTCACGCTGCACGCCGACGGTCAGCGTCTCCTTGCTGTCGATCGGATTGCGCAGCACCAGGGATAAGGCGCCAATGCTGCGCGCCAGGTCGATTTTTTCGGCCTGCTCGGGCGTTACCTCCAGCGTGACGGCATTGACCACCTTGGGCTTGGTCTCGTCACGGTTGGCCTCCTGCGCCACCGCCAGTACCAGGATCCGGTTCAGCACGATCTTCGACACCGGCTTGTTTCTGTTGTCCGAGATATGGACCATGACATCGACAAAGCTGCCGGGCAGGGCGAAACCGGCGACGCCGACGACTTCATTGACCTTGACGCTGATGGCCCGTTTGCCATTTTGAATAAGGGACGGCAGGCCGCCCTTGGTGCCCAGCGGCGCCAGTTTGGGCTCCAGCACAGGCTCACCCTTGAACACCTGGGACAAAACCACCCGGCCTTCGAGTTTTTTCAGATCCACGAAAGCGCCGGCCGGTACCGCGCTGGCTGGCCAGGGGGCCTGCTGCAGCATCACCGCCGTCAGCGGTACGCCGGGTTCAAGATCGTTCGACGCGACAACGACCGGAGTCGTGTTTTGAGCGGCTTGCTGTCCAACCCAGCGCGCGGCCAGAATGACCGCCGCGACCCCTGCTACCAGAGATAACAGGATCATGACAATTGCACGTGTGCTTCTCATTTTTCACACTCCTAAGTTCCGTTGTTCCGAACAACTTTTTGCGGCGCATCGCCGACGCCAAAATAAATCTTCCACGCCCACTCGATGCGAACCGGCGCTGCCGGACGAGGCGCGATGCGAAACAGTGTTGGTTCGGCTTGCATGGCAGTGGGCTGGTTTTTTTGTGAAGGTCAAAATCAGTAGCCGATGAACGCTGCGCCACCGGTCAGGCGCCAATAGCTGTAGAGCGCCAAACCGCTGGCAAAGGCCAGGGCGTAAGGCATGCGGTCGGCAGACTGGGTAGCCGGATCAAAACCTGGCGCGGCGCCACGCCCCAGACTGCCAAGTGCCAGTCTGACGTTACTCAGGACCAGGCGGGACTTGCCGCTCCACAGCATGCGTGCCACTGCCAGCACGCCGCCCATGACCAGAATGCTCAGGGCCAGATTGAGTGCCTCCATGGGGCCGACAAAACTGCCCACGGCGGCCATCAGCTTGACATCGCCCGCCCCCATGGCACGCAGCCCATACAGAGGCAAGAATGCGAGCAGGCCGATGGCGGCGCCCAGCACGGCACCGCTCAGCCCCAAGGCCCCGGGGAAATGGCTGAACAGACCGGCACGGCCGTTGTCCGGTCCCAGCACATTGAGGGTCACACCGGCACCCAGCATCAGCAGCACCAGCACGTTGGGGATGCGCCGCTCGCGGGTATCGGCCTCCACTGCGATCAGCATGGCCAGGGCAAGTAGCGCAAGGCACCACAGTTGCCAGGTTGCCGGGGTGATGTCGGGATGCACTTGGAAACTCCTTGCTGGCCGGTGATGGTGTCAAGTTCGGCAACTCGCGGGGGCGTCGAAGCACTGTTTGAGTTCCAGAAAGAAGGCATGCACCTGTTGCCCGAGCAGTAACACGGTGACCGTGACGGCCACCGCGATGATGGCGGCAATCAGGGCGTACTCGATGGCCGTCACGCCATCTTCGTCACGCAGAAATCCGCAGGCGACAGAAAAAACCTGATTCATGATGCACACCAAGCCTCGCACAAGAACCGACGTTCAAGAACCTGCAACAACCCTGCCCGCAAGGGGCAAGGTCGCTGCCGGACCAGTCAAGCGCGCGACCGCGTCACGAACCGCAACTCGCCGGCGTCGTGAGACAGGTCTTGATTTTTTTGAACACCGAATCCAGTTCCTGTCCCACCAGGTAAACCGTGGCGATGACGGCGACCGCGATCAACGCGGCGATCAGGCCATACTCGATGGCGGTTACGCCCTCTTCGTCGCCCAGGAATTTGCGGGTTGCAAGAAAAGCCTTGTTCATGATGAATCTCCAGTCCAGTTGACAAACCAGCCACCCCCTTGGGCAACTGACCGATAAGCAGAAGCCGGTGATACCCGACCAAGCGACCGACCGGGTACCTGTACAGAAGAATCAAACTTGCTTCGGTTAAAGGGACACGAACCCGTCTCTGCTTGGGAGGCATCGTGCATCGCACCACCCCATGCGCTGTTGATAACAATCAACATCGGCATCGATTTGCTTTTGCGGCACAGTCGCGCGCTTGGGTCGGGCAATTCGGTCCTGTGCGCTGCGGCCTCGGGCAACACCTTCCTGGTCGCAGCGCATCGACTACCATGACAGCTGTCTCAACCGTCCAGGGGGCACAACGTGACGACCAAGTATCGGCAGTGCGCCATGTCGAAACCGATGGCGGGCAGGCCATGAATGCAGCCCGGCCGGAAACGCGGCAGCCAGCTGTCGGGACGGTGCAGCGGGCTGTTCTGGTCAGTCTTCTGCTGCTCGGAATATGGCTGTTTTCCCATCCCTGGGAAGGCATCTGGCACGACGGCCGGCTGTATGCGCTGCAGGCGCTTTCGCGGCTGCGCCCGGATGCGTATGCCAAGGACCTCTTTTTCTTCTCCGGCTCGCAGGACGACTACACTTTTTTCAGTCCGCTCTACGCAGCGCTGATTTCTCTGATGGGCCTGCACGCGGCGGCCATTACCCTGCAGCTCGCCGCCTACCTGCTGTGGCTGGGCGCGGCGGCATGGCTGCTGGGCAGCCTGCTGCAAGGCTTCCCGTTCTGGCTCGGGCTGACCCTGATTGTGGCCATGCCGCGCGGCTATGGCGGCTCTGCCGACCTGTTGCGCTATGCCGAGTCTTTTCTCACGCCAAGGCTGATTGCGGAAGGCCTGACGCTGTTGTCGCTGGCCATGATGCTCAGGGGAAAACGACTGGCCGCGCTGGCGACGCTGAGTGCCGCTTTTGCGATGCACCCCCTGATGGCACTGGCCGGTGCCGGCTGGGTCGGTTTTCATGCTGCCATGAAACGCCCCAGGGTGGTATTGGGTGCTGCCGCGGTCGGACTCGCCTTGCTGTCTGGCCTGGTATTTCTCGCCGTTGCACCCTTCGACCGGCTGCTGCTGGGCATGGACCCACAGTGGTTTGAACAGGCGTTTGCCAGGTCACCGTTTGTTTTCTGGGACGGCTGGAGGCCCGAGGACTGGCTGAACCGGGTTCTGCTTTCCTTCAGTCTGCTGGCCACCGCGGGCCTCGCGACCCAGGACGCGCAGCGGCGCGTCTTCCTGGCCGGTCTGCTGGTCGGCGGCAGCGCCCTGCTGCTGACCTGGCTTGGCACATCGCTGTTGCACAATGCCCTGCTGATCCAACTCCAGCCATGGCGCTCGCTTTGGCTGGTCCAGCTGTTTTCCTATATCGCCGCCGCCGGGCTGGTGGCCCGGTTTTGGCAGCGCGGCGAGGTCTATCGCGTTCTTCTGTTGGGCTTTCTCGCCGCCAGCGTGACCCTCGATAGCGCCGGTGGCGTGCTGGCCCTGCTGTGCGCCGCCCTGTTCATCCGGCAGGCGCGCTCAGGCAAGGAAATAGCCTTCTCAGGAACCGCCATCCGGCTGCTGTACCTGATGGCGCTGCTGCTTGCGGTTTTGTGGCTGGCCAACGCAGGGCTGGTCGCCGCTACCGAGCCGGCGACGCTGACCGGCCCGCGCAATCACCTGGTCGGCCTTGCGTTCCACTGGATCAGGGAATTGCTGGCGGGTGGCGGCAGCGCAGTCCTCGCGATCGGACTCTTCCTGGCCGTCTGGCGGTATGCGCCCGATCAGCGGAAATTTGTTCATCTTGGCGCGCTGGCGGGCGTCTTGTTCCTGTTGTTCCTGTCGATGGCGATGTGGTACCGGCCCAACCCGCGGCAACGCTATTACGAGCAGCGGGCGCTACAGGATCCGATCCCGTCGTTTACCCGGCAGATCCCGATCGATGCCCTGGTGTACTGGGAAAACGATGTCACCATGAGCTGGTTTGCGCTGGCTCGCGCCAATTACGCCTCGACCCTGCAAACGGCCGGCACCGTGTTTTCACGCCGCACCGCCATCGAGGGGAAAAGGCGCATGGACCGGCTGCGCGCACTGGGTCCGCAAGACAGCATGTTCGACTGGTGGGGCCATGCGTCGGGGCTGCCCGTGGCAAGTGTCGGGGGATTGCTGCATCTGTGCCACGACCCGCTGCTGGACTACGCCGTCCTGTCGCAGGATTTCGGAGCCGGCGTGATGGAACAGTACTTCGACCCGCTCGCGTCGCAACGCTTCTATCTGTACGACTGCGCCTGGCTGCGGCAAAACTTCGCTGACACCTGGACAAGCCTTGGTTCCGGCAGAAAAAGTGGTGCGGCGCCTTAAGAACTTGACGCTCTTTGATATTTCTCATCTCGAAAGCGGCAATCCCTGAATTTAATCGTCCGCAACGGGTACGCAGTGGAGGGCCAGTTTGGTCCCGGCGTGCCGCAGGACGATTTCGTGAATTCAGCCCGCTCCATCACTCTCACAACGGACAGCCTGCTGGCGCAGTTTGGCCGCTACTTTCTGGTCGGCGGCGGGGCCTTTATCAACGACTTTGCGCTGCTCTACGTGCTGACGGAATTCGGTCATCTGCATTACCTGCTGTCCGCTTCCCTGGCCTTCCTGGCCGGTACTGCCGTCAATTACTCGTTGTCGGTGAGCTGGGTATTCGAGCACCGCAGCGTCGACAACCGGATGCACGAGTTCGCGCTATTTGCCCTTATCGGAATTCTCGGCCTGGTCTTCAACGCCGCGCTGATCTGGGTTTTCACGGAGCTGGCCCAACTGCATTACCTGGGCTCCAAGATGATCGCCGCGACATTGATCCTGCTGTTCAATTTCGGTGCCCGCAAGGCATTGCTTTTCTCAGCCGGGCCTGGCGCCAAAAGATCGGCGCTGAAACAGTCCAATGCCTGAGCAGACCGCCCTCATCATCGGCGCCGGGCCGGCCGGTCTTACCGCCGCGCTGGAAATGCTCAGACGCACCGGCATCAAGCCGATCGTTCTGGAACACAGTGTGGACGTCGGCGGCATTTCAAAAACCGTCGCCTACAAGGGCAATCGCATGGACATCGGCGGCCACCGCTTCTTTTCCAAGTCGGACTGGGTGACGCAGTGGTGGCAGGAGATTCTTCCCGTCGAGCCCGATCCGGCCCAGCCCGACCGGCAACTGCTGAGCCGCTCGCGGCTGTCGCGAATCTATTTCCTGCGCCGCTTCTTCGACTACCCGATCAAGCTCAATCCCCGCACCGTTCACAATCTGGGCGCCGCCCGGCTCCTGAAAATCGCCGCCAGTTACGGCTACGTCTCGCTCTTTCCGCGCACGCCTGAACGCAACCTGGAAGACTTCATCGTCAACCGCTTCGGGCGGGAACTCTACCTTACCTTTTTCAAGGACTACACGGAAAAAGTATGGGGCGTGCCGTGCGACAGGATCAGCCCGGAATGGGGTGCGCAACGCATCAAGGGGATTTCGATCTGGGCCGCCTTGCGGCATGCGGCAAGAAAAATAGTTGACGGCAGCGCCGCTGCCGCGCGCCAGCAGGAAACCCAGACCAGTTTGATTGAACGCTTCCACTATCCCAAGTTCGGACCGGGGCAAATGTGGCAGACGGTGGCCGACCGAGTGACGCTGGGCGGCGGCGAGATCCGCTTTCAGCACCGCGTCACCGGCATCGCCCTGGAGAGCGGCCGGGCCGTGTCCGTCTGCGGCGTGAATCAGAACAGCGGAGAACCTTTTTGCATTCCTTGCGACTATTTGTTCTCCACCATGCCGGTGCGGGATCTGGTTGCCGGCATGACGCCGGCGCCGCCGCAAGAGGTGCTGCGGGTCGCCAACGGCCTGCAGTACCGTGATTTTCTGACCGTCGGCCTGCTGCTGAAAAAAATGAAATCCCATCCGCATGCGCAGTCCGACTCGGCCAACCATCTGCCGCCCGACAACTGGATTTACGTGCAGGAAAAAGACGTTCGTATCGGCCGCTTGCAGGTCTTCAACAATTGGAGTCCCTATCTGGTCAAGGACCCGTCCAGCATCTGGCTGGGGCTGGAATATTTCTGCAACGAGGGCGACGACTTGTGGCAGATGGCGGACGACGACCTGGTGCGCTTGGGCGCCGCCGAGCTTGCCAAAATCGACCTGATCGATACCCAGGATGCAATCGATGGCGTGGTGGTGCGCATGCCCAAGGCCTACCCGGCCTATTTCGGTACCTATGACGAGTTCAAGCACGTCAAGGATTACGCCGACTCGATTGAAAACCTGTTCCTGATCGGCCGCAACGGCATGCACCGCTACAACAACCAGGACCATTCCATGCTCACCGCCAGGCTGGCCGTGGAGAACCTCGTCAACGGCGTCAAGTCGAAGCAGAATATCTGGGACGTCAACATCGACGACGAGTACCATGAGGAAGATTGCCGCGCTTCTGGATGACGCGGCCATCGGCCGCGGACCGGCAGGTCCGGCGCCGGCTTTACCTGACCTTCACGGAGCTGCGCCATTAAGAACTTGTCCGTAAATAACTGGGGGTCGCGCAAATGGATTTTCGGGATGGGATGCGAGGCGCAAAATCCAAGCCAAGGCTGCTTGCCTTGGCTGATTTTGTAACGAAGCAGACCGCCCGAAAATCCTTTTGCCCACAGGGTTGGGTCGAAATCGGGCGATTTGCCCACCAAATTCCTTGCATGGGCAGGCAGCCCATGCTGCGAAATGTTGGCGGACAACTCATCCCGATTGCGTCCCAACGCGGCCCTCAGTTATTTACGGACAAGTTCTAATTCATTTGTCTGGATCACAATGGCAACTCCAACGCACTCTGAATTGCAGGAACCGATGGCCTCACAACAACCCGAATCACCGTGGCCCCGCAGCCGGCCGTCCGCCAGTGCGACGCATGCCGCGCTGGCCACGGTACTCGCCATCGCCTTGTGCGGCTGCTCGTCCTGGTCACCCACGACCCCGCCGGTGCCCGACATCGCAGTCCCGGCAGCCTGGTCCGGCAGCAACGCCAGCGTTTTGCCCGCGACGTCACTGGCGCAGTGGTGGCAGCGCTTCAACGACCCCTTGCTGAGTTCGCTGGTGACCCAGGCCTTGCAGGCCAACACCAGCATCCAGTCGGCACGGGCGGCGCTGCAACAGTCGCGCGCCCTGCGCGACGTCAAGGGGGCCGCCCTGCTGCCCGGTGTGGCGGGCTCCGCTTCGGCCCAGCGCAGCAAGTCCGGCGAGCAGGACGCCAGCAACAGTTTCCGGGTCGGTCTGGATGCCAGTTGGGAAATCGATGTCTTTGGCGGCAATCGCAGCGCCCTGAGCGCCGCCGAGGCCGACACCCAGGCGGCCGCCGCAACGCTGGCCGACACGCAGGTATCGGTGGCTGCCGAGGTGGCGCTGGCCTACCTCCAGCTGCGCGGTCAGCAGGCACGCTTGCAGATCGCCCGCGACAACCTGACGAGCCAGCATGAAACCCTGCAAATCACCGACTGGCGCGCGCAGGCTGGGCTGATCACTTCGCTGGAGGTGGAGCAGGCGCGCGCCGCCAGCGAACAGACCGGCGCCCAGATTCCCGCACTGGAGACCAGCATCGCCACCAGCCGGCACAGCCTGGCGGTGTTGACCGGCCAGCCCCCGGCGGCGCTGGAATTGTTGTTGACGCCGGCGCAGCCGGTGCCCCATGCGGCGCCAGATCTGGCCCTGAGCATTCCGGCGCAAACCCTGCGCCAGCGAGCCGACGTGCGCGCGGCCGAACACCGCATCAGCGCGGCGCTGGCACGGGTCTCGGCCGCTGACGCGGCGCGCTTCCCCGGCTTTTCGATCGGCGGCTCACTGGGCCTCAATGCCCTGACGCTGGGTACGCTGACCAACAGTGCCTCGGTGGTCAGCGCCTTGATGGGCAGTGTCTCGATTCCCCTGTTTGATGGCGGTGCCGCGCGGGCTCAGGTGCAGGCCCAGGAAGCGGCGCTGGAGCAGGCGCGCGCCGGCTACCAGGCAGTCGTCCTGACGGCCCTGAAAGATGTGGAAGACGCACTGGTGGCGCTGGCCGGCGACCGCACGCGATGGGGCCACCTGCAAAACGCCGCCACGGCGGCGGCCAACGCCGCCTTGCTGGCGCAGAACCGCTACAGCAGCGGCCTGATCGACTTCCAGACCGTGCTGCAGACCCAGCGCACGCTGCTGACGGCACAAGACAGCGTGGCCAGTGCCAGCACCGACATCAGCACCGACCATGTGCGCCTGTACAAGGCGCTGGGCGGCGGCTGGAATTGATACAACCTGAATTTCTGGAAACCATCATGACAAGCGAAGCCGCCACCAGCAAACCTGGGACCCCCACCGATCTGCAAGCCGTTCTGGATGAGGCGCCGCCGCAGGTCTGGTGGCGCCGCGGCATGGTCTGGGTTACGGCGGGACTGGTGCTGCTGGCGGCAGCGGGCATCTATTTCTGGCAAGCGAGCGCCAGGAACAATGCGGCGCCGGTCTTTGTGACCGAAGCGGTGGGGCGCGGCAACCTCACCTTGACCGTGGCCGCCAACGGCACGATACAGCCCACCACCTCGGTCAGCATTGGCAGCGAGCTCTCGGGCACCGTGCTGCGCGTGCTGGTGGATGTGAACGACAAGATCAAAAAAGGCCAGGTGCTGGTGGAACTCGATACCGCCAAGCTGAACGATCAGGTGGCGCGCTCGCGCGCCGCACTGGCCTCCGCGCTGGCCAAGGTGACACAAACCGAGGCCACGGTCAAAGAGGCGCAGAGCAACCTGGCGCGACTGGAAGAAGTGGCGCGCCTGTCAGGTGGCAAAGTGCCGTCCAAGGCCGAACTCGACACCGGCCGGGCCACCCTGGAACGCGCGCGGGCCGACGAGTTGAGCGCCCGTGCCAGCGTGGCCGACGCCCGCGCGGCAGCGTCGACCGATGAAACCAATCTGTCCAAAGCTTCGATCCGTTCTCCCATCGACGGTGTCATCCTGACCCGCACGGTGGACCCCGGCAATGCGGTGGCCGCCTCGCTGCAGGCGGTCACCCTGTTTACCGTGGCCGGGGATCTGGCCAAGGTCAGGCTGCAGGTGAATGTGGACGAAGCCGATGTCGGATCGGTCAAAGCGGGGCAAAAGGCCAGCTTCACCGTCAGTGCCTACCCGTCCCGCAAATACCCGGCCACCGTCACCCGCGTGGCGTATGGCTCCACCACCACCGACAACGTGGTGACCTATGTGACCTACCTCGACGTTGACAACACCGACCTGTCGTTGCGTCCCGGCATGACGGCCTCGGCCACGATCACGTCGACCGAACGGCAAGATGTGCTGCTGGTGCCCAACACGGCACTGCGCTTCACGCCAACGCAGACCGCTGGCAAATCGGGTGCCGCCAAGTCCAGTGGCGGCATTGTGTCCAGCCTGATCCCGCGCATGCCGCGTGGCGGGGCTGCCAAAACCGCCTCCGGCAGTGGCGTGGCGGCACGACAGGTATGGGTACTGCAGGGTGGCGCGGCGGTGGCTGTCAGTGTGACCCCCGGCATCAGCGACGGCCGCATGACCGAGATCACCGCCGGCGAATTGCAGGCCGGCATGCAGGTGATCACCGACCAGCGCAGCGCCGGGACGGCACCATGAGTGAAGTCCCGCTGATCCAGCTCAAGCGGGTGATTAAGGTCTATGGCCAGGGGGCCACGGCATTGCAGGCGCTCAAGGGCGTCGACCTGCAAATCGAAGCCGGTGACTTTGTCGCCATCATGGGCCCCAGCGGCTCGGGCAAGTCCACCGCGATGAATGTGCTGGGTTGTCTGGACACCCCCACGACCGGCGAATACCTGTTTCGCGGCATGCATGTCGAGACCCTGTCACGCGACCAACGGGCGCGCTTGCGCCGGCGCTTTCTGGGTTTTGTTTTCCAGGGCTTCAACCTGCTGGCGCGCACCTCGGCGCAGGAAAACGTGGAACTACCCCTGCTCTACCGGGGCGAATCGGCCAAGGCGCGCCACGCGGCCGCCAGCAAGGCGCTGGCCTCCGTCGGCCTGACCGGCTGGGAACACCACACGCCGGCCGAGTTGTCGGGCGGACAGCAGCAGCGGGTGGCGATTGCCCGCGCCATCGTCACCGAGCCGGCGGTGCTGCTGGCCGATGAGCCGACCGGCAACCTCGACACCCAGCGCAGCCGCGAAATCATGGAACTGCTGTGGGGTCTGAACGTGAATCTGGGCATCACCGTGCTGATGGTGACGCACGAGGCTGACATGGCGGCCTACGCCAAACGCATCGTGCATTTTGTCGACGGTGTGGTGGACAACGACCAGCCCAATCCACACCCGGCCGGGCTGCATCAGGTGTCACTCGCCACGCCAGCGGCGCCAGCGCCGACGGAGGTCGCCTGATGCTGCTCAACACCTTGCTATTGGCCCTGCGCTCGATCCGGCGCAACCTGCTGCGCTCGTTTCTGACGATCCTGGGCATCGTGATCGGCGTCAGTGCCGTCATCACCATGGTCACCTTGGGCAACGGCGCCACCCTGGCGGTGCAGAACCAGATCTCCAGCCTGGGCACCAACCTGCTGCAGGTGCGTCCCGGCCAGCGCATGATGGGCCCGGGCGGCGGCGGCGCACCGGCCTTCAAGGACGTGGATGCCGAAGCCATCGCCAGCCAGATTGGCGGCATCGCTGCCGTGGCGCCCGAGGCGCGCACTGGCGCCACCCTGGTGGCCTACGGCCGCAACTGGACCAGCAGCGTCATCGGCAGCAGCAACGCCTGGCTGATCACCGGCAACTGGAAGCTGGAAGACGGACGCGAATTTTCGGACGACGAACTGCGCGCCGGCTCGGCCGTCTGCCTGATTGGCGCAACGGTGCGGCGCGAACTCTATGGCACGCGGCCGGTCGTCGGAGAACAACTGCGCGTGAAGCAGATCTCCTGCGCCATCGTAGGCGTGCTGGCCTCCAAGGGCCAGGGCAGCTTCGGCAACGACCAGGACGATGTGGTGCTGGTGCCGCTCAAGACGCTGCAACGCCGCATCACCGGCAATACGCGCGTCAACACCTTGCTGGTGTCGATGATGGACGGCAGCGACGCCAACCGCGTCAAGGCCAGCATCACCCAGCTGCTGCGTGAGCGGCGCAAGCTGGCCGACAGCGATGAGGACAACTTCAATGTGCTCGACACCAAGCAACTGGCCGACACCTTGTCCGGCACCACCAAGGTGATGACCATGCTGCTGGGCGCGGTGGCGGCGGTGAGCCTGCTGGTGGGCGGCATCGGCATCATGAACATCATGCTGGTCAGTGTCACCGAGCGCACGCGCGAGATCGGGCTGCGCCTGGCCATTGGCGCGTTGGAGCGCGAGGTGTTGTTGCAGTTCCTGATCGAGGCGGTGGTACTGGCGTCGCTGGGCGGCCTGATCGGCATCGTGCTGGCTACCATCGCGTCGATCGTGCTGGCCGGTGTGATGCAGGTGCCCTACCTCTTCAACCCGACCATCAACCTGCTGTCGTTCCTGTTCTCGGCCGGCATCGGCGTGCTGTTCGGCTTCTTCCCGGCCCGCCGCGCCGCCCGGCTGGACCCGATCGAGGCGCTGCGGCACGAGTGACCAACTTTGTCATCCCGGCGCAGGCCGGGATCCAGTACGCCGAGGCATGGATCCCGGATCAGGTCCGGGATGACAGCCAAAATTCAAGCTATCTTTCTTCCAGTAACCTGGCAATCGCCTGCGGATAGATCAGGTGCTCCTGCGTCAGCACGCGCGCCGCCAGCGTCTCCGGCGAGTCGCCGGGCAGCAGCGGCACGGCGGCTTGCGCCAGGATCGCGCCGCAGTCCACTTCGGCCGTCACCTGATGCACCGTGGCGCCGGCCAACTTGCAGCCCGCTTCGATGGCGCGACGGTGCGTGTGCAAGCCCGGAAAAGCCGGCAGCAGCGAGGGATGGATGTTGATCAGGCGGCCGGCGTAATGGTTGACGAAGCCCGGCGTCAAAATGCGCATGAAGCCGGCCAGCACCACCAGGGCCGGTTGCCCCGGTTCGTCGTAGCGGTCGATGAGCTGGGACAGCGCCGCGTCGAAAGCCTGCCGGCTGTCAAAGCTCTGGTGCTCCAGCACGGCGGTGGCAATGCCCTGCCGGGCCGCAAAAACCAGGCCTTGGGCCTGCGCCTTGTTGCTGATGACGGCCGCCACGCGGGCGCCCCATTTTTCCTGCCAGCACTCACGCTGCGCGGCATTCACGATGGCTGCCATGTTGGAGCCGCCGCCAGAGATCAAAATAACGATGTTTTTCATACCTGACCGAATTATGACCTTGACCACTTCCGAGACGCCCGCCACGGCACCCCCAACGCCCCTGCTCAGCCCGACCGAGGCGCGCGTGCTGGGCACCCTGATGGAGAAAGCCCGCACCGTGCCCGACAGCTATCCGCTGACGCTCAATTCGCTGCTGCTGGGCTGCAACCAGAAATCCAGCCGCGAACCCCTGATGGAGCTCGATGAATCCGAGGTCGCCGAGGCGCTGGACCGCTTGAAGAGCGCCGGCCTGGTGCGCGAAAGCAGCGGCGGCCGCACGACGCGCTACGAGCACAATTTTCAGCGCGGCATCGGCGTGCCCGAGCAGTCGGCCGTGCTGCTGGGACTGCTGATGCTGCGCGGTCCGCAAACCGCCGGTGAGCTGCGCCTGAACACCGAACGCTGGTACAAATTTGCCGACATCTCCTCGGTCGAGGGCTTCCTGGAAGAGTTGCAGGAGCGCGCAGCTGAGAAAGGCGGCCCCCTGGTGCTCAAGCTGGCACGCGCGCCGGGCACCCGCGAGCAACGCTGGGCGCACCTGCTGTGCGGACCGGTGGATGCCACCCAGAGTGGCGGGCCAACCGGCTCCGCCAGCGGCGGCACCAGCGAGCGCCTGGCGCAGCTCGAAGCACAAGTGGCGCACCTGACCGAAACAGTGCAGAAACTGTGCACGGAACTGGGCCTGTCACCCCCCGGACAGACATAATCGAACGACCGTGCTAAAACGCACATTCAGTGACGACCCAGTTGCAGCAAGTTGGGTCGCAGCGAGGAAAAGTACGTACCCTGACTGGAGAGCGATCTATGGATTTGGCATTTACCCCTGAAGAGCAGAAGTTTCGCGCCGACATTCGCGCCTGGGTGCGCGAGAACCTGCCGGCCGACATTTCACACAAAGTCCACAACGCCTTGCGCCTGAGCCGTGACGACATGCAACGCTGGGGCAAGATTCTGGGCAAAAAAGGCTGGCTTGGGCACGCCTGGCCGAAGGCCTTTGGCGGCCCCGGCTGGAGCGCGGTCGAGAAGCATTTGTTCGAGGAAGAATGCGCCCTGGCCGGCGCCCCGCGCGTGGTCCCGTTCGGCCCGGTGATGGTGGCGCCCGTCATCATGGCCTTTGGCAACGCCCAGCAGCAGCAGCGCTTTCTGCCGGGCATCGCCAGTGGCGAAGTTTGGTGGAGCCAGGGTTACAGCGAACCGGGTTCCGGCTCGGATCTGGCCTCGGTCAAGACCAAAGCGGAGCGTCAGGGCAACAAGTACGTCGTCAACGGCCAGAAGGCCTGGACCACGCTGGGCCAGTACGGCGAATGGATCTTCTGCCTGGTGCGCACCAGCAACGAGGGCAAGCCCCAGACCGGCATCAGCTTCCTGCTGATCGACATGAAGTCGCCCGGCGTGACGGTGCGCCCGGTGGTCCTGCTGGACGGCGAGGCCGAGGTCAACGAAGTCTTTTTCGACAACGTGGAAGTGCCGCTGGAGAACCTGATCGGCGAGGAGAACAAGGGCTGGACCTACGCCAAGCACCTGCTCAGCCACGAGCGCACCAACATTGCCGACGTCAACCGCGCCAAGCGCGAGCTGGAGCGCCTGAAACGCATCGCCAAGGCCGAGGGCGTTTATTCCGACACCCGTTTTCGCGACGAAATCGCCAAGCTGGAGGTCGACGTGGTGGCGCTGGAAATGCTGGTGCTGCGGGTGCTTTCGGCCGAGAAATCGGGCAAGCAGTCGCTCGACATTGCCGGCTTGCTGAAGATCCGCGGCAGCGAAATCCAGCAGCGCTACAGCGAACTGATGATGCTGGCGGCCGGCCCCTACGCCCTGCCGCTGATTTACGAGGCGATGGAAGCCGGCTGGCAGGGCGATGCCATTGGCGCTGCCTACTGCGCGCCGCTGGCCTCCACTTACTTCAACCTGCGCAAGACCACCATTTACGGTGGCAGCAATGAAGTGCAACGCAACATCGTTTCCCAGGTGGTACTGGGCTAGAACACGGGCTTTGTCATTGCGGGTAGAGCCTGTCCTGAACTTGATTCAGGAACCCGCAATCCATGGGCACCGGATCGGGCCCGCCCCGGACTCCGATCCGGGGTCCGGGATGACGCAAAAAAGGAGAGCATGATGGATTTCAATTTTTCTGACGATCAAGAACAACTGCGCGACGCGGTTCGCAAATGGGTTGACAAGGGCTACGGCTTCGAGCGCTACCGCGCTACGGTGAAAGCCGGCGGCTTTTCACGCGCCGCCTACGGCGAGTTGGCCGAACTGGGACTGTGTGGCCTGTACGTGCCGGAAGCCCACGATGGCATGGGCATGGGGCCGGTCGAAGGCATGGTGGTGATGGAGGAGCTGGGACGCGGCATGGTGCTGGAGCCGCTCAAGCAGAGCCTGATCGCCGGGGCCGTGCTGGCCGGCTATGCGCCGGATGCGGTCCAGACCCAGTGGCTGCCCAAAATCGCCAGTGGCGAGGCCTTGCTGGTGCTGGCCTACCAGGAGCGCGCCGCGCGCTACCGGCTCGATGTCTGCACTACCCAAGCGACGCAGACGGCGGACGGCTGGAAACTGAGCGGTGCCAAAAGCCTGGTGCCGGCCGGCGACCAAGCGGAAGCGTTTATTGTTCCCGCCACGGTGGATGGCAAACTGGCCTTGTTCTTGGCAGCACGCACTGATGGCGTCGCCAGCCGCGGCTACGGCACGCAGGACGGCAGCCGGGCGGCGGAGTTGACCTTGCAACAGGCCAGCGCCAGTCTGATCACGCTGGACGGTTTGACGGCACTGGAACACGCGGTCGACATCGGCATTGCCGCCAGTTGCGCCGAAGCCATCGGCGTGATGGACAAGACCATGGCCATTACCGCCGAGTACCTGAACACGCGCAAACAGTTTGGCGTCTTCATCAGCAGCTTCCAGGCCTTGCGCCATCGCGCCGCCGACATGAAGATGCAGCTCGAACTGGCGCGCTCCATGAGCTACTACGCCGCGCTCAAACTCAATGCGCCGACAGCCGAGCGCCGGGCCGCCATGGCCCGGGCCAAATTCCAGTTGGGAAATTCGATGCGCTTTGTCGGCCAGCAGGCGGTGCAATTGCACGGCGGCATCGGCGTCACCGACGAATACATCGTCAGTCACTACTTCAAGAAACTGACCCAGTTGGAGATGACTTTCGGCGATACCTTGCATCACCTGGGCGAGGTCTCCAGCCGGATGCAGGACACGGCCGGCGTCTTTGCCTGAAGCACCGGGAGGCCAGGCGTCCCCAGGGCACCCCGGGGGCGTGGGCCTGACCAAAAGCCTGGGCCGGCGCCGTAAGAGCCCTTCTTGCACGGCGATTTCAATGGGCCGGCCAGAGCCCATGGCTGATCATCAAAGTAAAGCCGACCACCTGTACTTCCTTTGATTTAAATCAGCAAGCACTGCACCGGCCCAAGAGACTATTCGCCTTGGAATAGTTCGCCAAATTGCAAAGCAGATGGCGTTGCTTACTCATTCGACTGTTGCGGGCAGCCTTCACGTCACTTGCGTGCAGATGATGGTGGTCGAGTCACTGTGAATACAGCGCAGTTTCTCGCCTATCAAATCGATTGCTTCGAACGGGGCACGGGTAAACCACCCATTGCATGGCACAACCTATGGCAAGGGAGGGGCTGTGAGATTGAATCAGATTTCGGTGCTGGCGCTGCTCATTTTTTCCACCGGCCTGGCGCTAGGTCAGTCGGTACCGGATGCGGGGAGTTTGCGCCAACAGATTGAACAAGGCCGGGAACCCCCCTTGCCGCGCAAGGCGCTTCCCGCCAAACCCGCCGAACCGGCTGCGATGCGAGCACTGGCAGGCGTTGTCGTCACGGTGAAATCCTTCCGCTTCAGCGGCAACACCCTGCTTACTGATGCGCAGCTGGCACCGGTCGTAGCCGACTATCTCAACCGTCCGGTCGATTTTGCACAGCTTCAGGCAGCGGCGGCGGCGGTCGCCAACGCTTATCGCGAAGCCGGCTGGATCGTGCGCGCCTACCTGCCGGCACAGGATATCAAGGACAACGTTGTCACGATACAGATCGTTGAATCCGTCTTCGGCAGCGTGCACCTCGACGGCGCAGTGCCGCCGCGCATTCAGCGTTCCACTGTTCTCGACCTGTTTGATGCGCGGCAGAAAGCTGGGCAACCCCTCGATGCCGCAGCCCTTGACCGGGCACTTCTGCTGGCCGACGACCTGCCCGGCGTGACCGTTTCCGGCCTGCTGCGAGAAGGTGCCGGAGCCCGCGAAACTGACCTTGTCTTGAAACTCGCCGCTGAACCCCTGGTCGCCGGCGAAGCCGCCATCGACAATGCCGGCGCCCGCTCCACCGGCAGCGACCGTGTCACCGCCAACCTCACGCTCAACAGCCCTTTTAGTCTGGCTGACCTGGCGGCAGTCAATGCCATCCACACGCAGGGCAGTGACTATGTCCGTCTTGGCTACACGTTCCCGGTGGGTAGCGATGGCTGGCGCACGGGCGCCAATCTCTCGGCCTTGAACTACCGGCTGGTCGCCCCCGAATTCACCGCACTCGATGCCCGGGGCAGATCCGGCACGGCCGGCTGGGAAGCCAGCTACCCGATCATCCGTTCGCGTCTCAAGAATCTCTATTTCAACACCAGCTTCGACCACAAGACCTTCGACAACCAATCGGGCGGCGCAACCACGACGCAGTACCAGAGCAACTCGCTGACCCTCGGCCTGGCTGGCAACCTGTTCGACAAGTTGGGCGGAGGGGCGGCCAACAGTGCCAGTCTGGCGCTCATCGAAGGGTCTCTCAATCTGGACGGCTCGCCCAGTCAGGCCGCCGATGCCAGCACGGCGCAGACCGCCGGCCGGTTCGCGAAACTGCGCTTCGCCGCCAGCCGCCAGCAGACGATCACCGACACCCTCTCCTTGTTTGCCGCGCTGTCGGGCCAACGCAGCAGCAAGAATCTCGACTCCTCGGAGAAGTTTTATCTTGGGGGAATGACCGGCGTGCGCGCTTATCCGGCCGACGAAGCCGCCGGTGCCGAAGGCGAACTGCTTAATCTCGAACTGCGCTGGCGACTGCCGCAAGGGTTCAATGTGGCGTGCTTCTATGACCATGGCCACGTCACCATCAACCACAACAACAACTTTGTCGGCGCCGCCGCGCTGAACGACTATCGCCTCAAGGGGGCCGGCCTGTCGCTGGCCTGGCAGTCCAGCAGCGGACCCAGCCTGAAAGGTACCTGGGCCCGGCGCATCGGCGACAACCCGAATCTCACGGCCACCGGCAACGACCAGGATGGCTCACTGCGCAAGAACCGATTCTGGCTGACCGCCAGCCTGCCGTTCTGATTCCGGAGCACGCTCATGAACACATGCTATCGACTGATCTGGAACGAGGTCGCCCGGACCTGGGTGGCTGTCTCCGAAATTGCCAAGACCAGAAGCAAGCGCGCCGCGGTGGCCCTTCTGCTTGCGGCCACCGGGGTCGCCGTGGCCGCACCGCCGAACCCGCCGGCGCCGACACGCCTGCCGACCGGTGGACAGGTCGTCGCCGGAACGGCCAGCATCGCGCAAAGCGGCGCGCTGATGAACATCAACCAGAGTAGCCAGCGCGCCGCCATCGACTGGCAGACCTTCAACGTCGGCAGTGCCGCGCAGCTCAATTTCAATCAGCCGGGCACCGGCAGCGTCACTCTCAACCGCGTGCTCGACAGCAATCCGAGCCAGATTTTCGGCAAGATCAGCGCGCCGGGTCAGGTCTTTCTGACCAATCCCGGCGGTGTCTATTTCGCGCCCGGGGCGAGCGTCGATGTGGGTGCTCTGGTGGCGACGACGCACAGCCTCTCCAATAACGACTTCATGGCCGGAAACTACACCTTCAGCCGCCATGGGGCGACCGGCAGCATCGTCAATGAAGGCAATTTGACCGCCTCGCCGGGCGCTTACATCGCGCTGCTGGCGCCCGAAGTCAGGAACCGCGGCGTGATCGTCGCGCAGCTGGGCACGGTGGCCCTCGCGGCCGGCGAAACGTACCAGTTGCAGTTCGACTCCAGCAACACCCTGGCCAACATCCTGGTCACAGCGGCGACGATGCGGGCGCTGGTGGAAAACGGCCATGCCGTGCAAGCACCCGGCGGCCTCGTCATTCTGTCGGCGCAGGCGGCGGACCAGTTGCAGGGCAGCGTGGTCAATAACAGCGGCGCCATCGTGGCGCAAGGCATGACCAGCAACGGTGGCGTCATCCGCCTTGACGCCGGCAATGGCCAGACTGGCGTTACCGGTACCCTGGACGCTTCCTCGACTGTTGGAACGGGTGGGCGCATCGTCGTCACCGGCGAAGCGGTTCACATAGGGGACGCGGCCCACCTCACCGCCAGCGGCAAGTCCGGCGGCGGCGAGGTGCTGGTCGGCGGCTCGTGGCAGAACACCGATGCCGCCGTTCGGCAGGCCATAACCACCACCGTGGCGAAGACCGCGTTGCTGGAGGCCAGCGCCACCGAAGTCGGCGCCGGCGGCACGCTGACCGTCTGGTCGGATGTAGCCAACCCCAACTCGGCAACCCGCGCCTATGGCACCTTGCTGGCCAAGGGCGGCGACAACGGCGGAGACGGCGGCCGGATCGAGACATCGGGGCATTCCGTGGATACGGCTGGGGCCAGCGTCAGCGCCGCCGCCCCCAGGGGCAAAGGTGGCCTGTGGCTGATTGACCCGCCAGGCTCCACCACCATTACCCAGGCGGTTGCCGATGTCTATGTGGCGACACTCAACACGGGGACCAGCGTCCTCGACAACGTGGCCGGCAGCATCACCACGGACAGCAACGTCAGCATCGCCAAGACCCTTGGTGGCAACGCAACGCTGACATTGAAGTCGACCGGTTCCATTTCGTTCGGTTCAGGAACCAGCATCAGTTCCACATCCGGCCAACTGGATACGATTCTGTCGGGTAACGGCGGCATCACCCTCAACTCCGGCAGCAGCATCAACACGGGCGGCGGCGCCATCGTCATGGGCGGTGGGACTTGCAGCACTGCCGGTTGTTCGGCGGCGGCAAAAGGCACGGGACTCGGCGAAACGGGCGGCATCTACCTCTATGGCACCAGTGGCGGCCGGGTGACACTCAACTCGGGTGGCGGTGCCATCAAGATGTGGGGAGAGGGGCCCAACAATGGCGGTTCCGGAATCTTGTTCGGCTATACCAGCGTGGATAGCGGCGCAACCGGTTCAGTCTGGCTGAAGGGAGACGGCTATTACAACAATACTGCCGCCTATTCCAACGGCCACGGCATTTGGCTGGGAGACGGAGCAAGCACGATCAGGGGCGGCAGTGGCGGCATGACGCTGATCGGCAGTGCCAATACAAACGGTTGGGGTCAGTGGTCTTATGCGATACGGTTAACGTCCGGGTCGGCGGCCTATACCACCAACGGCGGGTTGCT
>NZ_JAQTMS010000013.1 GCF_028714215.1 Rhodoferax sp. | reverse complement strand
AACAGCAAAACCCAGACGCCGACACGAACGCGCGTATTTTGAACCGGCTCACCCATCCACTGCAAATAGCTCACCAGGTCGCCAACCGCCTGGTCGTACTGCTGGGCCGTCATGCTGCCGGGTTTGACTTGCTCCCAGCCCTTGAAAACGTGCACCGTGGCGCCATGCTCCTTGACTTCCTCATAGACTGGGCGCCGTTCACCCTGCAACTCCCACAAGACATGCGGCATGGCCACATTGGGAAACACCAGATTGTTCCAGCCGCTCGGTTTGGTCTCGTCCCGGTAGAAGGTCCGCATATAGGTGTACAGATAATCGGCGCCCGTTCCGCCGGCCCCGGCGCGGGAGCGCGCAATCACCGTGAGGTCGGGCGGATTGACGCCAAACCAGGCCTTCGCCTGCTGCGGGTCGATCGCGGACACCATGGTCTCGCCAATCTTGCCATTGGTCAGCAGCAGGTTTGACTTGATCTGCTCCTGGGTCAAACCGATATCGCGCAAGCGGTTGTAGCGCATGAACGCTGCCGAGTGGCAATTCAGGCAATAGTTGACAAACAGTTTGGCGCCATTTTGCAAGGCCGCCATGTCATTGGTCTTGTTGGGCGCCTTGTCCCACACCGGACCCCCGACGTTGGCTTGCACACCCAGTGTCAAACCGAATGCCAGCATCAAACCGAGAATTATTTTTTGCGTAAAACCCATGGTCTTCATGATTTTGTCTTCCGTTCAATGCGCCGTGTAGGTGACACGATCCGGTACCGGCTTTGACTTTCCAATACGGCTCCACCAGGGCATCAGAATGAAAAATCCAAAATAAAACAAGGTTCCAAGCTGCGCCACGCGGCTGTAAACGGGCGATACCGGCTGCGTGCCGAGATAGCCCAGCACCACGAAGTCGACGACAAAAACCGCATACAGGTACTTGTGCCAGTCCGGCCGGTAGCGAATCGACTTGACCTCGCAATTGTCCAGCCACGGCAGGAAAAACAGGATCACAACGCCGCCACCCATCGCCACCACACCCCAGAACTTGGCGTCAATGGAAAGCATCATCGCCACCACGGCCAGCGCCGCCAGCGCGACGATGCCCTTGAACAAAACGGGCATCTTGACCTTCGCCACCATCACCCCGGCACCCAGCACTACGCAGGCAATCAGCACGTACATCATCTCCGTGGTCACGGCACGCAGCAGGGAGTAAAAGGGCGTGAAATACCACACCGGGGCAATGTGCAAAGGCGTCTGGAACGGATTGGCCGGGATGAAGTTGTTGTATTCAAGGAAATAACCACCCATCTCCGGCGCGAAGAAGATGATGGCGGAAAACACCATCAGGAACACGCCCACCGCAAAGATGTCATGCACCGTGTAGTAAGGATGAAACGGGATGCCGTCCAGCGGAATCCCCTTGGCGTCCTTCTTGGCCTTGATCTCGATACCATCCGGATTGTTGGAGCCGACTTCATGCAAGGCAATGATGTGCGCCACCACCAGACCCAGCAACACCAGGGGCACGGCAATCACGTGAAAGCTGAAAAAGCGGTTCAAGGTGGCGTCACCGACCACAAAGTCGCCGCGAATCAGCAGCGCCAAATCAGGCCCGACGAAGGGGATGGCGGAAAACAGGTTGACGATCACCTGGGCGCCCCAATAGCTCATCTGGCCCCAGGGCAGCAGATAGCCCATGAAGGCCTCGGCCATCAAGGCCAGGAAAATGCCGCAACCAAAAAGCCAGGTCAGTTCGCGCGGTTTGCGGTAGCTGCCATAAATCAGGCCACGGTACATGTGCAGGTAGACCACCAGAAAGAAGGCCGAGGCACCGGTCGAGTGCATGTAGCGAATCAACCAGCCCCAGGGCACGTCGCGCATGATGTACTCGACCGAACCGAAAGCCAGCGCGGCATCGGGCTTGTAGTGCATCACCAGGAAAATGCCGGTGACCAGTTGAATCACCAGCACCAACAACGAGAGCACGCCAAAAACATACCAGATGTTGAAATTTTTCGGCGCGTAGTACTCGCTCATGTGCTCCTTGAAGAGCTTGGACAACGGAAACCGGTTGTCCACCCAATTCAGCAGCTTTGCGCCGGCCGACGCATTGGGGGAAATTTCGTGGAATTCAGCCATGTCGTTCTTCCTTAGGCTTGCCTGTCTTCACCAATAAGCAGCTTGGTGTCAGAGAGATACATATGCGCCGGCACTTCGAGGTTGTCCGGAGCCGGCTTGTTCTTGAAGACCCGGCCGGCCAGATCGAAGGTGGAACCATGGCAGGGGCAAAAGAAACCGCCCTGCCAGTCGTCCGGCAAGGAAGGCTGGGGGCCGGTCTGGAACTTGTCTGACGGCGAGCAGCCCAGATGCGTGCAAATACCCACGGCGACGAAGTATTCCGGCTTGATCGAGCGGGTTGCGTTGCGTGCGTATTCGGGCGCCTGCTCGGACGGCTTGCGCTCCGACTTGGGATCTGCCAATTGGTCGTCCAGCTTGGGCAGGGCAGCCAGTTGTTCCGGCGTACGGCGCACGATCCAGACCGGCTTGCCGCGCCATTCGACCGTCATTTTCTCGCCCGGCTTGAGTGCCGAGATGTCGGCTTCCACGGCAGCGCCGGCCGCCAGCGCTTTTTCAGAGGGCTTGAAACTGCTGACAAAGGGGACGGCGGCAGCGATACCGCCGGCCACGCCAGCGCAACTGGTGGCGATCAGCCAGATCCGTTTGCTGGCATCGTGGCCGCTATCGGCAAGGGACTCACTCATGGGATTCCTCAATGAAAAACATCGCGACTGGGGTAAACCATTGATTGTAGCTGACCATCCAGGGCCCGCCAGCCGCTGGCGGCGTGTCGGCGCAGAGGTGCCAATCGGTCCATTTTGGCCGATACTTCGCTCCTGCAACTCAATCATGGAGTGATTTCAAATGGGCATGCTGCAGGAATTCAAGGAATTTGCCGTCAAGGGCAATGTGATGGACCTCGCCGTGGGCGTCATCATTGGCGGCGCTTTCGGCAAAATCGTCGACTCGGTGGTGAGCGATCTGGTGATGCCGGTGGTGGGGGCCATCATCGGCAAGCTTGATTTTTCAAATCTCTTTGTGGTGCTCGGAACCGCGCCAGCCGGCAACGCCATGACCCTGGACGCCCTGAAAAAGGCCGGGGTCCCGGTATTTGCTTATGGCAGCTTCATCACGGTGGCGGTCAATTTTGCGATATTGGCGTTCATCATTTTCATGATGGTCAAGCAAATCAATCGCCTGAAAAAGAGCGCCCCGCCGGCGCCGGCAGCAACCCCGGCAACACCCGAAGACGTGCTGCTGCTGCGCGAAATTCGGGACAGTCTGAAGAATTAAGAACCGTTTGACAGTTGGCGTGCCATGCGAATGGCCGCCAGCAGGCTGGCGGCGTCGGCCTGACCGCTGCCGGCGATGTCAAACGCGGTGCCGTGATCCGGACTGGTGCGTACCAGGGGCAAACCCAGGGTCACGTTGACGCCCTGCTCCAGCCCCAGATACTTCACCGGAATCAAACCTTGGTCGTGGTACATCGCCACCACCGCGTCAAAATCGCCGGATCGGTCACCCTTGGCGCGGGCCCGCATGAACACAGTGTCCGGCGCGAAGGGGCCACTCACATGCAGACCCTGGGCGCGGGCCTGTGCGATGGCCGGCGCGATGACGTCAAGTTCCTCGCGCCCGAACAAACCGCCCTCCCCGGCGTGCGGGTTCAACCCGGCGACCGCGATCCGCGGCGTCCGGCCCAAAATGGCATTCAGCGACTGGTGCGTTATCAGCAGCGTCTGCAACACGTTGGTAAAAGTCACCGCCTCGATGGCGGCACGCAAGGCGATATGGATGCTCACCAGCACCACCCGCAACTCGTCATTGGCCAGCATCATGCGCACCGGCATCTCGGCCAGCGACTTGCCGGCATGGGCCGCCGCCTGCGCCTGCAGCATTTCGGTGTGTCCGGGAAAACCGGAGTGCGGCTCGCCGGCCAGTGCCAGCGCCTCCTTGTGCAGCGGCGCCGTCACCAGGGCGGCAATGTCGCCGCGCAGAGCCGCCTGCGCCGCCCACACCACGGCCTGGGCCGCCAGCGTGCCGGCGGCCGCACTCAAACGTCCGAACGCGGGCGGCTCGGTCAAGCTTCCAAGCTGTAACACCGGCAGGCACCGCGGCGGCAGGTCCAGCGCCTCGGCCGGGGTCTCGATCCGCGCCACGGCCAGCGGTATCCGACCGGCACTGACCAGCCGGGTGGCCCGCCGCAGGGTCGCCAGATCGCCCACCACAAAGCAGCCGCGCGTGCTGTCGGGCGCATTTTGAAAGGCCTTGGCGATGATTTCAGGCCCTATTCCTGCCGCGTCGCCGAGCGTGATGGCCATTGGTTTTTGCATACTCAAGCCGGGTTGTCGATCTCAATGAACTGATGCGCCAGGCCCAGTTGCGCCGCCACCTGCGCCGCTACCGCCGGGGCGCCAAAGCGCTCGCTGGCATGGTGCCCACAGGCCAGGTAGGCAACGCCCGATTCGCGCGCGTAGTGCGCCTGCGGCTCCGAAATTTCACCGGTGATGAAAGCATCGGCGCCGGCCGCAATGGCGGCCTCAAAATAGTTTTGCCCGCCGCCACTGCACCAGGCGATTCTTTTGACCGGGCGTGACGCAACATTGACCAGCGCCACCGGCCGATGGAGCTGTGTTTCGACGTGACGCGCCAGAGCTTGGGCCGTCTCGAAGCCACCTGACTGCGTCCGCTCACCCAGAAAACCCAGCTCCTGCTCGCCAAAGCGGGAAGTCGCCTTGAGGCCCAGTTGCAAGCCCAGTTGCGCGTTATTGCCCAGCTCGGGGTGGGCATCGAGCGGCAGGTGGTAGGCAAACAGGTTGATGTCGTGCGCCAGCAGCAAGGCCAGGCGCTGCTTCAGCCAGCCCGTGACGCGCCCGTCCTGCGCGCGCCAAAACAGACCGTGGTGGACAAAGATGGCGTCGGCCTGCGCCGCGATGGCGGCTTCGATCAAGGCCAGACTGGCACTGACACCGGAGACAATTTTGCGCACCTCGGCACGCCCCTCCACCTGCAAACCGTTGGGGCCGTAATCACGGAAACGCTCCGGCCCCAGCAAGGCATCGAAAGTCTCCAGCAGTTGGCTACGGTGAATCATGGCGGCAAGAAAAATACTCTGCTGCGCATTGTCGGCCAATTCTTCGGCTCTGGCGTGCGATGACCGGACAGCAAGCCTACAATTTGTCTTTCTGCTCCCGGCTCATCCACTTGCTGCGCGGGTCATGCACCCGCCCTTCTTCATGAAACGTTTCTGGTTGTTATTTTCCCAAGCCGTCACGGTACTGCTGGCGGCGTATTTTGTGGTTGGCACGCTGAAGCCCGATTGGTTGGGCAACCGGTCCGCGCGCGTCGGCTCGGTCGCCCTGCTGGAGGCGCCCGCCAGCGGGCCCGGCATGGTGCCGGCCGGCAGTTTCCGCTTCGCGGCGCAAAAATCCTCGGCGGCGGTGGTCAGCATCAACACCAGCAAGGCGGCCACTAACAGGCAACGCAGCAACGACCCGTGGTTCAATTTCTTTTTTGGCGAACAAGGCAACGAGCCCCAGGTCGGGCTCGGCAGCGGCGTCATCGTGAGCGAACGCGGCTACATTCTGACCAACAACCATGTGGTGGAGAGTGCCGACGAAATCGAGGTCATCCTGAACGACAGCCGGCATGCGCGGGCCAAGGTCATAGGCACCGACCCGGACAGCGATCTGGCGGTCCTCAAAATCGATCTGGACCGCTTGCCGGTCATCGTGCTGGGCAATTCCGACACCCTGCAGGTGGGCGACCAAGTGCTGGCCATCGGCAACCCCTTCGGCGTCGGCCAAACCGTCACCGGCGGTATCGTCAGCGCACTGGGGCGCAACCAGTTGGGCATCAACACCTTCGAGAACTTCATCCAGACCGACGCCGCCATCAATCCCGGCAATTCGGGCGGCGCCCTGGTCGATATCAACGGCAATCTGCTGGGCATCAATACCGCCATTTATTCCCGCTCGGGCGGCAGCATGGGCATCGGCTTTGCCATTCCGGTGGCGACCGCCAAGCTGGTGCTGGAGGGCATCGTGAAGGACGGCCAGGTCACGCGCGGCTGGATTGGTGTCGAGCCCAATGAACTCTCACCCGAGCTGGCCGAGACCTTTGGCGTCAAGGCGTCAGCCGGTGTCATCATCACCGGCGTGATGCAAAACGGACCGGCCGCGCAATCAGGCATACGCCCGGGCGACGTGATCGTCCGCGTCGCGGACAAGCCGGTCAACAATGTGTCCGAGTTGCTGTCCAGCGTTGCCGCACTGAAACCCGGTACCGCCTCCCGCTTCAGCCTGTTGCGCCGGGAGCAGAAAATCGAACTCGATGTGGTCCCCGGTGTGCGCCCCAAACCGCGCCGGCCGGCTCAGTAGCTCCCAACCCATCCGGCAATCGGCAGGCTGCCCTTGAAAACCTGGGCATCGCCCATAATTGCCGGTTTGCCGCGCCGGCCAGCCAGCCAGCGCGCCAGTTTCCAACCTCATCAGTGAACCGTTCAACCCAAAATGACCAAGCAAACCCTCTCCTTCCAGGCCGAAGTGGCCCAGTTGCTGCACCTCGTTACCCACTCGCTGTACTCCAACAAGGAGATTTTCCTGCGCGAGTTAATCTCCAACGCATCCGACGCCTGCGACAAGCTGCGCTTCGAGGCGCTTGACAACAGCGCCCTGTACGAGGATGCGACCACGCTGGAAGTGCGCGTTTCCTTCGACAAGGACGCCAAGACCCTGACCATCACCGACAACGGCATCGGCATGAGCCAGCAGGAAGCCATCGATCACCTGGGCACCATTGCCAAGAGCGGCACCAAGGACTTCATGTCCCGGCTGACCGGCGACCAGAAGGCCAATGTGTCCGAGCAAGGCCAGTTGATCGGCCAGTTCGGCGTCGGCTTCTACTCCGGCTTTATCGTCGCCGACAAGATCACGGTCGAGTCGCGCCGCGCCGGCCTGAAGGCCGACCAAGGGGTGCGCTGGATCAGCGGCGGCGCCGGCGACTTCGAGGTCGAAAACATAGCCCGCGCGGCCCGCGGCACCAGCGTCATCCTGCACCTGCGCGAAGACGCCATGGACTACGCCAGCGCCTGGAAGCTTAAAAGCATCATCGCCAAGTACTCGGACCACATCAGCCTGCCGATCCTGATGGAAAAGGAAGAATGGAAAGACGGCGAGCTGATCAACCCGAGCGACGAAAAAGGCGGCCGCCAGCCCGGCGCCATGGTCAAGACCGGCGAATGGGAAACCGTCAACAAGGGCAACGCCATCTGGGCCCGCGCCAAGAAGGACATCACGCCCGAGAATTACAACGAGTTCTACAAACAGATCAGCCACGATTTCGAAGCGCCGCTGGCCTACACCCATAACCGCGTCGAAGGCAGCACCGAATACACCCAGCTGCTCTACATCCCGGGCAAGGCGCCGATGGACTTGTACAACCGCGAGAAGGCGGCCGGCGTCAAGCTCTACGTCAAGCGCGTCTTCATCATGGACGACGCCGAGGCGCTGCTGCCCACTTACCTGCGCTTCGTCAAGGGCGTGGTCGACTCGGCCGACTTGCCGCTCAACGTGAGCCGCGAGCTGCTGCAGGAAAGCCGCGATGTCAAGGCGATCCGCGAAGGCTGCACCAAGCGCGTGCTGGGCATGCTGGAAGACCTGGCCAAGACCGACCAGTTGCCGGCGCCGTCGGCCGACGGCGTGACCGATGTGGTGTCGGAGGAAGACAAGGCCAACGAAGGCAAATTCACCAAGTTCTACGCCGAATTCGGCGCGGTCTTGAAAGAAGGCCTGGGCGAGGACTTTGCCAACAAGGACCGGCTGGCCAAGCTGCTGCGCTTCGCCTCCAGCACCACGGACACTGTCAGCGTCAGTTTTGCCGACTACAAGGCGCGCATGAAAGAGGGCCAGGAAGCGATCTACTTCATCACCGCCGACACCCCGGCCGCCGCCAGGAACAGCCCGCAGCTCGAAGTGTTCAAGAAGAAGGGCATCGAAGTGCTGTTGATGACCGATCGCGTCGACGAGTGGGCGCTGAATTACCTGCACGACTTCGACGGCACGCCGCTGCAATCGGTGGCCAAGGGCGCCGTCGATCTGGGCAAGCTACAGGACGAGACCGAGAAAAAAGAGGCCGAGGAAGCCGCCGAAGCCTTCAAACCGCTGCTCGCCAAACTGAAGGAAGCACTGAAGGACAAGGCCGAGGATGTGCGCGTCACGACCCGTCTGGTCGACTCGCCGGCCTGTCTGGTGGTGCAGGAGCACGGCATGAGCACGCAACTGGCCCGCATGCTCAAGCAGGCCGGCCAGAGTGCGCCCGAGGTGAAGCCGGTGCTGGAAGTGAACGCCCAGCACCCGCTGGTGAAGAAGCTCGAAGGCTCGGTCCACTTCAATGATCTGGCGCACATCCTGTTCGACCAGGCGCTGCTGGCCGAAGGCGGCCTGCCGGCCGATCCGGCGGCCTACGTCAAACGGGTCAATGCACTGCTGGTCTGAGCTGCGAAAATTCCTGTCTTTATGAACCCTTGGTAATCAACTATGAAATCTGCTCTTCGCTTCGCCACCCTGGTCGCCTCCCTGACCACCCTGCCCGCCGCCTGGTCGCAAAATGCCGTCACCGCCGCTGCCGCCAAGGAAGCTGGCGCGGTGCTTACCCCCAGTGGTCTGGTCTACCGCTCCCTGAAAGACGGCAGCGGCACCAGCCCCAGTGCCAGCGACAAGGTCAAGGTGCATTACCGCGGCACCTTCCCCGATGGCAAGGAATTCGACAGTTCCTACAAGCGCAATGAAGCCATCGAGTTCCCCTTGAACGGCGTCATCAAATGCTGGACCGAAGGTGTGCAGCGCATGAAAGTGGGCGGCAAAGCCAAGCTCACCTGCCCGCCGGCCATCGCTTATGGCGAGCGCGGCGCCGGTGGCACCATCCCGCCCAACGCCACGCTGCTGTTTGAGGTCGAACTGCTGGGCATCAACGGCAAGTAAGCCGATCCGGCCACGGCGGCCTGGTGCAAGGCCAGCAGCCGGGCACGCTGCAGTTTGCCGGTGGCCGTCAGGGGCAGCGCCGCAAGCCAATGCAGCCAGTGCGGACGCCGGTAGGTCGGCAGCGCCGCCATGGCGGCCTGCATGCGCTGTGCCGCCACCTCCTGCTGCTGCGGCGCGGCGACCGCCAGCAAGGACAGCGCGGTCAGCCCCTCGGCTGTCGGCACGCCGATGCAAGCCAGTTGCGCGATGCTGTCGCCCACGGCGCGTTGCAGTGCCTGCTCGACCCACAAGGTGCTGACCCAGCGACCGCTGATCTTGAGCAAATCGTCGGTACGGCCGGCAAACTCGAGGCGGCCGTCGGCGCGGCGCAGAAACATGTCGCCCGGACAATACCAGCCGCCCTGAAATCCGTCCGCTTGCGCCTGCGGGCGCTGCCAGTAACCGAGCGCCACGCTGCTGCTGCGCAGCAAGATGCGCTGCGGCAGCGCCGGATCGGCCTCGGGCGCATAACGCACTTGCACTTGCGGCGTGGTTTGCAACAGGCCGCTGTCGTCCTGGCAGTAAAGCATCAGGCACAAGGTCTCGGAGGTGCCGTAACCGCTGGTGATGGCCAGACCGGTGGCGGCACGCCAGGCCTGACGCACGGCCACCGGCAAGGTCTCGCCAGCCGACACGCAATGGCGAATACCGAGCCCGGCGAGTTGGACCGCGACACCGGCTTGCAGCATCTTGCTGTACAGCGTGGGGACACAAAATAGCAAGGTCGGCCGGTGCTGCGCCACCATCGCCAGCACGCGCTCGGGGTCGGGCCAATGGCGGTCCAGGATCACCGTGGCACCGGCGCGCAGGCCGGCCAACAAGCTGTTGCCCAGCGCATAGGCAAAGAACAATTTGGAGCTGGCGTAAAGCCGGTCCGACGCGTTCAAGCCCAACACCCCGCAGGCAAACGAATGCGGCTGCAGCGCCACCCGCTGCGCATGCACCACGCCCTTGGAAACGCCGGTGGTGCCCGAGGTGCCGATCCACAGGGCCGGCGCCTCTTCGCCTTGCAGCACCGGATCGACTTCTGGCGCCCGGCTCAGGTGGTCGGCCCAGGCCGAAACGCCGGGTCCGCTGGCGACCAGGGCCGGCGGCTGCACCAGATCGGCCAGCAGTTGCTGCAGCGGCGCCACGCTGTCGGCCTCGCACCAGACAAAGCGTACCTCGCTCTCGGACAAGATCGGCGCCAACTCGCTCATCGCCAGCCGCGGATTGACGCCAATGGCCACACCACCGGCCCAGATCGCGCCCAGATAGGCCACCACCCAATCGATGCTGTCGGGCGCAAAAATGATGACACGCTCACCTGTGCGCAAGCCCAGCGCTTGCCAGGCGCCGCCGGCCTGCCGCACGCGCTGACGCAAGCCCTGGTAACTCAGACGCTGGTCGCCGCATTCCAGCGCAACGGCCTGCGCCGCGCCGGCTTGCAGCAGCGTCTGGGCGGCGTTCATGGTCATTGGGTTAGGCCCTGACGTTTAAAGATCACGAATACCAGTATCTTGAGCCGCGCCTATCGTGTCAATGGGGCCTGCCCTCACACTTGCAGCGGCTCTTCCTGCATGGCTTCGATTTGTTCCTGCAGCATCTGCACCTGACCCTGCCAGTAATCGCTGGAACCGAACCAGGGGAAGTTGATCGGAAAGGTCGGGTCGCTCCAGCGCCGCGCCAGCCAGGCGCTGTAGTGAATCAGGCGCAAGGTGCGCAGCGGTTCGATCAGCGCGGTCTCGCGCCGGTCGAATTCGCGAAACTGCTCATAGCCGTCCACCAGGGCGCCGAGCTGGCGCGTGCGCTGCTGGCGGTCGCCACTGAGCAGCATCCACAAGTCCTGCACCGCCGCTCCGCTGCGGCTGTCGTCCAGATCGACAAAATGCGGCCCCGGTCCGCTGGCTGCCGGCGAGTCCAGCGGCGTCCAGAGAATGTTGCCGGGGTGGCAGTCGCCGTGCAGGCGCAACTGCCGGATCGGCTCCCGCTCGACATCGCCGGGGCGAGCGGCGCTGGTCAAGCAGGGGTGGCCGGCAATCAAGTCAAGCGCCTCCTGCGAGGCCTTGGCCCACGCCGATTGCACGTCCAGCGGCACTTTGTCATGGCTCAGCAACCACTCCCGCGAGGCCGTGCCGAAGCTTTGCAGATCGAGCGCCGGGCGGCAGGCAAAAGGCTTGGCGGCCCCGACGGCGTGGATGCGGGCCAGAAAACGGCCAATCCACTCCAGCACCTCGGGGTCGTCGAGCTCGGGCGCACGGCCGCCGCGGCTGGGGCTGACGCTAAAGGCAAAGCCGCCAAAATGATGCAGCGTGCTGCCGTTCAGGGCGAGCGGCCCGATCACCGGAATCTCGGCCTCCATCAACTCGGCGGAGAAGGTGTGCTCTTCCAGAATCTGCGCCTCGCTCCAGCGCCCAGGGCGATAGAACTTGGCGACCACCACCGCGCCATCTTCCAGGTGCAGTTGGTAAACCCGGTTCTCGTAGGAGCTCAAGGCCTGCTGGCGCCCATCGCCGTAAAGCCCGACGCTGGCCAGCGCATCCATCACGACATCGGGCGTCAGCGCCTGATAAGGGTGAGAACCGGAAGCGTTGGAGGAGTGCGGCAGCATACTCTCATTGTCGCGCCTTCCGGGGCCAGTTTCTTCAGCTATTGCTGTTGGCGCGCACTTCTTCAATGGTGGTCTGGCCGCCGAGCACCTTGTGAATGCCATCCTGGCGCAGGGTGCGCATGGCGCCATGCTGCACGCTCTCGAATTGAAGTTGCTCCGGCCGGGCCCCGGTCTGGATCAGATGCCGCAAGCTGGGTGTCACCATCATCAACTCGTGCAAGCCAAGCCGCCCGCGCAAGCCGGTTTCGTGGCAATGGCTGCAACCCGGCGAGTGGTACTGGGTCAGATGGCCGTCGTGGCCAAACTCGCTCAGCCACTCGTCGCGCACCGCCTCGCGTGCCGGTCGCAACTCCTCTGGAAACGAGTGCAGGTAGTCCGCCAGCAATTCCTCGACAAAGGCATCGCTGGCCTCCTGCGCCGTGCGGCACTCGGAGCACATCCGCCGCACCAGGCGCTGCGCCAGCACCGCCAGCAGCGAATCGGCAAAGTTGAACGGGTCCATGCCCATGTCGATCAGCCGGGTGACGGTCTCGGAGGCGCTGTTGGTGTGCAGGGTGGACAACACCAGATGGCCGGTGAGAGAGGCTTCGATCGCAATCTGGGCGGTTTCCTTGTCGCGGATTTCGCCCACCATGATGACGTCCGGGTCGGCCCGCAGGAAGGAGCGCAAAGCCTTGGCAAAGGTCCAGTCGATTCTGGCGTTGACCTGCACCTGGCGCAGGTCGGGCTGGGTTATTTCAATCGGGTCCTCGGCCGTCCAGATTTTGCGCTGCGGCGTGTTCAGGAATCCCAGGATCGAATGCAGCGTGGTGGTTTTACCGGACCCGGTCGGGCCGACACACAAGACCATGCCGTAGGGCCGGCTGACGGCCTCGCGCAACTGCGTGAAATTGCTGGGCGACAGGCCCAGCTTTTCCATGGCAATCGGTTTCGATGACGACAGCAGCCGCATCACCACGTCTTCCAGGCCGCCGTAGGTCGGGATGGTGGCGATGCGCAACTCGATCTTGTGCCGGCTGGAGAACTTGGCGAAATCGATCTTTCCGTCCTGCGGTTTGCGCCGCTCGGAGATGTCCAGATCGGCCATGATTTTCAGGCGCGCCGTCAGGGCCGCGCGATAGGTGTGCGGCAACTCCAGGTAGGGCAGCATCACGCCGTCCTTGCGAAACCGGATGCGGGTCTTGGTGCGCCCGGGATGGGTTTCGACGTGGATGTCGGAAACACCCCGGTTGTGCGCCTCGATGATCATGGTGTTGATCAGGCGCACCAGCGAATTGTCGGACTGCTCGATCTGTTTGCCGGACTCCTCCTCGTCCGAGTCCTGCAGTTCCATCGATTCCAGCAACTCGCTGGTACTGGCGGCATCGAGGTTGGAACTGTCGGCGCCTTGCAGGCCATCCCCCAACGTGCCGGTCGGCAAACCGAATCTTTCATAAGTCTGCGTTAGCGTTTGCTCGATCACCTGCTCGTCACCGAGCGTGGCGATGACACGCATGCCGACCAGGAATTCCAGCTCTTCGATCATGTCGCGCCGCGTCGGATCGCCGCTGGCAACAATCAGCAACTTGTCGCGCAACAACATCGGCATGACGCCCAGCCGCAGCGCCGTGGCCAAGGGAACCTTGCGCAGCGCATCGGCCTCGATCGGGAACTGCGTCAGATCCACCACCGGGTAGCCCATTTTGCGGGCCAGTGCGGTATTCAGGTCATGGCGCGACAGGAAGCCCATGTTCATCAGCAATTGGCCCAGCGGCACGGAGCGCTCGGTCTTCTGCTTTTCCAGCGCCTGCGCCAACTGCGCTTCGTCGATGTAACCGAGCCGGGTCAGCGCCTCGCCGACCCGGATCATGGGCATCCTGGACTGTTGGTCCAGCGCCACCATGAGTTGTTCGGGCGAGACGATCGCCTCGTTCACGAAATGGTCGCCCAGCTTGCGGCTGCGCAAGCTCATCTGCTCGCTGGCCGCCTGCTCCACCTGCTGGCGCGTCACGGCGCGCTGCGACACCAGCAGCTGCCCGATGTGCTCGCCAAAAGTGGCGCTCAGGTAGGCTTCCCGCGGGATGAAGACCCGCTCCACGCCGCCCCCGCCGTCGACCGGCGGAAAGACAAAGACACCGAAGCTGGTTTCGATATAGCCGACGGTCTGACCGGAGACGGTGGTGCCGTCGTTGAGCTGCAGGTTGTAGTCCAGTGTCGGACGATGGCCGAAGATGTCGGCAAATTCGGTATCGCTAACCGTTTCCTGGGGGTACAGGACGGTCTTCAGGGTCAGCCGTCGAAACTGCGAGAACTGGACCCGCCCGGGCGAGGTCCGATTCGGTACGAAAATCATCACCGTCTTGTCGCCCGGTGTGATCAAGGCCAGCCGGCAACTGCGCACGGTGCCAGCGAGATCCTCGATCTCGCAGACTTGCGGCTCGGACCAGGGAACCGCATCGCTGAAAATGGCAAACGGCGGACTGGGCCAGTAAAGGCCGGTGAATTTGCTGCCTGGGCCTAGTGAATTCCCATTGGCACCCCGACTTGGCGGCTTCTGCATGGGCGCGGAGGTTGAATCGATCATCTTGAGTGGCAAACAGTTAACGGATGGTAACCGCTCGGCATCGATAAGGCGAGCCGGAAGCAACAAGCTGTTGATCAAAATGGCAGGTCCGGCTCATGCTTCAAATCCGGCTTGATTCCTGCCGCCTGCTCAGCCAGCAATTCAAACGGCAAGGCCTGCTTGACCAGTATCACGGTGCAGGGCGCTTCCATCGCCACCTTGATCGGCACGGTGGCGACAAACCGTTGCATCTTCAGGCCGTGGGTCGCCGCCCCCATGACGATGACGCTGACCTCGTTGCCCACCGCATAGTTGACCAGCGCCTGCGCCACGTCGCTGGCCTCCAGCACATGGTAGGAGGTTTGCTGACCCGGCAGATCCAGCGGCTGCGCCCATTGGCGCAGGTTGGCAATGTATTTGCGCTGCACGCTGGTCTCGCTGCTGGCGTCGCTGGATGTGCTGGTCTGGCCCGGCGAGATCACGGTCACGCAGGCCAGTCGGGCCCCCAGACGGGTGCCCAGCGAGCGCGCCACCGCCTGCCGCAGCGAGTACAGCGTGGCGTCGCTGACGTCCTTGTGCGGCACCGCCACCATGACGATGGGCACCTCCTCGATCTGGTGCACCGGCAAGGGACTGGGTTGGTAGTGCATGCCGGCGGCCTTGAGCCAGCGTTTGAAATGGGTGCGAAAGCCGGTGCCCCGGGTGTTGCGGCCACGCTCGGTGACGACTATTTGCTCGGGGTGATGCAGATCAAACGCCAGATGCGCCGCCGACGGATAGCGCTTGGCCGCCTCCGGCTCCAGGCAGCGCAATATCACTTCCTGCATCCACTCAGGCAGGCCCGGCTCCAGCTTGCGCGGCGGCGGCGGATCCATCCACAGGCGCTGGCGCAACCCGCCGGTGGTCCGGGGTGCGCCAAACGGCAACTCGTCGGTGGCCAGCTGGTAAAGCATGACGCCAATGGCAAAAATATCGCTGCGCGGGTCGCCGCGCACGCCCACCACCTGTTCCGGCGCAATCCAGGCCGGCGAGCCCACCGCCTTGCGCAACTGCTCGGCCAAAAGATCGGGGTAGAGGGCATTGCAGGACAGGCCGAAGTCCAGCAGCACCGCGCTGCCGTCGGCGCGGATCAGCACGTTGGCCGGCTTCAAATCCAGATGCACCGTGTTCTGCTGGTGCAGGCTGTGCACCGCCATGGCCACTGCCGCGCCGAGCTGGGCCCACTCGTAGACCGGCGGCAACTCCGGCGCCTCCAGCCAGTGCTCCAGGGTTTTGCCGTGCACATACTCCATCACCAGGTACGGCACGTTTTCGAGGTCGCCGGCGGCCACGAAACGCGGCACATGGCTCCCCGTCAGGACCTGCATGATCTGGTGCTCGACCTCGAAACTGACAATGTTCTCGGCGCCGTCACCGGCCGTCATGCGGGGCACTTTCATGGCCAGCGGGAAACCGGGGTCGCGCGCGCCTTCGGAGTAGCGAACGCGGTAGACGTGGGCCATGCCGCCCGAATGGATGCACTCCTCGATTGTGAAACCGTCCAGCTCGGCGCCCGGTTCCAGCAGCTTCACCGTCCCAACTCCAGGCGATCGGCAAAAAATGCCGGCAGGGCGGCCTGCCGAATGGCCACCGCCGCGCCGCGATTGTCGTAAGACACGCGCTGAAAAGTCAGCTGCAATTTTTCGGTATCAAAAATGGCGTACATGGCCTGCGGATTGCGGTCCCGCGGTTGCCCGACCGAACCGATGGTGGCCAGCCAGCGCCGGTGCTTTGGCACCGGTACCGCAACCCCCGGGGTCGGCAGGAACTTCATCAAATCGGCGCCGGCACCCCGGTAATAAAGGGTCTGCACGTGCACGTGCCCGCCAAAGACATGGCGCACTTCCGGCGCCGCCGCGTCCAGGCTGGCACTGGCGGCGCGCTCGTCATAGACGTAACGCCACAGTGCCGGTCCGTCGACGCTGGCGTGCACCAGCAACATGGTGTCTTGTCCCATGGTCAGCGGCAGGCGATCGAGAAACTGGCGCTGGCTGTCGTTGAGCTGGGCGTGGGTCCAGGCGGCGGTGCTGTCGCCCACGGTGGTCGCCTCCGCCGGCGGTCGCACCGCCATCTCGTCGTGATTGCCCTTGACCAGCAACGCGCCCTGGCCGGCCAGTTGCTGCGCCAGCTCGACCACCGCCACCGGGTCGGCACCGTAACCGACCAGATCGCCCAGCAGCGCAAACTGCTGGGCGCCATGCTCGCGGGCATGCGTCAAACAGGCCTCGAAAGCCTGAATATTGGCGTGAATGTCTGACAGCAAAGCCAGCTTCATGTTGCTCCTTGTCGATTTCTATCCAGCATCATGCCCGATTGTGCTGACGCCAAGTTTTCAAGCGATCGGTTTCCCAGCGGGCTTTGGGGGCCGGCCTCTAAACCCGGCCAAGGGTTTCGGGTAAGGTGCCGCCCAGGCACGGCGCAAAACGATGCACCCGTGACCATGGAGGAATACATGTTCGATTACATCATCGTTGGCGGCGGTTCGGCCGGTTGTGTACTGGCGGCGCGCCTGAGCGAGGACGCCAAGCTGACGGTGGCGCTGCTGGAGGCCGGCCCGCCGGACAAGAGCGTGCTGATCCACTGTCCGACCGGCTTCGCCCTGATGGCCCAGACCGGCCAGGCCAACTGGAAACTCGACACCGTGGCGCAAGCCGGCCTGAATGGCCGCAAGGGCTACCAGCCGATCGGCAAGGTGCTGGGCGGTTCCAGTTCGATCAATGCCATGATCTACATCCGCGGCCAGCGCCAGGACTACGACCAATGGGCGGCCCAGGGCAACCCCGGCTGGAGCTACGACGACTTGTTGCCCTACTTCAAACGCGCCGAACACAACGAGCGCGGCGCCGACGCCTTCCACGACATCGGCGGCCCGCTCAACGTGATGGATTTGCGCAGCCCGAGCCGCTTTGGACCGATGTTTGTGCAGGCCGCGCAACAAGCCGGCTTTGTCCACAACCCCGACTTCAATGGCGCCAGCCAGGAAGGTGTCGGCATGTACCAGGTGACGCACAAGAACGGCGAGCGCTTCAGCGCCGCCAAGGCCTACCTGACGCCCAACCTGGGCCGACCCAACCTGAGCCTGTTCACCGGGGCCCAGGCGACCCGCATTCTGCTGCAGGGCAAGCGCGCCGTGGGCGTCGAATTCCGGCACGACGGAAAGCTCGAACAGCTCAGGGCCCGGCGTGAGGTGCTGCTGTGCGCCGGGGCGCTGCATTCGCCCCAACTGCTGATGCTGTCGGGCATCGGGCCGCGCCCGCATCTGCAGGACCTGGGCATCCCGCTGGTCCACGAGTTGCCCGGCGTCGGCCAGCATCTGCACGATCACATTGACGTGCTGCAGGTGGCCGATGCGCCCAAGGTGACCGATTTGTTCGGCCTGTCGCTGAGCGGCCTGCTGCGCGCCGTCAAGGGCATCTTCGAGTGGCGCCGCCAGCGCAGCGGCATGCTGACCAGCAATTTCGCCGAAGCCGGCGGCTTCATCAAGAGCCAGCCCGATGAGGCGACGCCGGACCTGCAACTGCACTTTGTGATCGGCAAGCTGCACAATCACGGCCGCAGCGTCACCCTGGGCCACGGCTACTCCTGCCACCTGTGCCTGCTGCGCCCGCGCAGCCGCGGCAGCCTCAAGCTAGCCAGCAAGGACCCGCTGACACCGCCCTTGATAGACCCCAACTACTTCAGCGAACCTGACGACCTGGAGCGCATGATTCGCGGCTTCAAGCTGATGCGCCGGATTCTTTCGCAAGCCGCCCTGGCAAGCCTGGATGCCCGGGAACTGGTAGCCTCGGCCCAAGCCCAAAGCGATGCCCAGATCGAACAATTCATCCGCGACCACGCCGACACCATCTACCACCCGGTCGGCACTTGCCGCATGGGCCCGGGGGCACTGGACGTGGTCGATGCGCAGTTGCGCGTGCACGGCATGGAAGGCTTGCGCGTGGTCGACGCCTCCATCATGCCGCAGGTGATCAGCGGCAACACCAACGCGCCGGTGATCATGATTGCCGAAAAAGCGGCCGACCTGATCAAGGCGGCACAGTCTGGCTGAGCCAGACTGCTTTCCCCAGTCAGGAACTCAGATCCATGCGTGTGTGGGTCGGTGGTTTGCGCCGCTCGCATACCAACCCCGCATGAAAGATCAGGCTGGTGGGGCGCTCAGCGCTGCGGCATAAAGGAGGAGACCGAAGGTCGGGGGACAGCCGCGGAGCTGAGTGCCCCGCCAGCCTGATCCTCCCACCATGCTGAACAGGGTTTGGTCATTTCGGAAAATGATCCATAGGCTCCTTGCGCGGAACCCAGCTGCTGTTGCCATGCGGCGCGGCGGCAAACGCCGGCCAGGACCGGCTGCTTACGCCAGCGTCAGGGTCACTTCGATGTTCCCGCGGGTGGCGTTGGAATAGGGGCAAACCTGATGCGCCTTGGCGATCAGGTCCAGCGCCACGGCGCGTTCCATGCCCGGCAGGCTGATCAGCATCTGCACCTCGATGCCGAAGCCGGCCGGAATCGGGCCTATGCCCACCGTGGCGTTGATCGACGCATCGGCCGGCATCGCCAGTTTGAGCTTGCCGGCGACAAATTTCATGGCGCCGATAAAACAGGCGCTGTAGCCGGCGGCAAACAACTGTTCCGGGTTCACGCCGCCGCCACTGCCGCCCATTTCCTTGGGTACGCTCAATTTGAGGTCCAGCAGACCGTCCGATGACTTGACGCAGCCGTCACGCCCGCCGGTGGCGCTGGCGTGGGCTTGGTAAACGACTTTTTCGACTTGAGTGACCATGGTATTTCCTTGAAGATGCTTGCTGAATCGAAGCGGGTTGAAAGAGGAGAGGAAGAAGAGCAGCGTGCCCTCAGGCGCCAAGCTGGCGCCTGAGGGCTTGGACCTTGTGCGTCAGCGCCCGCAGTTCGGGCAGCGGGCAGTGGGTGGCGGCAACCACGCAGGCCGGCACCTTGGCGGCCCTCGCCTTGAGCTTGCGCCCGGCCGCGCTGAGCGCTATCAGCACCCGCCGCTCGTCCTGCACCGAGCGCGTGCGCGCCAGCAGGTCAGCCGCTTCCATGCGCTTGAGCAGGGGCGTCAGCGTGCCGGAGTCCAGAAACAGGCGCTGGCCCAGCTCCGACACCGTCACGCCGTCGCGCTCCCACAGCACCAGCATCACCAGGTATTGCGGGTAGGTGAGCCCCAGCGCCGCAAGCAGCGGCTTGTAGAGCTTGGTCATGGCCAGCGAGGTGGAGTACAGGGCAAAGCACAACTGGTTGTCCAGCAGCAGCGCTGGATGGCTTGGGGCGGACGGGTTTGGCGTTGACATGGTTGAATTATAGCCAACAATTCAATTGTGCACAATTGACTTGTGAAAGTCCCATGCAAGAGCCGACCGTCGCGCAGCCGGTGGCGGCTTCAGCGGCGCTTGCAGCGCGCGCCGCGCTGCTCGGTCAATTAATCAACGCCTGCGCCGTGGCGGCGCTCAGCTCGCACCGCGGTAGGTGCTGTCGCCGTGGGGCGCGGCCATGAACTCCGGCAGCGCCTCGGCCTGGCTTGAGAACTGGCGCAGCAAGGGGTACTGGTCGGCGTTGACGACCTCGGGCAGCATCTGCTGGATGAAGTGCCAGGCCACCGCCGCGCTGACGCCGGCCTGGTTGATGGCGGCGCTGCTGCACGCCAGCGGGCGGCGCACCAGTTCCGACTCCAGCCCGGCGCAGGCCGCCAGCAACTGGCCGGTGACGCGTGTCACCCAGGGCTGATGCAGCTTCTCGGCCGGGCGCAGGTTTCGTTCGTAGACGATCTGCACGCTCTTCTCGCAGGCGGCCAGCGCCAGCCCGATGGCACGCAGCGCATGCTGGCGCTGCGCCAGGTTGGCGGGCAGCAGGCTCTTGCGCGGCGCCGCCAGCGCCTCGGCCAGTTCCAGGATCAGGGTCGAATCCATCAGCACCTCGCCGTCATCGCAAATCAGCGACGGCGCCTTGACCACCGGGTTGATGTCCTGAAACTGCACAAAGGTGCTGAAGACCGAAAGCGACTGGTGCTCGAAGCGCAAGCCCAGCAACTGCAAGGAAATCGCCACGCGCCGGACGTAGGGTGAATCGAGCATGCCTATGAGTTTCATCATTTCTCCTGAAAAAATCCAATCCTCAGCCCCGAAAACGCTTGCGCGTCAGCGCCAGCGCGACCCAGAAGCCGCCCACCGCATAAGCGCCCAGCACCAGCAGATGGCGCAGCGCGTGCTCCGGCCACTGGTCCATGAACAGGGGGCGCACCAGATCGACCGCGTTGGTCAGCGGCAGCCAGCCCGACAGCATGCGCACCACTGCCGGCAGCTGATCGAGCGGAAAAAAGATGCCGCTCAGGAACATCATGGGCGTCAGGAACAAGGTGAAGTAGTAGGTGAAAAAATCGTAGCCCTTGGCCAGCGCGTTGAAGATCAGCGCGATGCAACTGAAGGTGATGCCCACCCCCAGCAGCACCGGCCAGGCCAGCAGCAGCTTCGGGCTGTAGCTGATGCCCAGCGCCAGCATCACGCCCAGGATGGCGGTCACGGTAAACAGCGACTTGAAGGCCGCCCACAGCATTTCGGCCAGCACCACGTCGTCCAGATTGACCGGCGCGTTCATGATGCCGTCCCAGGTTTTTTGCACGTGCATGCGCGAGAACGCCGAGTAAAGCGCTTCAAAGCTGGCGGCGTTCATGGCGCTCATGCAGATCGAGCCGCTGGCCAGAAACAGGATGTAAGGCACTTTGACCGGACCCTCGGGACCGGTCAGCGTGACCTGCCCCACCAGCGCCCCCATGCCGTAACCGAAGGCCACCAGCCACATCAGTGGCTCGGCGATATTGCCCACCAGACTGGGGATGGCCAACTTGCGCCAGACCAGCAGGTTGCGCAAAAACACCGGCCACCAGCGCCACGAGAGCGCGGGCGCGCGCCAGACGCTCTGCGCCGCGACGGTCAAAGTTGCCGTTTGCATGTCAGGCCTCCTCTCGAATTTGGCGACCGGTCAGCTTGAGGAACAAGTCCTCCAGATTGGCCGGCCGGTGCAAGGTGCGCAGTTGCGGGTAGGCGCCGAGCGCCTGCATCAGCGGCTTGGCGTCCTGGGTGTAGAAAAAGACCGTTTCTCCGCTCACTTCAATGCGCGCCGCCAGGGTTTTGAGCGGCGCCTGCACCAGATCCAGGGCGCCGGCGCCGTAGACCTCCACCACATCGGGCTCCAGATGCTGGTTGATCAAGTCGCGCGGCCGGCCTTCGGCGATTTTCTTGCCGTGGTCCAGTACCAGCAGGCGCGTGCACAGGCGTTCCGCCTCGTCCATGAAGTGCGTCGTCAACAGGATCGCCTTGCCCTCTTGCAACAGCAGTTGCAGGCGCTCCCACATCAGATGGCGCGCCTGCGGATCGAGCCCGGTGGTCGGTTCGTCCAGCAGCAACAGGCGCGGATTGTTCACCAGGGCCCGCGCCAGACTCAGGCGGCGCTTCATGCCGCCCGAGAGTTCGCCCGGCTTGGCCGTCGCTTTGTTGGTCAGCGAGGCGAACGCCAGCAGCGCCGGAACGCGCTCGCGAATCTGCGCCGCTTTCATGCCGAAATAGCGGCCATAGACCAGCAGGTTTTCGGCGCAACTGAAATCGGGGTCCAGCGTGTCCATCTGGCTCACCACCCCCAACTGTGCCTTGATCGCCAGCGCGTCACGCGGCATCTGCAAACCGAAGGCGGTGATGCTGCCGGCGTCCGGCACACTGAGCCCCAGGCACATGCGGATGGTGGTGGTTTTGCCGGCGCCGTTGGGGCCAATCACCCCCAGGCACTCGCCCGGCGCGATGGCAAACGACACATCGTCGACCACCCAGTTGTCGCCATAACGCTTGCGCAAACCCTGCACAGATAAAATTGACGTTTCCATGGTTTGATTGTGACTCAGGCTGCCGGCCGGAGCCAATCCAGCCGCACCCTTCCCTATTTATTTTCTGGACGCCACAGCGCGTTTTTCACCATGACCACCATCGGCACGCCGCTCTCTCCCCAAGCCACCAAAGTGATGTTGCTGGGCTCCGGCGAACTCGGCAAGGAAGTTCTGATTGCGCTGCAACGCCTGGGCGTGGAAACCATCGCCGTGGACCGTTACGACAACGCGCCGGGCCAGCAACTGGCGCACCATGCGCGCACCATCACCATGAGCGACCCGGCCCAACTCAAGGCCTTGATCGAGGCCGAGCGGCCGCTGCTGGTGGTGCCCGAGATCGAGGCCATCGCCACGCCCATGCTGGAACAGTTGGAAGCGGCCGGTGTGGTGCGCGTCATCCCGACCGCCCGCGCGGCCCGCCTGACGATGGACCGCGAGGGCATACGGCGTCTGGCCGCCGAGACGCTGGGCCTGCCCACCAGCCCCTACCAGTTCTGCGACTCGCTCTCCGAGCTGCAGGCCGCCATTGATGGCGGCATCGGCTACCCCTGCATCGTCAAGCCGGTGATGAGCAGTTCGGGCAAGGGCCAGAGCAAGATAACCGGCCCGGCCGATGTGCAGAAAGCCTGGGACTACGCGATGGCCGGCGGCCGCGTCAGCCGTGGCCGCGTCATCGTCGAAGGCTTCATCGATTTCGACTATGAAATCACCCAGCTCACGGTGCGTGCCCTGGGCGCCGATGGAAAAGTGGAAACGCATTTCTGCGCGCCGATCGGCCATATCCAGATCAACGGCGACTACGTGGAGAGCTGGCAGCCGCACGCCATGCAGCCGGCGGCGCTGGAGCGGGCACGCCAGATCGCCAAAACCGTGACCGACAACCTGGGCGTGGGCTTGGACGGTAAGCCCTCCGGGCTGGGCCTGTTCGGGGTCGAGCTGTTCGTCAAGGGCGATCAGGTCTGGTTCAGCGAAGTGTCACCGCGCCCGCACGACACCGGCCTGGTGACGCTGGCAACCCAGGTGCAGAGCGAGTTCGAGCTGCACGCCCGCGCCATCCTGGGTCTGCCGGTCAACACCGCGCTGCGGTGCCCTGGCGCCAGCGCCGTCATCTACGGCGGCGTCGATGCCAAAGGGATCGTGTTCGACGGTATCAGTGATGCGCTGCGCGTGCCCAACACCGACCTGCGCCTGTTCGGCAAGCCCGAGAGTTTCAAGAAGCGCCGCATGGGCGTGGCCCTGGCCTTCGATGCCGATGTGGAAGTAGCGCGTGTCAACGCCAAGTTGGCGGCATCCAAAGTGAAACCGCGGGCGGCTTGAATTTGGGGCGACTGCGCCCCAAGCCCCCTTGATTACGGCAAGAAGTACTGGGCGGTGGTCTTGACCGATTTGATGCCGACCGAAATGGTGGTGCCGTCGGCTTTTCTGCCATGCAGAACGAACTCGCTCAATCCTATGTGGTTGCTGCTGCCCCAGTCGTAGGTATAGCCCAGACGGGTCCAGGGATAGGGGTTGGCGTCCATCGTGTAGACGTAGCGGGTTCGGTTGTTGAACCAGTCCGGATAGGTCATGAAAACCCCGTAGTTGGGGCCGTCCGTTGCCCGCACCAGGTTGCTCAGGACCGGGGTCCGAAACGCGTCGGCGGGGAAGCCGAGTTCACAAACCGTGTCCGAAATTTCGGTATCGGGACAGGGGCGAAACAGGTCCAGCGGCGAGACCCACATCTCCAGCAGGTACTTGTACCCCTTTGGATTTCCCGCCAAGGCCCCTTCCGGCGGCAGTCCCAGCAATTGCGCCATGCGCAGCGGCTCCGGCGCTTTGCCGGCGAAGAAGTTCTTCAGTTCCGGTACCACCGTGACCCATGAATCGTACTTGTAAGTCGGGCATTCGCCCCCTTCCAGGCAGGCTGTGTTACCGCCGCAGCCGCCGGAGAGATTGCATTGGTAGTATTTGCCGGCATCGTCCAGCCAGCTCACCACCAACAGGCGCGAGCCGACCACACCGTTTTCCCAGACGAGGTCCGGATTTTGCGCGTTGATCGGCGTCAGGAAGCGTGATATCTCCGACGGCAGGGCCACGCTGGCATCGGCCACGGCGGCGGCATATTGTTCCTGCGGACTGACCGGAGCAGTCGACCCGCCACCGCAGGCCGCCAGCAAAGAGACCAGCGTTGCAATTGACAACCTTGACAGGCGCTTCAGAAACCCCATGACGATCTCCTGGTTCAACAAATATGGGCCTTCTGTATTTTCAGACGGCCAACAAAAAATCGTAGGCACCCCGGGAGCGGATTCATTGATAGTTATCACGCGAACAGCCGGAAGAAAGAACAATTTCAGCAAAGTCTCAGGTAGCTCAACAAGGCTTGAATCCGACCCGCCGCCGCCCGGTTGAGCGTTGTATAACGCGCTTTCACACGTCACACCGAGTCCAGCCGCCGCCATGGAAACGCGCCTTCTCAGCATCCGCCCGATGACCGGGGCCGAATTCGACATGGTGCTGGACTGGGCCGCGCTGGAGGGCTGGAACCCGGGCCGGTTCGATGCCCAGGCGTTTCGCGCCACCGATCCGGAAGGACTGCTGATCGGCCTGCTGGCGGACCAGCCGGTGGCGGCGATATCGGCCATCAAGTATGGCGACAGCTTCGGCTTCATCGGTTTCTATATCGTCAAGCCGGCCTGCCGCGGACAAGGTTACGGCTGGCAACTTTGGCAGGCCGCCATGACGCGCCTGGCCGGGCGCAATATCGGACTCGACGGTGTGCTGGCGCAGCAGGACAACTACCGCCGCTCGGGCTTCGAACTGGCGCACCGCAACATCCGTTACCAGGGCACCGGCGCTGGCTTGGCGGTCGATTCGGTTCTGCCGGCGGGCACTCGTCTAGCGCCCTTGGCGGCGTTTGCGCTGCCGGCGCTGGCCGCCTACGACCGCCGCTTCTTCCCGGCCGACCGGCAGACCTTTTTGCGCTGCTGGATCAACCAGCCGCAAAGCACGGCGCTGGGGCTGCTGCGGGATCAACGCCTGCTGGGCTACGGCGTGCTGCGCAGCTGCCGCCTGGGTCACAAGATCGGCCCCTTGTTTGCCGACAGTGCGCCGGCCGCCGCGGCGCTGTTGAGCGCACTGTGCGGCGGCACCGATGGTGCGGCGCCTATCTTCCTCGACGTGCCCCAATGCAACCCCGCCGCCGTGGCCCTGGCCCAATCGCGCGGCATGCACAAGGTGTTTGAAACCGCCCGCATGTACAGCGCCGGCGCACCCGATCTGGCGCTGGAGCGCAGCTATGGCATCACCAGTTTCGAGCTCGGTTGAAGCCCTGCGCGTTCAGTCGCTGGCGCCATCCGCACCCTTCATTTCTGTCCCATGGAGACCCGTATGAAGCAAACTCCCAGCACCTCCGTTGACACCGGCGCGGCCCGCTACCGCGACACCCCAACGCCGGGGCTCTCGCGGCGCGAGCTATTGCAGCTGGCCGGCTGCTCCGGCATCGGTCTGCTGGCACCGGGCCTGCTGGCCTCTTGCGGCACTGGCGGCTTCTCCTATGACGCCACCATTGCCAGCGCTCGCACCGCCATCCGAAAAGCCCTCGCCGACACCGACACGCCGGCCATTTCGGTGGCCTTGCTGGACCGTGACCGGCTCATCTGGGCCGAGGCCTTTGGCGTGATCGACAAGGTCACCCAGACCGCGCCGACACCGGAGACGCTTTTTTGCATCGGGTCGTGCAGCAAGATGATCGCGACCGTTGCGGTCATGATTCTGGTCGAGCGCGGCTTGATCGATCTGGACCGGCCGCTGGCCGCCTATCTGAGCGACTTCAGGATGGCGTCGCCCGAATACACACAGATCACGGTGCGCATGCTGCTGAGCCATTCGTCCGGCTTCCCGGGCACCGATTACCGCGGAATCTTCAGCCACCAACCGCGCGCCGGCTATGCGGCGCAGGTGATGCAGACGCTGGCCACGGCGCGGCTGAAGCACGCACCCGGCGAAATGTCGGTCTACTGCAACGACGGCTTCACCATGGTGGAGCCGCTGCTGCAGGCACTCAGCGGCAAGAGCTACGCACAGTTCGTGGCCGACGAGATCCTGACGCCGCTGGGCATGCCCAGCAGCCGCTTCGCACTGGCGCCGTTCGCGCCCGGCTCCTTCGCACCCGACTTTTCCGGCGATGCCAAGCAGCCGCAGGAATACACGCTGGCCTACGCCTCCGGTGGCCTCTATTCGACACCGACCGAAATGGGGCGGCTGGCGCGCATGCTGCTGAGCGGCGGACAGCTCGACGGCAAGCGCCTGCTGCAACGGGAGTCGATCGCAGAGATGGCCCGCGACCAGACGCTGACCCAGCCGCTCAGGCCGGTCATCCTGCCCGACGGCTACGGGCTAGGCTGGGACGGCGTGCGCGCCGGCGGCCTGGCCGCCGTGGGCGTCACCGCCTGGCACAAGAACGGGGGCACCAGCGTCTATGGCAGCGATTTCTTCGTGCTGCCCGACGAGGGCTTGGCGCTCATGATCAGCGGCACATCGACCGGCTACGGATCGGGCACGCTGGCCGAACTGATTCTGCTCCATGCGCTGCGGGAGCGTGGCCGCATCGCCGCCCTGCCCTCTGCCCTGCCGGCGACGCCACCGCCGCCAGCCAGCGCCAGCGATGCGCAGCTCGCCGCGCTGGCCGGCGTCTACGCGCACTACCAGGGCCTGCTGCGCCTGCAAATCGAAGCGGACCGGACGGTTTCCCTCGCCAAGTACAGCGCCGGCACATGGGCGCCAGCGTCGGCGTTCCTGAAGCTGCGCAGCGACGGGACGTTTGCCAGCGATAACAGTGCCGTCGCCTACTGGGCCAGCCCAGCACAGGGCGAAGACTACCTCGTGGCCCGTTTGCCTTATGGCCTGGGTCACTACACCTTCGCGGTGACTTTCGCACAGAAACTGGCGCCCAAGGCGCCTTTGTCGGCGGCCTGGCAAGCGCGTCTCGGGCGCAACTGGCTGGCCGTCAACGAGCCACCCGATTCGCTTGGCATTTCGGCGGCCAGTCCGATCTTCACGCTGGCCGCGGCGCCGGACCTGCCGGGCTACGTGCTGGCCAAGGCCGGCCCGATCGACAAGCAGGACCAGATCGCCGATGCCAGCGGCAGCGACGCGCTGGCGCGGATGTGCCTGAAGATTCCGATGGTGAAGGGCCGCGACCTCGACGACGTGCTGATCGAGACGCGCAACGGCGAAGAGTGGGTGCGGCTCGGCAGCAGCGTGTTCCGCCCGGCCCACAGCGTGCCGGCGCTGGGCCTTGGCAGCCATGCCGTCGCGATAGGCCCGGAAGGTTTTGCCGAGTGGCGCCAATTGCCGGCCACCGGCTGGCTGACCCTCAGCGGCAGCTTGGCTTGGCGGCTGTATGACCAGGACTTTGCGCCCGTGACCTCCGGCAGCGGCAACGGCGCCAGCGCCTTGCCCGGGCACGGCGCTGGCGCCTACCTGCTGCTTTATGGCGCCGCCAATTCCAGCATCGATGTGACGCTGTCCTGAAGCCCAGGGACTGCTTTCGCGCCTTCGCCTGGACGGTCCGTCCGCAAGAAACGCGGCCGGGGTACGGCGTCTTGGGTGCGCGGATTTTTAGAGCTTTTCGCGCAAGCGGACGCGCGCTCCGTCGGTGACATCGTTGCCTGGGTAGCGCACCACCGTCTGCCCGGCGCTCAGCCCGCCGGTGACCTCGGCCTCGCCCAGGTTGCGCTGCCCGACCTCTATGCTGCGGCGGCGCGCCCGGCCATCCTCGACGACGAAGACGCACCAGGCCGGCGCGCAGCGGAACAAGGCACTGGCGGGCACTTTCAGGACCTTGTCGGCCTGCCAGATGACGATCCGCGCGGTCACCCGGAAACCGTCGCCGATGGCGCCCGGCGGGTCGACGAAGTCGGCGATGACGTTGACGCGTTTTTCCTCGATGCCCAGCGCCGAAACCTTGGTCACCGCATAGGGCTCGACACGCCGCACCTTGGCGCGCAAGGCCTGATTGCCGCCCCAGCCTTCCAGCAGCACCGGCATGCCGGGCGCCACTTTCACCGCCTCGGACGACAGCAGTTCGATCACCACCTCCAGACCGCCGAGGTTGCCGATGCTCAGCAAAGGTGTGCCGGCCATGACGACGCGCTCGCTGGCATCGGGTATGCGCAGAATCCGGCCCGCCATGGGCGCACGCACCGGCACCAGCGAGCCCGCAGCCTGAGCGCCGGCACGCAGGCCGCCAAGCCCTGACTTGGCGACCTTGACGTCGGCGGCGGCAGCACGCGCGCGAAAGCGCGCCGCCTCGGCCTCGCTGGCCGCCGTCACCGCCAGGTTGCGCGCCTGTTCCACCGCCTGCGGCGCCATGAAGCCGTCCTGCACCAGCTTGCGCACGCGCTGGTATTCCCGGCCTGCTTGCGCCACGTCCTCGTCGGCGTGGCGCACGCGCTGCTGGGCCTCGCGTTCAATCGCTTCGGCCGAGGCAACGCGAGCCGTGATCTCGTCGAGTTCGCGCCTGGACAACGGCAGCGGCGCGATCTGCGCCAGCAACTGGTTCTCGCCAACCGCATCGCCGTCGTGCAGCGCTATGCGCGCCAGCCGCCCGGCCACCGGCGCCGACAGCACAAAGCGGTCATGGCTGCGCGTTTCGCCCTGGTCGTCCACCGTCACCTGCATGGCGCCCGTTGACAGCTGCGCGCCGTCGACCGCCAGCGCTGCCGGCCACAGGACCAAGACCAGCAAGGCGACCGCGCTCAGGGCGCCAGCGGCAATAAGGATTCGTTTCCAGGGCATGCGCTTTCCTCCCATTCATTCGCGGGTCTTGAGCACCGCGATCAGGTCCAGATGCCGGATTCGGCGCGCCACCAGCAGGCCGGAAAGACCGGATGCGATCAGCGCGGCGAAGGCGGGATAGAAAAATGACAACTTCTCGACCACCAGCGGCAACCGGAACAGCTCGCGGTCGAACAGCGGCACCAGCATGGCGCACAAGCCATAGCCCAGCAGCAGGCCCATCGGAATGGCGGCCAGCACCAGAAGAACCTGCTCGCCCAGCAACAGGAAGGTGACCTCGCGCTGGGTGAAGCCCAGCACGCACAGGCTGGCCAGTTCGTTGCCGCGCTCCGAGAGCGAGATGCGCGCACTGTTGTAGACCATGCCGACAATGATGACACACGAGAGCAGCACCAGCACCGTGCTGAAAAAGAAGAACGAGCGGTCCAGCGACTCGCGCAGACTCTGCTGCAAGGCGCTGCGCACCGCCACGCCGGCCACCACCGGCAGGCGCTTGAGACGCTGGTAGAAGCTGGCGGCCTGGTCGGCCTCGATCCGCAGGTAGCCGCCGGAGCTGGTGCGGTCCTCGCCCAGCAGCCGCGTCAGTGCCCTGGCGTCCATGTAGGCACCCAGGCCCAGCATCTCGTCGACCACGCCCACCACCGGGACCGGCAGCACGGCGCGGGCGCCTTCCAGCACTTCCATCGTCAGCACGTCGCCCGGCGCAACGTCGAGAATCCGCGCCAGCTTCTGGCTCAGCACCAGGCCCTCGGGCGGCAGCTCGACCGGCCGCAACTGGCGGTCCAGCAACTGGCGCAGTTCGCTCCCCGGCACCAGCCCGGTCACCTCGATGCGTTTGCTGTGCTGCCGGTGGCGCAGCCAGACCGGCAGCAGGCGAAACGCTTCGGCTTGCACGACGCCCTCCATCTTGGCCAACGCGATCGCCGCGCCGGGTCCGCGGGGCTCGTTGTAGAGCACCGTGACGTCGTCGCGCTGCACCTGGTTGAACTGCACCGCCATCATGTAGTTGGCGGAGTCCAACGCGAAATTTCCCACCACCATCAAGCCGATGGCGAACGCCATGCCCAGCACCGACAGCAGCGCCTTCCATGGCCGGCGTACCAGGTTGCGCAGGATCATGCGCAAGGAGGCCGGCAGGCGGCGCGTGAGACCGTAGCGCTCCAGGGCGCCGGCGCGGAACGTCGCCGGCGGCTCCGGCCGCATCGCCTCGGCCGGCGCCAGGGCCACGGCCCGGCGCACCGCCAGCAGCGCGCCGACGCTGCCGGCAACGGCGCTGACGCCGGTGGCCAGCAACAGCAGCGCCGGGTCGACCATCAGTTGCAGCCGCGGAAAGTGGAAGTAATTGCGGTAGACGTCGACGAACATCCCACCCAGGCCCAGGCCCAGCGGCAAGCCCATGGCCAGGCCCAACGCCACCGTGGCCAGGGCCAGGTACAGGTAATGGAGGCCGACCCGCAGATCGCCGCGCCCGAAGGCCTTGAGCAAGCCGATCTGGGTACGCTGGGTGGCCACCAGGCGCGACAACACGACATACAGCAGGAAGGCGGAAACCGCCAGGAACAGGCTCGGAATGGTGGTGGTCATCACCTCCAGTTCCCCCAGTTCGTCGCTCAGGAAGCGGTGCGACAACTGCTCGCCGCGGCCGTAAGCGCTCAGGCCCCCGTAGCGCCGCAACAAATCGTCCAGCGCGGCGATCACCTCCCGCTCGCTGGCGTTGGCCGACAGCGACAAGGCCACGTCATTGAAAGCGCCCTGCATGTCGAAAGCCGGCGCCAGCGCCTTGTCGGCCATCCACATCACGCCGAAGCGCCGGTTGTCCGGGAACAGCATGCCGCTGCCGACCTCGTAGACGAACTCCGGCGACAAGGCGATGCCGACAACGGCCAGTTCGGTCCAGCGCCCATGCAGCAGGACGCCCAGCTTGCTGCCCAGGGCCAGGCCGTTCGCCTTGGCGAAGGCCTCGCTGACCAGCACCTGGTCCAGCGCATTGGCATCGACGTAGCGGCCACGCACCAGTTGCAGGTCGTTGAGCATGGGCGTGCGCTCGCCAGGCACCGAGACCAGCCGCGCCACCGCCGGCTCCGCCAGGCCCGGCACGTCCACCGAGACATCCACCACGATGCGCGTGCGCACCTGGGCGACACCCGGCAGTTGCCGGATCTGCTGGGCCAGCGCATCGGGGGCGCGCTTGAGATGGACGAAGACATCGGCCAGCCGGTGCGTACGGTAATAGTCTTCGCGCGCCAGCAGCAGCGATTGATAAGTGCCCCAGGTGGCGACCAGGGTGGCGATGCCGCAGGCCACCACCAGGGCCGCCGCAATGACCTGGCCGCGCAGATGCCAGAGGTCGCGCCACAGCATGCGGTTCAGCATGGTCACCATGAGATGTCGTCCGGCGTCGCCTTGCTGGCGTTGCGCTGGATGTCCACGATGCGGCCGCTGCTGATGCGAATCACGCGATCGGCCAGGGCCGCGATGGCGGCGTTGTGCGTGATGACGACGGTGGTGGTGCCCAATTCCTGGTTCACGCGTTGCAACACCGACAGCACCAGCTTGCCGGTGGCGTAGTCCAGGGCGCCGGTCGGCTCGTCGCACAGCAGCACGTCGGGCCGCTTGGCAACGGCGCGCGCGATCGCCACCCGCTGCTGTTCGCCGCCCGACAGCTGCGACGGGAAGTGGTCGCGCCGGTCTGTCATATCGACCAGCGCCAGCGCCGCGCCGGCCTCCATCGGTGACTCCGCGATCTCGGTCACCAGCGCGGTGTTCTCGTAGGCCGTCAGGCTGGGAATCAGGTTGTAGAACTGGAAGACAAAGCCGACATGCTCGCGCCGAAAGCGTGTCAGCCCGGCCGCCGAGGCCGCCGTCAGGTCGTGATCGCGGTAGCGCACCTCACCCGAGCTGGGGCGATCCAGTCCGCCCAGGATGTTGAGCAGGGTCGATTTGCCGCTGCCCGACGCCCCCAGCAGCACCACGAACTCGCCCGGGAACAGATCCAGATCGACCTCGCGCAGCGCATGGATTTCAGACTCCCCCATACGGTAGACCTTGGACACCTGGCGCAGGCGAAACACGGCAGCGCCAGGCGCGGGCATGGGCCCAGGTAACTCGTCAGGGGGAACTGCCGTGCTCTGCAAGGATCGCCTCACTCTCCAGGATCTTGTCACGCCGCTTGACCCCGAATTATCGTCTGCAGCCAAACTGCCGCCACGCTGGCGCGCCGACTGTCGGCCCGGCCTGCCGCTTGCCCGCTCAGGCCATCAACCCGATGGTCTTGCGAAAACGTGCCAGCGACAACATGAACAGCGCCGAGCCAATCAGCAGCAACGCCAGGAAGGAGCTCCAGACCACCTCCAGTCCGGCGCCGCGGTACAGGATGGCCTGGCTCAGTTCGGTGAAATGGGTGGTCGGCGCGAACCACATCAGGCGCTGCACGAACACCGGCATGCTCTCGCGCGGGGTGATGCCGCCGGAGAGCATCTGCAAGGGCATCATGGTCAGCATCAGCAGCAGGCCGAACTGCGGCATGCTGCGCGCCAGCGTGGCCATGAAGATGCCCATGGAGGTGGTGGCAAACAAGAGCAGCGCCGCCCCCACCAGGAACAGCGGCAGCGAGCCCTCGATCGGTACTTGCAGGATCCCCTGGATGACCAGCGTCAGCGACACGGTGGCGGCCAGCAGCACCACCAGCGCCATCGACCAGACCTTGGCCAACATGATCTCGGTCGGCGTCACCGGCATGACCAGCAGGTGCTCCACCGTGCCGTGCTCGCGCTCCCGAATCAGCGCCGCCCCGGTCAGGATGATGGACAACATGGTGATCTGCGTGATGACCTCCATCAGCGAGCCGAACCAGGACGGCATCATGGCCGGGTTGAAGCGCGCGCGGATCGCCAGCTCCACCGGCAGCGGCGGGCTGCCACGGTAGCGCTGCACAAACTCGCTGACCTCGCCCAACACGATCTGCTGCACCGCGCCGTTGCCGGCAAACGCCTGGCTCATCCGGGTGGCATCGATGTTGAGCTGCAGTTGCGGGGCCCGCCCGGCCAGCACGTCGCGCTGGAAATTGGGAGGAATGACCAGCACCAGGGTGTATCGCCCGGCATCCAGCGCCGGGTCCACCTGGGCCTGGTTGATGCGCACCGGCGGCACGAACTGGGGCGGGTAGAAGGCCGAGCCAATGCGCGCCGACAGGGCCGAATCGTCCTCGTCCACCACCGCAATGGGCGTGCGGTAAAGCGTTTCCGGCATCGCCGTGCCGGCGGCGTAGATCGCCACCGTGAAGGTGTAGACGATCAGGAACAGCATCATCGGATCGCGCCACAGGCTCCACAGCTCCTTGACGCCCAGGCGGTAGATATTGGACAGGTGGCGCAGCATTTTCACTTTTCCTGCTTCTTGAGCAAGGCGATGGCCAGCCCCAGGATCACCGGCACGGCCGCCGCCAGCGGCCAGAACGCGGCGTGCAGGTCCGAGAACTGCAAGGCCTTGCTGAAGACCCCGCGGCTGATGGTGAACATGTGGCTGGCCGGGTAGATCTCGCCGATCCAGCGGCCACTGCCCTGCAAGGACGTCACCGGGTTGATCAGACCGGCAAACTGCACCGCCGGGATCATGGTGCCCAGCATGGTGAAGAACATCGCCGCGATCTGGCTCCTGGTGACGGTCGACGCCAGCAGCCCCATGCCGGTGGAGCACAGGCAGAAGATGAAGGCCCCCAGCGTCAGCGTCGCGAAGCTGCCGCTGACCGGCACGCCGAACACGGTCACGGCCATCAGGCACATGAAAAAGAAGTTGAGCATGGCCAGGGCGACGTAAGGGATCATCTTGCCGAGCAGGAATTCCGCGCGCGTGGTCGGCGTGACATAGAAGTTGATGATGGAGCCCAGTTCCTTTTCGCGCACCACCGCCAGCGCCGTCAGCATCGACGGCAGCATCAGCAGCAGCAGCGGGATGACGGCCGGCACCATGGAGGGCATGCTGCGCACGTCCGGGTTGTAGCGAAAGCGCGTTTCCACGCTGGCCAGGCTGGCCGCCGCCATGCCGCTGCGCTGGCGCAACTGCTGCAGGACCCACTGCTGGTGCATGCCTTGCACGAAGCCGCTCACCGTCTCGGCCCGCTGCGGCATCGCGCCGTCGACCCAGGCGCCGATCTGCACCGCCTGCCCGCGCGCCACATCGCGCGCGAAGCCATGCGGAATTTCGAGCGCCAGCGACAACTCGCCGCTGCGCATGCGGCGGTCCAGTTGGGCGTAGTCACGGATCGGCGGCTGTTCCGAAAAATAGCGCGAGCCGGCCAGGTTCAGCGTGTAGTTCTGGCTCAACGAGGTCTGGTCGCGGTCCAGCACCGCGTAGCGCAGGTTCTCGACGTCCATGCTGATGCCGTAGCCCATCACGAACATCAGCAGCAGCGAGCCCAGCAGCGCCATGGCGCCACGTACCGGGTCGCGCATCAGGTCCAGCGTCTCGCGCCACAGGTAGCTGTGGATGCGGCCCAGGCTGCGCCGGGCGCGCGCCGGCAGGCCCTGGTAGGCCGCTGCGCCGCGGGCCGCCGGCGGGGTCGGCTCGGCTGCGGCTGGCAGCCCTGGGGATTGGGGCGCTTCACCGCCGCCCGCTGCCACCAGGTAGGCGATGAAGGCGTCTTCCAGATTGGCGGCGCCGCGCTTGGCCGTCAGCGCGGCCGGCGTGTCGCTGGCCAGCACCTGCCCGGCGTGCATCAGCGCGATGCGGTCGCAGCGCTGGGCCTCGTTCATGAAGTGGGTGGAGATGAAGATGGTGACGCGGTCGCGCCGGGCCAGTTCGATCATCGATTGCCAGAAGCTGTCGCGCGCGATCGGGTCGACGCCCGAGGTCGGTTCGTCCAGGATCAGCAACTCGGGCTTGTGCACCATGGCCACCGCCAGCGACAGGCGCTGCCGGATGCCCAGCGGCAACTTGTCGGGCAGGGTATCCAGCAAGTCCTGCAGGCCGAAGCGCTGCGCCATTTCCCTGACGCGACCGGGTAGTTGGCTTTCGGGCACGTGGAACAACCGTGCGTGCAGCACCAGGTTCTGCCGCACCGTCTGCTCGCCATAGAGAGAAAACGACTGCGACATGAAGCCGACCCGGCGGCGCGTCGCCAGGTCGCGCGGATCCACCGGATGGCCCAACAGCCAGGCCTCGCCCTGGCTGGCCGACAACAGGCCGGTGAGCATCTTCATGGTGGTGGATTTGCCGCAGCCGTTGGAACCGACGAAGCCGAAGATCTCGCCGCGGTAGATGCGAAAACTCACCCGGTCCACCGCCACAAAGCCGTTGAAGCGCTTGCTCAGGCCGCGCGCCTCGATGGCGATTTCGGCATCCTCGCCCGGGTGCAGCGGCGCCATCTCGACGCGCCGGTGGCCGCTGCGCTTGGCCTCGGGCAACAGGGCGATGAAGGCCGCCTCCAGGTTGGGCTGAGCGGTCCGTTGCAGCAGTTCGCCGGGCGTTCCGGTCGCCAGAATGCGCCCTTCGTCCAGCGCCACCAGCCAGTCGAAGCGCTGGGCCTCGTCCATGTAGGCCGTTGCGACCAGCACGCTCATGCCGGGGTGCTGCTGGCGGATGTTGCCGATCAGCGCCCAGAACTGAGCACGGGCCAAGGGGTCGACGCCGGTGGTCGGCTCGTCCAGGATCAGCAGGTCGGGGTCGTGGATGAGCGCGCAGCACAACCCCAGCTTCTGCTTCATCCCGCCTGACAGTTGACCGACCGGCCGCGTCAGGAACGGGTACAAGCCGGTGGACTGCGTCAGGCCGTCGATGCGGCGGCGCCGCTCGGCCCCGTCGTGGCCGAACAGGCGGGCGAAGAACTGCAGGTTCTCCTCGATCGACAAGGTGGGGTAGAGGTTCTTGCCCAGACCCTGCGGCATGTAGGCAATGCGCGGACACACCGCCTGGCGGTGCCGGCGCCGCGCCATGTCGCCGCCCAGCACCTGCAGGCGGCCCCGTTGCAGGGCGCGGGCGCCCGACACCAGGGCCAGCAGGCTGGACTTGCCGACACCATCGGGCCCGATCAGGCCCACCATGCGGCCCGCCGCCAGGTCCAGCGTGACGTGCTGCAGCGCCGTCGTCTTGCCGTAGCGCAGGCCGATATCCTGCAGGCGCGCCACCAGCGGCATCGACCCTGCGTCCGTCACGGCCCGACCTTCTGGTTCAATTGCGCCGGCCAGGCAGCCTGCGGGTCGAGCTTGAGCCAGGCCACGCCGGGCAGGCCGGTCTTGACCTGGTCGCGGTGCTTGAGCAGCAGCTCACGGTCAATCTGCGCCTTGACGCGGAACATCAGCTTCTGCCGTTCGCTGGCCGTTTCCACCGTCTTGGGCGTGAATTGCGCAGTGCTGGCCACAAACGATACTTTGGCGGGAATCACGAATTGCGGTGCCACGTCAAGTACCAGGCGCACCTCGCTGCCCAGCGCAATCCGTCCGGCCACGGCTTCCGGCAGGAAGAAGGTCATGTAGACGTCCGACAAATCCACCAGATTCAGCACCCGGCCGCCGCCGCCCAGCACCTCGCCGGTCTGCGCCACCAGGAACTGCACGCGGCCGTCACGCGGCGCCTTCAGTTCGCTGTCAGCCAGTTCCACGTCGATGCGGCTCAGCGTGGCCTGCAGCGCCCGCACATTCGCCTGCGCCCCCGAGACCTGGTTGCGCGCCGCGGCGATGCCGACCTGGGCCGCCCTGGCTTGCGAGCGGGCCGCCGACACGGCGGCCGCCAGACTGCGCACCTTGGCCCGGTCGTCGTCCAGCAGTTGGCCCGAAAAAAAGCCCTCCTGCGCCAGTCGTTCGGAGCGGGGCAGGCGGCGCTGCGCGCTATCGAGGTCGCTTTCACGCTGCGCCACCAGCGCCAGCGCGGCCTGGAAATTGCTCTCTTGCAGGGCCACCTGAACCTCGGCACCGCTGACCGCCTGCTGCGCCTGCTGCAGCCGGGCCAGCGCCTCTTCACGCTGCGCTTGCAGGCTCTCGATCTGCATGCGCGCCAGCGGCTGTCCGGCTTTGACGAACTCGCCCTCATTGACCAGGATTTTTTCCACGCGCCCGGCCAGCTTGGTGGCCACCGAGATCTCGGTCGCCTCGATGCGCCCGTTGCCGCTGACAAAACCGTCACCCCAACCAGCCTCACGCCAAGGCTTCCAAACCAGCAAGGCCCCGAGGGCGGCAACCAGCAACAGCGCGGCGGCAGCGGCGGTCTTGAAACTGATTTTCATGGGCAGATTTCCGGTGTGCAACAAGGCGCCTCCAGCGGCAAGCGAGCGCCGGCACCATGTTCACCCGCCCGGCCGTTGGCGGCGTTGCGAAATGTCAAGACCGAGGAGGCTCTTCAGGTCACCGGCGCGGGATTGAACAAAACCAGGGCGTTGTGCAGTTTCCAGTGTTCGGCCCAGGTCTTTTTGCGGCCGCTGGCGACGTCCAGCAGCAAACGGAAGAGCTCCCAGCCGACGTCTTCAATGCTGGCCGATCCCTCGGCGATGGTGCCGGCATTGACATCCATCAGATCGTGCCAGCGCCGCGCCAGCTCGCTGCGCGTGGCCACCTTGATCACCGGCACCGCTGCCAGGCCGTAGGGCGTTCCGCGGCCGGTGGTGAAGACGTGCAGGTTCATGCCGGCCGCCAACTGCAAGGTGCCACAGATGAAATCGCTGGCCGGCGTGGCGGCATAGGTCAGGCCTTTGGTCTTGAGTTTTTCTCCGGGTCCCAGCACGCCCGTGATGGCTGCGCTGCCGGACTTGACGATGGAGCCCAGCGCTTTTTCGACGATGTTCGACAAGCCCCCCATCTTGTTGCCGGGCGTGGTGTTGGCACTGCGGTCGACCTGGCCGCGTTGCAGGTAGGCGTCGTACCAGGCCATCTCACGCACCATCGTTTGCGCCACTTCGGGCGTGCTGGCACGCGCCGTGAGGTGCGCAATACCGTCGCGCACCTCCGTGGTTTCCGAGAACATCACACTGGCGCCGGCGCGCACCAGCAGGTCGCTGCAAAAACCGACGGCCGGGTTGGCGGTGACGCCCGAGAAGGCATCGCTGCCGCCGCACTGCAGACCCACCACCAGTTCACTGGCGGGTACTGTTTCGCGCCGGCGCTGGTTCAGTCGTTGCAAATGTTCCCTGGCTTGGCGCAGGATGGCCTCGATCATCGACATGAATCCGACATGCGCCGGATCCTGCAGGCACAGCACGTCCAGCGGCCTGGCGGCGCCCTGGCGCGCATCGATCAGGGGCATCGAGCCGGCGGGCAGCAGCCGCTCGGGCTGCAGCTTTTCGCAGCCCAGACTGATCACCATCAGCTCGCCCCCAAAGTTGGGGTTCAGGCTGATGTTGCGCAAGGTGCGGATCGGCACGCTGGCGTCGGGCGCATCTATCGCCACGCCGCAGCCGTAGCTGTGCGCCAGCGCCACCACGTCATCGACATGGGGAAACATGGGCAGCAGCTCGGCCTTGATGCGCTGGAGCGCAAATTCGGTCACGCCGGCCACGCACTGCACGGTCTGGGTGATGGCCAGGATGTTGCGGGTGCCGACCGAGCCATCGGCGTTTCGATAGCCCTCGAAAGTGAAACCCTGCAACGGCGCCAGAGCAGCCGGCTTGAGGGTTGCCATGGGCAGGTCTTCGAGGCCGCACGCCGGCGGCAACTTCAGCAGACGTTCATGCACCCAGCTCCCCGCCGCAATGTCGGCCAAGGCATGACCGATGGGAACACCGTAGCGCAGCACCGCCGCGCCCTGCTTCAGGTCAACCAGCGCCACCTTGTGGCCTTGCGGCACCCGGTCGCGCAGTATCTGTCCGCTGGGCAGAAGGCTGCCGGCCGGCAACCCGCCGTCGTTGGCCACAATGGCGACATTGTCATCCGGGTGCATCCGGACCGTGCGCGGCGCCGTCAGCCTGGTTGGCGGGGTTTGCGGCATCGATATCTCCTATCATGCGTTGCGCCGTGAAAGCATTTTTTGAATTATTGTAGACTCATTGGTAGCGGTACCATTGTAAAACCCAAATGAACAGCAAAGTCAACAGCAAGCGAACCCGGCGCGGCAGTGGGGCGATTACCCTGCGCGACGTCGCCAAGTTGGCCGGGGTGGCGCCCATCACCGCCTCGCGCGCCGTCAACACACCCGGGCAGGTTTCGCCGGAGGTCCTGAAAAAAGTGCTCGATGCGGTGCAGCGCACCGGCTATGTTCCGAACCGGATGGCCGGCGGTCTGGCCTCCTCGCGCAGCCGCCTGATTGCGGCGATCGTGCCCAGCACAGTGATGTCGGTCTTCATGGAAACCATAGAGGCGCTCAACAGCACCCTGTTCGACGCCGGCTACCAGCTGATGCTGGGTCAGTCCGGCTACTCCGCGGCGCGTGAAGAGAAGTTGCTCGACGCCGTCATCGGGCGCCGCCCGGACGGCATCTTTCTGACCGGCGTCATGCACTCCGGCAAAGGCCGGACCCGGCTGCTGGCGTCCGGCATACCGGTGGTGGAAACCTGGGATCTGACGCGCACGCCGATCGATATGCTGATTGGCTTCTCGCACCTGGACATCGGTCACGAAGTAGCCAAATTCCTGCTCGGCAAGGGTCGGCGGCGCCTGGCCGTGATCAGGGCCGAGGACGAGCGAGCCGGGCGCCGCGCCACGGCGTTTGCCGAAACCGTGGCGCGCGGTGGCCAGCGCGACGTGCTGGTGGTCAATGTGGGCGATTCGCGCTCGCTCAAGAGCGGGCGCGAGGCGATGGTGCGCTTGCTGGCACAGGCACCGGATACGGACGCCATTTTTTGCAGTTCCGACCTGCTGGCCCTGGGCGTCATGACCGAGGCCAGAGCGCGGCGTATTTCGATTCCGAAACAGATCGCGCTGGTCGGTTTTGGCGATGTCCCGTTTCTGGCCGACATGGTTCCGGCGCTGAGCACCGTTCGCATCAATGGGGCCGCCATCGGGCAGCAGGCGGCGCACTTCCTGATCGAGCGGGCCGAGGGCCGCCCGGTCAGCCCGCATATCGTCGACGTCGGATTTTCCATCGTCGAACGCGATACGACCTAGCGCCGCGTCCGAGCGCACCCCCGTCGCACCCACGCGCCAAGCCCGGCAGGCTGCTAGGGAAATCCCTGATTCAACTTCATTGACGTTCATCAGTGGTACCGCTACCATTCATGGCATCAAAATGGTACCGCTACCAAATTTGCTTAGTTCAGGGCATTTTGCAAGGCGGCCTCGCGACGGCTGATCACCCACCTCAAGGAGTCTTGAAATGAAGAAGTTGCTTTCCGCCTTGGCTGTTTCATTGGCCATGACCTCGGCCATGGCCTGGCCCGACAAGGTCGTCACACTGCTTGTGCCGTTCCCGCCGGGCGGCTCTACCGACCTGATTGCCCGAACACTGGCACCCAAGCTGCAGGAAAAACTGGGCGGCACCTTCGTGGTTGACAACAAGGCAGGGGCAACGGGCACCATTGGCGCGGGGATCGTCTCGAAAGCGGCACCCGATGGCCATACCCTGCTGGTATCGTCCTTGGGGCCGTTCGTCATCGCGCCGCATCTGCTGGCCAAAGTACCGTACGACGCGCTGAAGGACTTCGACTACATCACGGTCGCGGTGCAAGCCCCCAATGTCCTGGTGGTACCCGCCAGATCGCCGCACAACTCGCTGGCCGATGTCATCGCCTTCGAGAAGGCCAATCCAGGCCGGATGTCGTTTGCCTCTTCCGGCAATGGCAGCAGCGACCATTTGACGGCTGAACTGTTCTGGCTACAGACCGGCACCAGCGGCCTCCACGTGCCCTACAAGGGCGGCGGACCGGTGATGACCGATTTGCTGGGCGGTCAGGTCGATTCGTCTTTCATGAACATCAACACCGCCATGCCGCAAATCCTGGCTGGCAAGCTGAAGGCGCTGGCCATCACCAGCGCCAGGCGCTCGCCGCTGTTATCCAAGGTGCCGACCATGGAAGAGGCTGGCGTCAAGGAAACCAACGTCTACTCGTGGCAGGCGATTGCCGCACCGCGCGGCCTGCCCGCCGACATCAAGGCCAAACTGCACGGCGCCATCGTGGCCGGGCTGAACGATCCCCAGATCAAGGCCCGGCTGCTGGACCTGGGCTTTGAAATCGTGGCCAACACGCCGGAGCAGTTCAGCGCTTACCAGGCGGCAGAATTCGCACGCTGGAAAAAGCTGATCGAAACCCGCAAGATCACGGCGGATTGAGCACGATGAGCCAGCCAGCCTTGCACCAAGCCGGGGCGCCAGTCGTAACCGCGCTGCGTGCCATACCGGTAGCGGGGCGGGACAGCATGCTGCTCAATCTGTCCGGCGCGCACAGTCCCTTCTTTACCCGCAACCTGCTGGTCTTGACCGACAGTGCCGGTCGAACCGGGGTGGGCGAAGTACCGGGCGGCGAATCCATCAGAGAGACCCTGGCCGAAGCCGCGGAACTGGTGCTGGGGCAGTCGATCGGCCATGTTCAGGCGGTTCTGAACACCTTGCGCACACGCTTCGGGGATCGGGATGCCGGCGGCCGTGGTATGCAGACATTCGATTTACGAACCACGATTCATGCCGTTACGGCGGTGGAGTCGGCCATGCTGGACCTGCTGGGCCAGCATTTGAATGTGCCGCTGGCGGCCCTGCTGGGCGAAGGCCAGCAGCGCAGCGCGGTGGAGCTGCTGGGTTACCTGTTCTTCGTTGGCGATCAAGCCAAAACCGACCTACCCTATCGCAGCGAAGCCGGCGCCGACGATGAATGGTTGCGCTTGCGCAACCAGCCGGCCATGATGCCCGAGGCGGTGCTGCGGCTGGCCGAAGCGGCGCACGCGCGTTACGGCTTCAACGACTTCAAGCTCAAAGGCGGGGTATTGCGCGGCGCGGAAGAAATCGAAACGGTCAAGGCCTTGCATGAACGTTTTCCGCAGGCCCGTATCACGCTCGATCCGAACGGCGGCTGGCTACTGAGGGAGGCTGTTTCACTGATGCGCGACCTGCGTGGCGTGCTGGCTTATGCCGAAGATCCGTGCGGCGCCGAAGAGGGCTTTTCCGGTCGTGAGGTGATGGCCGAATTCCGCCGCGCCACCGGTTTGCCGACCGCCACCAACATGGTCGCCACCGACTGGCGCCAGTTGAGCCATGCACTGTCCTTGCAGTCGGTCGATATCCCCCTGGCCGACCCGCATTTCTGGACCATGGCCGGCTCGGTGCGCGTGGCGCAGACCTGCCGCGACTGGGGGCTGACCTGGGGCTCGCATTCGAACAATCACTTCGACGTGTCGCTGGCGATGTTTACCCAGGTGGCTGCCGCTGCGCCGGGCCGCGTCACGGCGATCGACACGCACTGGATCTGGCAGGACGGCCAGCGCCTGACCAGGGAGCCCTTGCAGATTGTCGGCGGCCTGGTGCAGGTGCCCACCAAGCCGGGCCTGGGTATCGAACTCGACATGGTGGAAGTCGAGAAAGCCCACCAGCTCTACCGGCAGCTGGGTCTGGGCGCGCGCGATGACGCCATGGCCATGCAGTACCTGATACCGGGCTGGACGTTCAACCCGAAACGCCCGGCGCTGGATCGGTAATTTTGAAACCTTGTGGGACAGACCGCAGTTACACCAAGTGAACAAGCTCTGTCCCCAACCAATCAAGGAACACCCCATGCGAGCAAACCGCTTACGCACCCTGTGGCAATCCGGTGGCGCCGTTGTCAATGGCTGGCTCGCCATCCCGAACAGTTTCTCGGCCGAGACCATGGCGCACCAAGGCTGGGATTCTCTGACCATCGACCTGCAACACGGGGTCGTCGATTACCAGGCGATGGTCGGCATGCTGCAAGCCATCTCGACCACCGACACGGTGCCGGTGGTGCGCGTGCCCTGGCTCGAACCGGGCATCCTGATGAAGACGCTCGATGCCGGTGCTTACGGTGTCATCTGTCCGATGGTCAACACGCGGGAAGAGGCACAAAAACTGGTGGCCTGCACCCACTATGCACCGCGCGGCATGCGCAGCTTCGGCCCGGTGCGAGCCCTGCTCTATGGCGGCGCCGACTACCCGCAGCACGCCAACGACACCATCGTCACCTTTGCCATGATAGAGACCGCCAAAGCGCTCGATAACCTGGACCACATCCTCTCGGTGGAAGGACTGGATGCCATCTACATCGGCCCCTCGGACCTGTCGCTGGCGCTGGGCTGCACCCCGACCTTCGACGATCTGGACCCCAAGGCGGCGGAGGCGGTGGACCACATCCTGGCGCGTGCCAAGGTCCACGGCGTGGTGGCGGGCATCCACAACGGCAGCCCGGAGGCCGCGCTCAAGCGCATCGCCAAGGGCTTTCAGTTCGTCACGGTCAGCTCCGACGCGCGGCTGATGGCCGCCGGCGCACAGCAGGTCGTCGCCAAAATGCGCGCCGGCCAGGCCAGCAAGTCCACCGGATCGCGCTGATCCCCCGCACCCCACCTTCACAACCAGCGACGCAACTCACTCAAGGAAAGAAGACTATGAAGATCGGATTTATCGGCCTGGGCATCATGGGTACACCGATGGCGCTGCACCTGGTCAACGCCGGCCACCAACTGCTTGTCAACACGCTGGGCCCATTGCCGGACAGCATAGTCGCGTCGACCGCCCTGGCGTGCGCCAACGCGGCAGAGGTGACCCGTGGCGCCGACGTCGTCTTCATCATGGTCCCGGACACGCCCGATGTCGAGGCCGTGCTGTTCGGTGACATGGGTGTCGCGTCCGGCTTGCAGGCGGGCGCCGGGGAGCGCCGCAAGATCGTCGTCGACATGAGTTCGATCTCGCCGATCGCGACCAAGACTTTCGCGCAGAGAATCAATGCGCTGGGCGCCGACTACCTCGATGCCCCGGTTTCGGGCGGCGAAGTGGGCGCCCGGGCGGCTTCGCTGACCATCATGTGCGGCGGCTCTGAAGCAGCCTTCGAGACCGTGCGCCCCCTGCTCGAGAAGATGGGCCAGAACATCACCCTGGTCGGTGGCAACGGTGACGGCCAGACCACCAAGGTGGCGAACCAGATCATTGTGGCACTGACCATTGCCGCCGTGGCCGAGGCGCTGTTGTTTGCCAGCAAGGCCGGCGCCGATCCGGCCAAGGTGCGCCAGGCGCTGATGGGCGGGTTCGCGTCGAGCCGCATCCTCGAAGTGCATGGCGAGCGCATGATCAAGCGCACGTTCGCACCGGGCTTTCGCATCCGCTTGCACCAGAAGGACTTGAATCTGGCCTTGCAGGGCGCACGCGAGCTTGGCGTGGCGCTGCCGCAAACCGCCAACGCGGCCCAGTTGATGCAAGCCTGCGCGGCCAACGGCATGGCCGACCTGGACCACTCGGCGCTGCTGCGCGCATTGGAATTGATGGCCGCTCACGAGCTGGCCTGAGGCTTGCGGCGCCAGTGCCTGACGCGGCCGCTCAGTCCGCCCTCACCAGGCAACCACGTCCCTGGTGTTTGGCCCGGTACAGGGCCGCGTCGGCGCGCGCCATGAAGCTGGCCAGGGTGTCGTCCGCCGGCCCCAGCAGGCTCAGTCCGGCACTGTAGTTGACGGCCAGTTGCGGCTGCGCACTGCAAGCGTCCCGCAGTGCCTGGCGCAAGCGCTGTTCGAACAGAAGCGCGGCGGCCCGGTCGGTCTGGGGCAGCAGCAGCGCAAATTCCTCGCCGCCAAGACGCACTGCCAGATCGCTGCTGCGCCGGTTCTTCTGCAATATACCGCCCAGCATCTTGAGCACCTGATCGCCCGCCTCATGACCCAGCGTATCGTTGATGCGCTTGAAATGGTCCAGATCGAGCAAGATGAGGGCCAGCGGATTGGCGTGCCGTCTGGCCTGGTCATACAGTGCCGGCGCACGCTCGTCCCAGCCGTGGCGATTGAGCAAGCCGGTCAGGCCGTCGGTCTGGGCCTGCTCGCGCAGTTGCGCTTCGGCTTCTTCGTGCCAGGCCACCAGCAGCGCCAGGTTGCCCAGCACCAGCGTCACGTTGGCTGCCAGCATGGCCATCAGATTGACCGGGCTCGGGGCTTGAAATGTGGGGTACAACTCGGTAAAAAAAGCCCCCATCAGACCCCGCGCCGCCGTGAAGGCCGCCATCGTCAGGGCGCAGCCGAAGACCACCCAGCGCCAGGCCCCGTCGAGCCGCAAGGCGGGCCGCAACGTGGCCTGGCAGATGATCAGCAGTTGCAGCGCCAGCATCAGGTTGGACCAGCCGACGCGGACCGGGTAGCTCTGGAAGGTCAGCGCATAGCCAAGCGGTGTCAGCCACACCACCCACAGCAGCAGCGTCCGTCCGCGGCGTGGTCCCAGCCAGCCTTGCAGCGCCTGGAACAGCAGCCACTGGCTGGCACTGAGGTAGGCCATGGACACGCTAGACAGCAAATGGTCCTGCCACTGGTGAATCCAGAAGCCAGCCAGGATGAGGGCCAGCCAGCCCAGCGCCTGCATCACCAGCGAAGCCCGGGCATGGGCCGCCGCCTGGCTGAGCTGGCGCCCCATGATGAACGGCAGGATGGACGCCATCAGCAGCAGGTTGGCCGCATTGACGACCAACAAGGTGCGAATATCCAGGGTCATGGCAGCTTACTGAAACGCCACTTCGGCAAAGCTGCGCAGCTTGCGGCTATGCAGCTGGTCCACCCCTTGCCGGCGCAACAGCTCGATGGCACGCATGCCGATGCGCAGGTGCTGGTCGACCCGTTCGCGGTAGAAATGGTTGGCCATGCCGGGCAGCTTGATCTCGCCGTGCAGCGGCTTGTCGCTGACGCACAGCAGCGTGCCGTAAGGCACGCGGAAGCGAAAACCGTTGGCGGCGATGGTGGCGCTTTCCATGTCCAGCGCCACCGCGCGGCTCTGGCTGAAGCGGCGCTGCGGACCGTTGTCGGGCAACAGCTCCCAGTTGCGGTTGTCGGTGGAGGCGACGGTACCGGTGCGCATGACGCGTTTCAGCTCGGCGCCCTTGAGCTGCGTGACGTCCGAGACGGCCGCTTCCAGCGCCATCTGGATCTCGGCCAGGGCCGGCACCGGCACCCACAGCGGCAGTTCCTCGTCCAGCACATGGTCCTCGCGCACATAGCCATGCGCCAGCACGTAGTCGCCCAGCTGCTGCGAGTTGCGCAAGCCGGCGCAGTGGCCCAGCATGATCCAGGCATGCGGGCGCAGCACGGCAATGTGGTCGGTGATGGTCTTGGCGTTGGCCGGGCCGACGCCGATATTGACCATGCTGATGCCGCTGCGATCGGTGCGCATCAGGTGGTAGGCAGGCATTTGCGGCAGACGGGGTGGTGCTGCGGCGCTGGAGAAATTGGAATCTGACCCCGATTTTGTCGTCACCACATTGCCGGGCTCGACAAATGCGCTGTACTCGCTGCCGGGGTCGGCCATCGCCGCGCGCCCCAGACGCACGAATTCATCGATGTAAAACTGGTAATTGGTGAACAGCACGAAGTTCTGGAAGTGCTCGGGCGCGGTGCCGGTGTAGTGGCGCAGGCGGTGCAGGGAGTAGTCGACGCGCGGCGCGGTAAACAAGGACAGCGGCTGCGGCTCTCCCGGGCGCGGCACATGGGTGCCGTTGGCAATGCCGTCGTCCATGGCGGCCAGGTCCGGCAGATCGAAAACGTCGCGCATCAACTGGCGCCGCTCAGGGCTCAGATGGCCCTCGATATGGTCGTTCTCGGCAAACGAAAAATGCACCGGGATCGGCTGCGCGCTGGTGCCCACCTCCAGTTCAACCTGGTGGTTTTCCAGCAGCAGGGTGAACTGCTCCAGGTAATAGTCGGCGTACAGATCGGGTCGCGTGAGGGTGGTTTCGAAGCGGCCGGGGCCGGCCACAAAGCCGTAGCTCAGGTGCGCGCCCTGGGCCGAGTCCAGACGCGCCACGGTGCTGGTCTGGACCCGCACAAACGGGTAGCAGGCGCGCACATGGCCGGGCAGGCGCTCGCCGGCCACGAAGCGCTGCATGGCCGAGCGCAGGTGAGCGATGCTGCCGTCATAAATTTCACGCGCCCGCGCCAGCGCATGGGCCGGGTCGGTGAAGCGGGCGGGGGCAATGAAGGCAGGCAGATAAGGCATGGTGCTATTGTCCCTCCTCCGGCACCCGCTGCGCCAGCCCTGCCGCGGCTTGCAACAAGTCCCTTGCAGGCCGCTCTCAAGGCTTCAGAAAATCGGCAATCGTCCGGTCGGCCAAGGCGCCTGGAACACTGCTTGTCGGATTGGAAGCGGTGAACCGCAGTGCCTGTTCTTTTCGCTCGACACCGCGGCGTGCCGCCTCAAAATTTTGTTGCCAGGTGTTGTCGGGATTGAAACTGCCACCGAACAATTCGCCGATGAAGTGGGTGTTGTCGTCGCGGTAGCTACAGCCGAACGAATTGCGATCGGCCGCCGCCGCTGTCAGCACAATGCGGTTAGCCGCCGCCAGCGCCGGCACAAAAGAACCCGAATAGCAGGCCGACAGGATGACCACGGTCGGTGTGTCGCCCAGTGCCTCCAGCCACGCCCGCAAATGATTGGATTGAACCGGCGCGTAATAGTCATTGGCCACATTGCTGGACAAAACATCGACAGCGCCATGGGTCGCCACCAGCAGCACCAGCGTCAACGGGTATTTTTTTGACCACGCCGCGATACGCGCAAACGTTGGCGTCAGAGTATGCAGCGTGGCGAACGGATAGACCAGTTTTGCGGTCTGCAGCTGGTTACTCAAAATGATGCTCTGCAGCTTCGGGTTGACGGCGGTGAGGCGTTTTTGAACCAGCAGGACGTCGCCTTGAAAAGCCAGCGATTGAGAATGCTGCGCCGAGCCCAGGTACAAGACCAGGTGTTCACTGCGGGGCGCTGTTTCGAAGGCTTTTTCCACGGTTGCCAATTGCTGCGCCAACAACTCGTCACTGGTAATTCGCGATTCCGCGCTCTTCGGGCTCAGCGCGCAGGCCGACAGCAGCAGCGCAAGACCGCCCAGCAGAACGATGCGTTTGAGTTTTTGAAGGTTCATCGGTCTATCTCCAGTGTTTTTGTCGAACAAGCGCCCTGCCCTCGTACCCGTGCATTGTGCTCGGCCAGCGCCACCGGAGTCCATCCCCCAATTGGGGGATGCATCGCATGCGTAGCCCTAATGGCTTTGATCTGAATTGTTCGTGAATATGCCCAAGGCAAATGGGTCCGCACCTTTCAATTCCGGACAATTCCACAGGTTGGAGGCCCGTCCACGTTGGGTCTATCCCAGCCCATTGTGAATTGCCAGGCTGGCCAAAGCGCATTCTCTGGATTCCGATTGGAGGACTACTTGCACATCAAATTTGACTACCAACACCCACCGGCAAAGTTGCCGCCATACATCACTGGCGTATCTGAAATTTTCCAGATAACGCTAATGCTTGGACATCCGGAACTCGCGCAGGGCTGTGGACCACTTCGCAAGTGGCGTGACAGCAAACACCTCCATGTCGGAGCCAACGTCCATCACGGGCAGCGAATGCTGCATCTTCAGGCGCATTTCCAACCCGATGACCCGGTTGCGCCCCCGAATGAACAAATCTTCGAGCGAAAAGGAGCGATCCAGTTCCTTGTCCAGAAGCGCTTGCATGAAAACAGTACTGGTTGAATCAGCGCCGCACCCAAAAGAAACCCGGTCCGAGGCGGCGGCTGCGATGATGATGCGGTTCGGTGCGCGCAGGGCCGGGATGAGGGAGCCGGCGTGACAAGCCGAAATAATGACTATCGTTGGAACAGCACCGAAGTCGTTGAGAAACGCATTGATGTAGCTCCCATTGATCAACGCTAGGATTTGGGTTTTGCCAGCCCGCACCATCAACATATCGTCTTGCCCATGGCTAGCAATCACCACCATGGCAAATGGTGTGCGGTTAGTTTGCACGCTCTGGGATTGAAGCCACTGCCCCGCCGCTCGCGCGGCAGTCGGCATAGTTGCAAAATCAGCGTGCGGATCGCCCTGTGGTTCGGCCTGTAAATTGCTCAATAACAGTGACGGGCCGCTGGCCGCCTGGAGAAATAGGCCGTTACGGGCGCGGCGAATATCACCGTCGAATGCAGGGGACGCGCCGTCAAGTGCAACACCCATATAGACACCGAGTGGTTTATCCGGAGGCGTAGTGAATGAAGATCGAAGTGGTTGCAACGCGCGGTCAACAAGGGATGCGTTGATCTGTCGAAATTCAGGCCTGTATCCAGGCGGAAGTGCGCACCCGACCAGCAGTGTTACCACCAGAACAAGCAGTTGCCGCACATTACGCATGTTGGGCTGCATCCGTTGCAGGAGGAATAGATCACCACTCATAACGGTCGAACTTCCAAACGCCGGCATCAAGGATGAACACCATTCTTTGGCTCAAGACCGGGGGCCGCACGCCGGACGTGTCGCTGAAGTCTGCGGTGACGGCCAACTCTGCCGGGCTGCGCACATCCCACTTCGACCAGCGTGACACATAATGCCGCTGGCTGGGATCGTGCGGGAGAGGCGGGGGCAAGATCAAGACCTTCAAACCATGTTCTGTGACGTGTCTGCGTCCAGGGCTTCTGGGATCAAGTCCAAAAGGCAGGCCATTGCCAAAAATAATGACGCCATCGATCGCCGTCGCCAGAACCTTGGCCTCCCCTGCTGTGCGAATGCCGTCGGTGCTGACGGCTTGCTTGATTCTTCGAAGTCGTCCTTCTGCTTTTAGAAATGCCAGATCTTCCGCTGTCACGGGCCGCACGTCAGCCAAAGGGTTCTCCCCGGAAAGGGGTTGTGCACTCGACAAGCCGATGCAGAAGTGGGAGGCGGCCAAATAGACCAAGCGGCGAACAACGGTCCGCCTTGTGTCACCCATTCGTCGCGCCGCAACTCTGTTTTTCTTGGACGCCGCGTGCTGGCACTGCACACCCTCCGTGCCGCCGGAAAAATTCTCTTGCCAACTTTTCATGAGCCTCCCTCCCTTGCTTGGCGCTTATCCGTGCGCCCTGCCCTGGTACCCGTGCATTGTGATCGGCCGGCGCCACCGGCGTCCATCCCCCAATTGGGGGATGCCGCGGCGACGATCTTCCGGCAATTCGACCGATTGCTTCGGGTACAGTGAAGCCCTCCCTTGCTACCTGGAACTTTTATGGCGAACGCATCAAGCTGGATCAAACGTGTTTTGCTGACGCTGTTGGCCCTGCTGGTGGGCCTGGTGGCACTGGTCATAGTCGCCCTGCTTTACCTGGGCATCCCGCAGAATGCGGCCGGCATGGCGGCCAAGGGGGTTTGCTCGGCTGCCTTTGTGGCCGGACGTCCCTGGCAAAAGATGCTGGCCGACGATGTGCTGCCGGCCAGCCCGGTACTGGGTCTGATCAGCATCGCCGTCGATGAGAATGCGCACGCCGTGACGGCGAGGTTTGCCGGTCTGTTTGCGCGCCGGGCGGCGCTGCTGCCGCAGCGGGGTTGCGTGCTGGACCTGGCCCCGGCCGGCGAAGCTGCGCCGACGGCCAAGCGCGTCAACCCGGACCTCGACAAACCCTGGCCGCAAGGTGAGGCGGCTCTGCCGGTGGCGCAGTGGGGTCCCGGCGTCGATGCGCAAGCGCTGCAAAAAGTGCTTGACCAAGCCTTTGTCGGCGCCGGCGACCCGGCCGCCGCCAACGCCCGCGGCGTCGCCATCGTGCACCAGGGGCGCCTGCTGGCCCTGCGCAACGGGCCGGGCTTTGCCGCCGGCACACCCTTGCACGGCTGGTCGATGAGCAAGACGGTCAACGGCATGCTGCTGCACAAGCTGGCGGCCGAGACGCAGTTGTCGCTGGACTCACCCGTGGTCGACGCCTTCCGGCCGGCGCGCGAACCGGCCTGGGTCGCCAGCTGGCGCCAGGACGAACGCAAGAACATCAAGGTCTCCGACCTCCTGTACATGCGCGACGGCCTGGCCAGCACGGAAGACTATGACCCCTGGGGTTCCGTGCCCAAGATGCTGTGGGGGCAGCCCAGCGTGACCGCCTTCGCGGCGGCATCACCCACGCAAGCCGCGCCCGGCACCCGCTGGCGCTACCTGAGTGCCACCGCCAATCTGCTGGCGGGCGTGGCGCGCGGACGCTTCAGCAATGACGCCGACTACTGGGCCTACCCGGCCAAGGCCTTGTTCGAACCGATCGGCGCCAGCAGCGCGGTGCTGGAAACCGACAGCGACGGCAACTGGGTCGGCTCCTCTTACGTCTGGGCCAGCGCCGGCGACTGGGCACGCCTGGGCCAGTTGATGCTGAACGACGGCCGCTGGGGCGACACCCAGGTGCTGCCGCCGGGCTGGCTCAAGCGCGCCAGCACACCATCGACGGCGCAAGGCGAAGGCCTGGGCTACGGCGCGCAAAGCTGGCTGATCGGCAACCCGGCAGCCGGCGAATGCAAGGCCAACCCCGGTGTCCCGGCGGACACCGTGGCCATGATGGGACACTGGGGTCAAATCGTGGCCGTGGTGCCCTCGCGCGAGGCTGTGATCGTGCGTTTGGGCTGGACCTTCAAACGCGCCCAGTTCGACGCCTGCGCCTTTGTTGCCGACGTACTGCGCACCTTGCCGAAGTGAGGACCGGCCAAACCTCGGCCTGCGCCAGCGCTGAAGTTCAGCCCCGCCCCAGGCTTCGACCGTAGCGCAGAGCCCACCAGCTCAGGCCTACCGCCAGCGCGCAGGTCACTGCCGCATGCGTTGCCGCATTGGCGATGGGTGCGGCCAGCAACTGCGGCAGGCTGGCGATGACAGACAGGGCCACCATCGCCAGCGCTACCCCGATCTCGCCGCGCCGTACCAATGCCCACAGCGTCAGCACGTTCAGTAGCCCGGGCACGACCTGGGCGACACCGGCAGTGACGCTTTCAGCCGCGATGATGCCGCCCGAGATCAGCGCCACCAGCCCCAACGACCAGAGCAACACCAGGCGCCGCCGGGTCTGGCAAAAGTGCACGGCGCTCAGGATCAGCGCCATGGTGGCAACGGCCAGGCAGAGGCCCATGAGACCCTGCGCTGCCGTGGTCACAAGCGGTTGCACCGAGTCCCAAGCACCGACGCCGGGCAAGCCGGGGCTGTTCTCCGGAAAAAAATGTTGCAGGCCAGTTGCCACACCCTTGAGCGCCAGCGCCAGGCCCAGGCCGCGCAGCAGATCGCCGGCGACGCTGGCGTTACCGGGGCGCTCCTTGCTGTGCAGGCGCATCACCAGCAAACCCAGCAGCGCCGCCCCCAGCAGGAAGCCGGCGGCGGCCAGCGCCACGCCGGTGGTCAACTGCGTGTTCCAGTCCTGCGCCAGGTTGAAGCCCATCGCCTTGCGGTCGAAGGTGAGCGCGTAGTCCGCCAGCCCCGCGACCAGAAACAGCGCCGCCCAGGTCAAACCCTGGCGCCAATGCAAGCGGCCCTGCACCACTTGGCGCAGCGCCGCGCCCAGGATCAGCAGCAGCAGTGCGGCGCCGGCCACACCGGCGGCAATCCTGAACGGCGTTTTGGCCGACTCCGCTTCCTGCTGCTGGCGTATCCAGGCGTCGGGCACAAACACGTATTGCCAGGCGGTCATTTCGTCGCCGCGCACAGTGACGGCCACGCGGCTGGTGCCGCCCTTCACGTTGAGGGCCTGCTTGTCGTCCCAATAAAAAGTCCAATCGCGCCGCGCCGGACGCTCCTTCTGCTGTACCGAGGCCAGTTCCCACGGCCGGTTCGCCAGCGCCGGCTGGCTGGCCATGAAGTTCTGCACCAGGGCTTGCGCCTGTTCGCGGCTCAGGTGGGCACCGGGGCGGCCTTCCGGCAGGTGGTGTTCCACTGCCAACACCTCGCCTTGGCCAGTCAACGCCACTTCCCAGACTTCCGTGCGCTCTTCCACCGGCCCGCTGACGTGCTTGAACAGCACTTGCCAATGCTGCGGCAACAAGGTGCTGCCCAATAATTTGGCAAACACCTGTGCTCCCGCCTCGCGCCAGACAAAGCGCACCGTCTTGTCATCGCCCCCTGCCACTGGCCGCACAATGGCCAGGCGCTTCCAGCCGGCGTCCAGCCGCACTCCGCGCTGGGCCAGCACGCTCTCGGCGCGGGCCACGGCAGCGGCGTGGTCCAGCGTGAAGGGCGGCGTGCCGACCTGGGGTGCCTGCCACAGCCACAGCGCCAGCGCACCCAGCACGGCGGCCAGCGCCAACGGTGTACGGCCTAGCCACCATGGCCGGCCGGCAGTGGCCGGTACAAGCAGTGGCGGTGGCAGCGTCGGCTCATCGCCGGCCGGGGCGGCGGCCTGTTCCACCACCTCCTCGCCGTTGCGCAGGGCCTGTGGCAGCTCAGCCAGATAGCCCTGTTTGAAGCGGGCGCGCGCCAGCATCAACAGCGGCAGCAGACCGGCCAACAGCACCAAGGCGCGGTCCAGCCACAGGCGTGCGTCGGTCGCCACGAACAGCGGCAGACTCATCAGCGTCAGGTCGAAGCTGAAATGCATCACGATGCAGGGTACCAAACCGAAGCGCAGAAAAATCAATCCCCATACCAGGGCTGGGAAAAACAATTCGAGCACCCGGCTGTAGCTGGGCAGGCCGGGGTAGCCGGCATGGCCGCCGGCAAACACCAGTGCCTGCAGCACCAGCGCCACGGCGATGCTGCTGCGCCGCCAGCCCAGCCACTGACCGATCAAGGCGGCGCCGGCCAGCGGCACGGCGCGAAACAGCGCTTCTTCCGAGGTGCCGGCCATCAAGGCCTGGGCAATCGGACCCAGCGCCGGACGCCAAGCGGACAGGATGTTGGGGTCGCTCAGCGATTCGGCCGGCACCCACCAGCCGAACTGGGTTCGCGCGACAAGATAAAACCCCGCCACCAGCAACAATTCAAAACCGGTCCAGGCGTAACCGCCCAGCGTGCGCCCCAGCGCCTGCGGGCTGGCTGCCGCCGCCACGCTCCAAAAACCGAACAGCCGCGGCTGCTGGGCAAAGGCGCGCCGGCTCAAGCCCTCGGCCACGACAAAGATCAGGCCCAGTATCAGTGTGCTGCCAATCCCCGTGCCGAAGACGGCGGCGGCGTTGCGCCACAGGAAGCTGCTGACGGAATCGGTGGTGGCATAGCCAAACCAGCTCTGCGGAATGTTCGACAGCACTGCCGCCGCCAGCAACAGGCCGACGACGCCGGCGGCACGCAGTGCGCCGCGCCAGGCCAGGCCGCCACGGCGCGTCAGCCACAACCAGCCACCCAGCAGCCCGCCCAGGCCGAACAAGCTGGTCATGGCAATGGTGGCAACCTTGGCGATGGTTTCATTGCCGCTGCGCAACTGGGCAAAACGCTGCGCAAAGGCCTGCGGCACAAAAGCATAGGGCGCGACCTCCACCAAGCGGTCTCCGGCCACCACCAGCTTGAGCCGAAAGCGCGCCTCGCCCCGTTGCTCGGTTCGGTGCTCGTAGACAAAGCTGTGGTCTATGCGCCCGCCGGGACGGGTGATTTGCGACGCGCTTTGCGGCGCGTAGGCGGCCCACAGCGCATCGCCCAACAAGCTGCGGGCGCCGCTCTCGGCCAGCGTGCGCGCGGCGGCCTCGGTCAGCGCCGCGCCAGGCGCTTTTTCCGGAACCTTGCGTGTGAAGCCGTAGGCCCGGCCTTCGGGCGTGAAGCGCACGCTCAGCTCGTCCTCCTGCGACTCGGCAAAACGCCGCACCGTCCAGTGGTAGGGCGCGATGAATTGCCGGCCCAGCAAGCCGGTGAAGGCGTCCACGCCGCCGCCCTCCAGCTCGACGTAGTTTTGCAGGCTGGCGTCGTGGTCGAAACGGGCCACCGCGCGCGTCGTGGCAAGTTCCGCAAAGCGCTGCGTTTGCAGGGCTTCGGCCGCAGCCAGCGCCTGGTCGCGCGACATGCTGACGTTCAACTGAAGCAGCGGCATGGCACGTGGGAACAGCCACAGGGCAGTGCCGGCCGAGGCGACGGCCAGTGCCAGCAACACGGCCCAGAATGATTTGCGGTTGAGGAGGGTCATGCAGGTTTGCTTTCGAACAATTGTTGGGACTACAGGTATCAAGCTGTGATTTGACTCGCCTCACGCAGCACCTCAAGCACCTTGCCCTGCTGCAATACCACCACCCGCTGCGCGCCGGCGATGGTCTCGGGCCGGTGCGCCACCACGATGCGCGTCAAGCTCATCTGCGCCAGGGCTTGGGTGACACGCTGCTCGTTGGCAATGTCCAGGTGGCTGGTGGCCTCGTCCAGCGCCAGCACTTTGGGATTTTTGTACAAGGCCCGCGCCAGCAGGACGCGTTGCTTTTGCCCACCCGAGAGGCTTGATCCCATGTCGCCCACCAACGTCTGATAGCCCATTGGCATTTTGGCAATGTCTTCATGCACCGCGGCTATTCCGGCGCAGGCCAGGACGCGTTCCTCATTGGACCGCACGTCAAAGAAGCTGATGTTGTCCGCAATGCTGCCGGCCAGCAGCACGTCTTCCTGCATCACGGTGCCTATGCGTTGCCGGTAGTTTTGCAGCCCCAGGTGCTTGACCGGGATGCCGCCGTACAACACCTCGCCTTCTTGGGGAGGTAACAAACCCAGCAGCACTTTCAGCAAGGTGGTCTTGCCACAACCGCTGGGGCCGACAATGGCCACGCTTTCGCCCGCTTTTAACAGCAGGTTGGTGTCTTTCAGAATCCAGGGCTCGCCCTCCCCGTAGCGAAAGCTCACATTGCGCAGTTCAATGCTGGGCGCCAGATGCGTCAGCTCGTTGGCGGGCACCTCGTTTTTCTCCGGCGTCTCCAGCACAATATCGCCCAGGCGTTCGGCGTGCAGGCTGAGCATCTTGATCTCGACTGCATAGTTGATGAGCGCCGACACCCGGCCCGTGAATTGACCTTTGTAGCTGATGAAGGCAAACAGCATCCCGATCGTAAAGGGCGATACCGTCCCGCCAGCAGTAGTACCGGTCTGCATCACCAGACCCGCACCAATCCAGAACACCAACAGGTTCTCAACGCCAGACACCAAGGTGTTGGCAGTGGAGAAGCCGATACTCATCTTGGCGGTGCGTACGTCGCGGTTTTGCACTTCCACCAGCAAGTTTTGCCAGCGCGCGCGGCGCTCCTGCTCGCGGCCAAAGAGCTTGAGCGGCGTGATAGCACGCAGGGTTTCCAGAAAATGGGTGTTCTCCCGAGCCGAGACAATCAGACGCTCCGCCGCCGCATCGCGAAACGGGCTGTAGGCAACCCAGCGGATCAGGCCATACAGGAGCACGGAGCCGACCACGATGGCAGTCAGTTGCAGGGAATACAACAGCATCATGCCCAGTGCCGCCAGGCCCATGATGCCGTCCAGAACGGCTTCAATCACGCTGGTGGTCAGCGTCTTCTGGATCGTGCCGACCGAACCAAAGCGGGACACCACATCGCCCAAATGGCGCTTCTCGAAATATTCCACCGGCAGCTTGACCATGTGCGCAAACACATTGCTGGCCCATTGCAGGCTCAAGGACATTCCCAATATCATCACCATCCAGCTACGGGCCAGGCCGATGCCGGTCTGGATCAGCATCAGTAGAGCAAAGCCCACGATCAACACCGACAACAAATCAGCATCGTGCGTGGCGATGGCGTCGTCCACCACCAACTGATTCAGCAAGGGGGAGGTGATGGCAAACAACTCCAGCACCACAGCCAGGGCAAAGATTTGTAGCAATGAACGCTTCAGGCCCAGCACCTTGCCGGTGAGTGCCGACAACGCCACGCGCTGGAGCTCATCGGCGGGTTTGAAGTCGGCATTGGGCGTGAGTTCCAGTGCCACGCCGGTAAAGTGGCGTGAGGCCTCTGCCAAGGGCAAGCTACGCTCGCCCACAGCAGGGTCCAGGATAGTGATTGCCCGCCGGCCGACCTTTTTGAGCACCACAAAGTGGTTCAAGTCCCAGTGCAGGATGCAGGGCAGCTGCAGTTGCGCCAGCTCGTCCATCTCCAGGCGCAAGGGACGGCTGCTGAAATTGAGGGTTGCGGCGTGGGAGATGAGTTGCTTGAGCGTGGCCCCCTTCAGGGACACGGGGAAGCGACGGCGCAACTCGGCCAAGTCCACATGCAGGCGATGCGCGTTGGCCACCATGGCCAGACTGGCCAGCGCGCATTCGCTGGATTCGGATTGGAGGATGGGGGTCACGCGGTCGGACTATGCGGAAGCCGGCTGCACCGGTGCTAACGCTCGGGCGGTAGCTTGCGATGGTGCGTCGCGAAAAAAATATCCGCCGTCGGCCCGGCTCACTCGTTTAAAGATGCGCTTTCTATTCTTGATGCGAAAGTAGGTCAGCGTATCGAAGTCTTTGAACAGCTTGTCGCGCATGTCTTCCAATACGTGCTTGATGGAACCATGTGGAACCACCATATCCATAATCCACAGGCTGGCGCCCTCGTTCCATTCGCAGGTCCGCAGGTCGTAATCTTCACCGAGCAGAAGTCGTTTTTCCACATCGGGAGCCAGCATGGCCCATGTGACAAAGCCTACGCACTGACCAAAGTCATTGAAATACAGCTTGTACTGCTCCACCTCAACCGGTGAAACCAGCTGGCTGAGAGTGCGCCCAAGCGGCAAGTTGGCATGCACAGGGCTTTGGGCGCCAAGCTGGCACACAAAGCCAACCAGCGCGGCGCGGTGCGTGTCGGCATTCTCAGCCTTACCTGTAACAGTGCTTACGCTGTAACGCATAGTGCCTCCAGTTGGGCATTGAGCCCCTTGATGCGCCGCCCTTGGGGCATGACCAACTCGGGCGGCTCATCACACATGATTTCTTTTGCATGACAAATGGTGCTATCAATGAATGCGCCCAGGCCGCCGGGATCTTCTTCAAAAGTGGCCATGGCTGCGTCCAGCGCCTCGCGCGTCAGGTGCGACACATCGGCATTGAGCCTTGTCGCTTGGCGGGCAAGAAACTGCCTCGCCATCACGGCATCCATGCCGGGCTGCGAAGCCAAAAACCAGTCCACCAAATCGGTGTAAACGGCGCAAAATTCTGCCGCCAACGCCGCATCGTCAATCAGCGCCGCTACGGTACCTTGCAGTTGTACGGCATCGCGACACGGTGCAGCCTTGATCAATATGTCGTTCAAGTCATAGCGCCCGAGACTTTGCAGCGGCTGCACGCCTATCATGCTGGGGTCATCGTCTCCGCGCCACACGAACGACGTGTTGGCACCACACGTGTAAATGGCTTTGAAGCAACGGTGGGCACGGCTTCGTAGTGTTGGGGAATAGACACTTATTGCTTGCTCAGGGATGCCTGTTTGTTTCAGCATCTCAATTTCCATGCGCTGTTGCAGTGCATCGTTGAATTGGACTGTAAGGTCTGCCGGAGAAACAAGGCTCTTGATATCCGGGCAGTCCAAGTACTTGCCCACATGGAACAACAGGTAAGTCAGCGTTCGCAACAATGGGGTGTGCTGGCTCCAAAAGTCGGGCCAAAGGGGCGAACCCGCTTGCCGGCGGTATGCGCTAACGGCGGTCATGGTGCCAAAGTCCAGGTATCGCCCATCCAATGCAATGTTGGAGCAGTTCAAGCTGCTGTGGTACAGCCGTTTGGCAAAGGCAGCAGCTACCTGAGCGGCAAAGCGGCGCGCCATCAGCTTCAGCCCCATGTTGACCCTTGCGGTAGCAGACTCACCATTCAGACCATCACCAAACGCATCCACAAGAGCTGCAGGCAACGAGGCGATCATGCTGCTCACGCGCTGGTAGTCTTCGCACACACCAGCACCGGGCATCAAAGCAGTTTTGAAGTGAACATTGCGCATAAAGTGGGCTGGACGCAATGCCATGGCTCGCATGATGAGCGCGCGACGGTTGAGTACCGTCACCCCCGGAGCCGTGTCAGTACGCAAGCATTGCGTACCGGTGAGCACAACGGCCAGTGTGGGCACGGCGCCAAAGGGCAATGCAGCATCACAAATACCACTCCAGATGGCCTCGCGCCCGGCTTCATTCATGGTAACCGTGCCGCTACTGTGCCAGGGGTCAACAGGTGCGCCGGGTTGGCTACCCATTAACGGTGTCAGACCAACGCCCTTGATCTGGATGTCACCACAAGCGCCACACCGGGCACTTCCACCGCAGTAACCAACGCCATAACCGCCGTAACGGTCGGCATTCAGCACACGTTGCGCGGTGAGATAGTCAGCTTCAGTCTCCTGCCCCTGGGCCATACATCCGGCATGGCTTACTGCCTCCGATGGAGAAAATATTTTCTGATTTACCCATGCCACCAGAGGGTGTGCAACTTCCTTGGCGCAGAACGCAACCAGAGCTGCGGGTTGGATTTTCGATTTCACGTCAATTTAGCGAATATATATTATTCTGTAGACAGTTTTTCGCACAATTCCATAGGACTATTTCCGTGGATCGGCATGCTGACGGCGACATTGAATTGTCGAAATCTAATTTCTGGAATCATTACCTCATTAACCGGAACAACTCGATCAACAATTTTTAATTTCCTCATAACCTGCATGGAAGGTGACCAAAGCAGTTGACCAAGTCCTTTGCAGGTGTATAAATACCCATCAAACTTGATTGAAAATTTCTGATTAGGTTGCCCTATTGAAATGCTTTGAAGAAAGTGAATCAAGGCCACTTTGGGAATGATTTCTTCGAGACGCTTTTCCGCTTCAGTTAATTCACGCAACTTCGAAAGAAGCATGGGATCTACATAATTTCCACTTATATCCATAAATGCTGTGAGCGACGTCCTTGCGTCACCATGGTAAACAATAGTTGAATCGCCCTCTATGGTAACGATTTTTGCGGCAGGAATTAAATAGTTTGCACAAGAGGAATGACAATATCCACGGATAATGATAGATAGATTCTTCTGGTGAAGTTCATTTGCCACTCTTAGAGCAGCCTCAACATCACCACCTTCTGATTGAACAACTAAATCCCTAGGGCTGCGTCTTATTGCCTCAATCAAAATATCTGCACTCTCTCTTGAGATGCACCCAATGAATCCTATCTGTATTGAATTTTCAATTATTTTTGATTCACATGCGGATGCACTTGCAACCATCGACAGAAAAAACACCACGAGTTTCAGAAGTTGATTTACATGCTTCATACTATATTTCATGAAAGTCAGGTACCCCCGGCAAAGCCGGGGGCTTGATTTGTTAGCCCCTAAAAGGGGCAAAAAGATGGCGTCGCCTAAAGGCGACTTCACATCGCAAGCTTGAGTTGGTCATATCGTTCGTCCTCGCTTTCCTGATGCCTGATGTAGGCCCGTATCATCTCTTCATCTAACCCCACCGTAGAGACATAGTAGCCTCTGGCCCAAAAATTCTCCCCCGTGAAGTTCCTCGTCTTGCCTGAGAAATTTCGAGCTATGCTGATGGCGCTTTTCCCCTTGATGAACCCCATCACGTAGCTCACTGAATGCTTGGGTGGAATGCTCAAGCACATGTGCACGTGATCTGGCATCAAATGCCCTTCCACAATCTTGCATTCCTTTTGCTGCGCCAACTCGTGCAACACTTGCCCCAAGTGTCTTCTGATTGCCCCGAATATCGCCTTCTTCCTCTTCTTGGGTATAAATACCACGTGATATTTGCAATCCCAGCGCGTATGCGCCAAGCTCTGATACTCTTTCATCCGATGCTCCTTTTCCTTGGTCGGAATCGAAGCATCTACGACCGCTTCAAACGGTCAAACCTGTGTGAGTCCCCCGGCTTAGCCGGGGGCTTACCTTATAACGAGTTACGCATTTTAAGTTTCTTAAAATGCGTAACCTCTTCTTTATTTAGTCACGCAGGTTATTGTTGTAGTTACTCCACCGCTTGTTGTATTGGTCGTACTCGGCATACCGACGCTGCAACTTATAAAGGGCGGATTTGAGGTAACCACGCATCCAGGCGAAGTTTTGGTAGTCACGTAATTTTGAGCAGTAGTTACCACGGTGGAGGTTGTGCAGATTGGACCGCCCTCAGCATAGCCATAGGATTCGGATGACGCCCAATAGGAGGGCCCCCAAGTTGAGGGGTTAGAGGATGTGGCACCGGGATTACCGTACACCGTATCTTGAGCGTTGCCACCAGAAATATAGGCCAATTCACGTTTACACAGTACTTTCATAGATTCTCCAGAATATCGGTCGAAAATGGCGTCGACCTTTCACCTCCCCAACACCGTCCGCCGCCTCAGCCGCCTGCGCGTCCTTTGTTCGGATCAGCATTCAGAACCCACATCTGCTGCCGTGCTGCCAGCACAGGCTCCAGCACCCATTCCCATACTTTTCTGCGTTCCTGCAACACGTCGGCTTCCAGCGTTAGACCGGGCTTGAGTGGCATTGTTTCGCCGTAGGCTTTGATATCTTGCGCGTCCAGTTGTACGTTGATGCGGTACAACGCCTCGCTACTACCCACCTGGGCGATGAGTTGCTGGCTCAAGTTGGACGGCAATTCGCTGGGGGCGAAGGGGGTTGCGGAAACAGCGGTGATGTGTCCGGTGTACAGGCCGAACTTCTGATACGGGTAGGCGGCGTAGCGCAGGTACACGCTTTGCCCGGGGCGCACAAAGCCTGCGGTGCGGCTGGGGGCGAATAGGTGGGCTTGCAGTGCTGCACCCTTGCTGGCACCACCGCTGCCAGTTGCAGCCTGCGGCACCAGCGTGGCCAGGGTCTGGCCGGTCTGCACGGATTGGCCCACAGTGAGATTCAACGCGGTCACGGTGCCGGCATAAGGCGCGGTGATGACGGTGCTTTTGCGCGCGGCGTTTTCGCTCATCTCCTGATCCAGGCTGGAGCGATTGCGCTCGATCAGGTTCAGGTCGCTCTCGAGTTGGGCACTCAGCGCGGTGCGCTCACCGCGTAGCGCTTGCAGGTCGTGTTGAAGAGCCAGGCGTGAGCGCTCCAGTGCTTGCAGCCGGCCGTCGGCGTCTATCAGTTCTTCCTGTCGGGTTTGCACCTGGGCGGGGGCGACGAAGCCCTCGGCGGCCAATTGCTCGTTGCGCGCCAGGGTGCCGCGAGCGAGTTGCACGCGGCGCTGTTGCAGGCTGCGTTCTTCTTCCGCCTGACGCAATTCGGCTTGCAGAGTGCGGATGCGGTCGGCCAGCACTTGTTCGCGTTGCCGGGTTTGCAACTCGCGCAGGGTTTGCTCAGTGCTCAGGGTTTGTCGACGCGCCTCTATTTGCCGGGCGGCACGCTCACTGGTGTCACCAACAGCGCCTTGCAGCAGGCTGCGGTGTTCGGTGTTAAGCACCAGTAGCACGTCGCCTGCTTGGACTGTTTGACCTTCGGTGATGAGAAGTTCCATCAAGACGCCAGACTGCTGCGCGGTGATGTTGAGGCTACCCTGGCTGGGCACCAGCAGGCCGCTCAAGCGGGCTTTGCGGTTGACTTCACCCCAGGCCGCAAAGGCGACCAGCGCCAGCGCCATGCCCAGCGCCACTGTGGTGACCAGTGTGAACGACAAGGGCCTATGCAGGCGCACACTGCCCAGCCATTGGGCGGCTTGCGCGACGTGGACTTCCTGCCGGAACAGCTTCATAAAGCCACCGCTAGCTCGGCTGACATGCCCGCCACAATGTGCACCTCGTCTCCCTTATAGAACTGAGGGCAATCAGATCACGAAGAACAAGTCTTGGTAACTACCAAATCTGGTAGGTTTTGAAAGTGAATTGGGGCGAACGGCTGCTCAGTTCAAAAAACCAAGCTTTGCAGCGCGGGCAACGGCGGCCGTCTTGTTCGCGGTCTGAAGCTTTGCCACGGCATTCTTGACGTGAAAGTTCACCGTGTTTTCGGACACAGCCAGGATTTCTGAAATCTGGCCGGAGGTTTTGCCGTCTGCGCTCCAGCGCAGGACCTCGATTTCTCTGGCCGTCAATGGGATCTGCTCCCGCAGCCTGGACACGAATATCCCGGACAAAGTCAGATGCGAGACATTGACCAGCCAGCGCAGCTTGATTTCCTGGCTTGCCAGTTCCACCGCAGACCGCACTTCGCGTGAACGCGACAGGGTCAGCATGTCAGCGACACCGATAACCTCCAAACTCGACTGCGTCCAGCCGACACGCAGGCCGCAGCGCTGGGCTTCATCCCATAGCTGACGCGCGGAGCCAGAGACCTTGTCATTCCAATTGAGCGGGGTGTGGGTGCGACGACCGTGCAAGACGGTTGAATCGGTGTGCAGTGAGCCCTCACTGATGTATCGGACCCACCATGGCGCGGCGTAGTGGTTCAGGACGATGGCCCTGGAACCGGAGAACGGCTGCGCAGCACGCAGTCCAAGGGCGCAGTGCTCGAAGCCCAGCGCCCGCGCGCCAGCTTCGATTTTTTTAAACGTCGCATGCTCGCACGGCACGCCCCCGGTGGTACCGAGCAAATCCTCTGGCCAACTCTTCATGAGTCCTCCCTCATCTCACGTTGGCGCTTATTGGCGCGCCTTATTCGTGCTGGTTGGACTTATTATCATGGAAACGATTCCATAACTTCTTGGTGTTTGTACTTAGGGCTTGACTTTCATAGGGAGCCCCTGGCTTGCGCCCAAAAACTGCCATACTTCCAGCCGTTTCAAAGTGTTGGGGCGCGGCCTGGTCCTGCTGTGTAAAGGCAGCCGTCCCGCCAGATAATCGACATTTAGCCGCGGTCGTCGCGCAAGCTTTTAGAAAGCAAAAATCCATGTTGAAGTTCACCTGCTGCGACGCGGTCCAGCAATTTTTCACCAGCGGCCAGGCGCAGGTGTTGCGCGGCATTACGCGCGGTTTCGAGCGCGAGTGCCTGCGCGTCGACGCGGCTGGCCACCTGGCCAAAACACCGCACCCGTTGGCGCTGGGCTCCAAGCTGACGCACCCCTGGATCACCACCGACTACTCCGAGGCGCTGCTCGAATTCATCACGCCGCCGTCGCAGGACCCGGACTTTCCGCTGCGCTTTCTGCGCGACATTCACCGCTACGTGGCGCCGCACCTTGGCGGTGAGGCGATGTGGGCCGGCTCCATGCCTTGCGTCCTGGGCGATGACAAGGACATCCCGATTGCCGACTACGGCAGTTCCAACGCGGCCCGCTTCAAGTACGTTTACCGCGAGGGTCTGAGTTTGCGCTACGGCCGCAAGATGCAGACCATTGCCGGGGCCCATTACAACTGGTCGCTGCCGACGGACTTCTGGCTGGCGCTGAAAGACTGCTGCCTGGGCGGCAGCAAGCTGGAAGATTTTGTCAGCCAGCGCTACTTCGGCTTGATCCGCAATTTTCTGCGCTACGGCTGGCTGATTCCCTACCTGTTCGGCGCCTCACCCGCCATCTGCGAATCGTTTCTGCAAGGGCAATCATCCGATTTGCCGGAACTGGTCCCCGGCACCCGCTACGGCCCTTACGCCACCAGTCTGCGCATGAGCGACCTGGGTTACCACAACCGGGCCCAGGCCAACCTGCGCGTCAGCGTCAATTCGCTGGCCGAGTACACCCAGGCACTGGAGGCGGCGATCCGCACGCCCGATCCGTTTTATGAGGAACTGGGCGTGCGCGACGGCCCTCGCTGGAAGCAGCTCAACGCCAACCTGCTGCAAACCGAAAGCGAGTTTTACGCCAGCATGCGCCCCAAACGCATCGGCAAACTGGGCGAACGCCCGGCCAAGGCGCTGCAGCGCTACGGCGTCGAGTATGTGGAGATGCGCTTGTTCGACCTGAACCCGTTCATCGACATCGGCATTGCCCCCGAGCAAAGCACCTTTGCCGACGTGTTGCTGCTGATGTGCTTGTTCCGCGACAGCCCGCCCATTACCAGCCGCGAGCAAAGCGAGAACGACGAGAACAAGCGCCGCGTCGTGAATCGTGGCCGCCAGCCCGGCCTGCAATTGCTGGCGCACAACCGCGAGCAGCCGTTTCGCCCACTGGCGCACGAGTTGTTCGACGACATGCAGCCGTTTGCCGAAATGCTGGACGCGGCCTACGGCGGCAAGCGCTACAGCAGCACGCTGCAAGGTTTGCGCGGCCGCATCGATCAGCCCGACAGCACGCCCTCGGCCCAGGTGCTGGCCGGGGCGCGGGAACATGGCGGCTTTTTCAGCTACGCGCTGCAACTGTCGCAACAGCACCTCAGCGAATTGCTGGCGCAACCGCTGGACGATGTCAGCAACGCCAAATTCGTGGCCAGCGTGCAAACTTCGCTGCTGGAACAGCAGAAGTTGGAGAGCAAGGAGCAGGACCCATTTGAAACTTTTGTGACAAGTTACTACGATTAAGCTCGAAATTTCCGAGTGTCAAGCAGAGGATTAGGGAGCGTAAAGTTTTGATGAACGTCAATAATCGGACCCACCCTTGCCGTAAAATTGGCCTTCCCCTTTACCCCTGACCAGAATTGAAAACTGCGCCAACTCTCTCATTTTCCAAGCTTGCATGCAGTCGGGGGGGTCGGCAACTTTTTCAGGGCATTGATTGTGTACTGGAAGCCGGGCGCTGGCTCTATGTGACCGGTGCCAACGGCGTCGGCAAGACCAGTCTGCTGCGCATGGTGTGCGGTCTGGCGCCGATCGAGGCCGGGCAAATTCTCTGGAACGGCACGTCGATTCACGCGCAGCACGAGGCCTACCGTGAAGACCTGTGTTACCTGGGTCATCTGAACGCCTTGCAGGAGTCCATGACGGTCGACGAGAACCTGATTTTTACCGCTGCCCTGGCCGGCAACGCCACCGAAGCGGCGCAAAGGCAGCAGGTGCTGGCGGACTTTGGCGTGCGCGGCCGCGGGGGCCAATTGGTCAGGCACTTGTCGCAGGGACAAAAACGTCGCGTCGCACTGTCCCGGCTGGCCTTGAGCCAGGCTAGGCTGTGGGTGCTGGACGAGCCGTTTGTGGCGATGGACGAAGCCGGCGTGCGCATGCTGGCCGACCTGATCGCGGCGCATCTGGGCCGCGGCGGGCTGGCCGTTCTGACCAGTCACCAGTTGGTGGACATCGGCTCCGTGCCGGCGCAACTGCTGGAGTTGCGCGCATGAAGAAACTTGGAATGGCGAGCGTCATGCTGGCAGTACTGCGCCGCGAGGTGGCGGTGGCGATGCGGCAAAAAGGCGAAGTGCTGACGCCGCTGGTGTTTTTTGTCGTCATCGCCAGTCTGTTCCCGCTGGGCGTCGGGCCGGAATCGGCACTCTTGCTGCGCATGGCGCCGGGCGTGCTGTGGGTCAGCGCCCTGCTGGCGGCCATGCTGTCCCTGCAACGCCTGTTTGCCACCGATTACGCCGACGGCTCGCTGGAGCAGATGGCGCTCTCCAGCACGCCGCTGGGTCTGCTGGTGGTGGCCAAGGCGCTGTCGCACTTCTTGTTGTCGGGCCTGCCGCTGGTGCTGATGGCGCCGGTGCTGGGCTTGCAGTTCGGGCTGGAGCCGCGCTCACTGGGCATTTTGATGCTGACCCTGTTGCTGGGCACACCGACCCTGAGTCTGATCGGCAGCATTGGCGCGGCCCTGACCTTGGGCGTACGCGGTGCAGGGGTATTGCTGTCGTTGTTAATCCTGCCACTGTATATTCCGGTGTTGATATTTGGCGCCGGCGCAGTGGAAGCCGATGCCGCCGGCCTTGGTTTTGGCGGCCACCTGTCATTGCTGGCAGCCATGCTGGTGCTGTCGGTCTTTTTTGCACCTTTGGCCACCAAGACTGCCTTGAGGATTTCCCTGGAATGAACACTCAAACGATTCACTGGTTCAAGTTTGCCTCGCCGCAGAACTTCTATTATCTGGCCGGCCGCATGTGGCCCTGGTTTGCAATACTGGCAACCGTATTGACGGCGGTAGGTTTGTGGATTTCGTTCTTTGTCGCGCCCACCGACGCGCAGCAGGGCGAAGGCTACCGCATCATCTTCGTCCACGTGCCGGCGTCGCAGATGTCGATGTTCATCTACCTGGTGATGGCCGCCTGGGCTGGCTTCGGCCTGGCCTTCAACACCCGGCTGTCGGGCATGATGGCCTCGGCGCTGGCCCCCACCGGCGCCCTGTTCGCCTTCCTGTCGCTGGCCACCGGGGCTTTGTGGGGGAAACCGATGTGGGGTGCCTGGTGGGTCTGGGATGCACGCTTGACATCCGAGTTGATCCTGCTGTTCCTGTACCTGGGCTTTCTGGCCCTGCAGTCCAGCATCGACGACCCGCGCCGCGCCGACAAAGCCTGTGCCGTGCTGGCCCTGGTGGGCGTGGTGAACGTGCCCATCATCTATTTTTCAGTCAAGTGGTGGAACACCTTGCACCAGGGCGCCTCGGTGTCCTTGACGCGGGCGCCGTCGATGGCGGCCACCATGTTGTCGGGCATGCTGATCATGGTGGTGGCTTGCTGGATGTACGCCATCACCATCGCCTTGCTGCGGGTGCGCAACATTATTCTTGACCGTGAACGTCATACGGAGTGGGTGAAACATGCAGTGGAATAGCGTTTCGGAATTTTTCGCCATGGGCGGCTACGCCTTCTATGTCTGGGGCAGCTTCGGCTTGACCGCCGTGGTGGTGGCCGGCGAAGTGCTGCTGCTGCGGGCCCAGCGGAAAAACATTCTGCGCAACTTGCGCAGTGAACTATTGTCGGAAAGAAACTCGTCATGAAGCCTCGTCACAAACGTGCCGCCATCATCATCGGCGGCCTGGCTGCACTGGGTGTTGCGGCCTATCTGGTGCTCAATGCCTTTCAGAGCAACCTGGTGTTTTTCTTCTCGCCGACCCAGGTGGCGGCGGGCGAGGCGCCCAAGAACCGGACCTTCCGGATTGGCGGCCTGGTCAAGCCCGGCAGCGTCAAGCGCGACAACCTGACCGTCAACTTTGTGGTCACCGATACCGCCAAGGACATGGCCGTGGCTTACACCGGCATCCTGCCGGACCTGTTCAAAGAGGGCAAGGGCGTGGTGGCGCAAGGCAAGATCGACGCCGACGGCAAATTCACCGCCACCGAAGTGCTGGCCAAACACGATGAAAACTACATGCCGCCCGAGGCCAAGCAGGCGCTGGACCAGGCGCAGCTTCAGAAGACCGTCAAGTCACTTAAGTAACATTTTGTGGGACAGGCCCTCGGCTCTGTTCCCAACCGATGAGGATAGATCATGATTCCTGAAATTGGCCATTTTTCACTCATTCTGGCGCTGTTTGTGGCACTGGCCCTGGGCGCCTTGGGCGTGATGGGCGGGCAGCAGGGGCGCTCCGACTGGATGGCGCTGGCGCGCCCCGGAGCGCAGGCGCTGTGGGCGCTGGCCAGCCTGTCCTTCTGCTGCCTCACCTATGCCTTTTTCACCAACGACTTTTCGGTCTCCTACGTGGCGCAGCATTCCAACTCCAAGCTGCCCGACATCTACCGTATCGCCGGCGTCTGGGGCGGCCATGAGGGCTCGCTGCTGCTGTGGCTGGTGATGCTGTGTTCGTGGATGATGGCGGTGTCGCTTTTTTCCCGCCAGTTGCCCGATGTCATGGTGTCCCGGGTGCTGGCCGTGCTGAGCCTGGTGGCGGTCGGCTTCCTGCTCTTCATGCTGACAACCTCGAATCCGTTTTTGCGGCTGAGCGATATCCCGGCCGATGGCCGCGACCTGAATCCGCTGCTGCAAGACCCGGGGTTGGTGTTTCACCCACCCATGCTGTACATGGGCTATGTCGGCATGGCCGTGCCTTTTGCTTTTTCGATAGCCGCCCTGCTCAATGGTCGGCTGGACGCCGCCTGGGCACGCTGGACACGCCCCTGGGCCACCGCGGCCTGGATTTGCCTGACCATCGGCATCGCCATGGGTTCCTGGTGGGCTTACTATGAACTGGGCTGGGGCGGCTGGTGGTTTTGGGACCCGGTGGAGAACGCCTCCTTCCTGCCCTGGCTGGTCGGCACGGCGCTGATGCATTCCCTGGCGGTGACGGAAAAACGGGGGCTGTTCAGAAGCTGGACCATCATGCTGTCCATCATCGGCTTTTCGCTCAGCCTGCTGGGAACCTTCCTGGTGCGCTCCGGCGTCTTGACCTCGGTGCACGCTTTTGCCACCGACCCCAAGCGCGGCATCTTCATCCTGCTGTTCCTGTCCGCAGTGGTGGGCGGCTCGTTGACCCTGTTCGCCCTGCGCTCCGGCAAGGTGCGCTCCGGCGGCGCTTTTGCGATGATCTCGCGCGAAACCTTTTTGCTGGTCAACAACGTGTTGCTGACCACCGCCGCCGCGGCCGTGCTGCTGGGCACTTTGTACCCGCTGATCGTGGATGCACTCAACCTGGGCAAGCTGTCGGTCGGGCCGCCCTACTTCAATTCGGTGTTTGCGCCCATCATGCTGCCGGTCTTGCTGTTCATGGTGCTGGGCACTTATGCACGCTGGAAGAACGACAGCTTGGCCGAACTGGGCCGCAAACTGCGTCCGGTGGCCATTCTTTCGGTCTTGCTGGGCTGCGCCACGCCCCTGCTGGCCGGTCCCTGGTCGGCCCTTGTGGCCTTGAGCCTGACGCTGGTGTACTGGATCGTGCTGTCGTCGCTGCAGCAGATCTACCGTCAACTCAAGGACACCGCCAACTGGAAGGCCACGCCGATCTCGTATTGGGGCATGCACCTGGCCCACATCGGCATTGCCGTGTGCGTGGTGGGCATCACCATGGTGAAGGGTTACGAGACCGAAAAAGACGTGCGCATGGCGATTGGCGACACCGTTGAAGTGGCCGGCTACACCTTCCGGTTGACCAGCATCGGCGAGGTTCCGGGTCCCAATTACAACGCCGACCGCGGGGTGGTCGAACTGAGCAAGAACGGCAAGGTTCTGCGCACCCTGGAGCCCGAGAAGAGAACCTATTTCTCGTCCACCATGCCGATGACGGAAACCGCCATCGACAGCAACTTGGTGCGCGACGTCTACGTGGCGCTGGGCGAGCGGCTGGAGGACGGCCCCACCCCGGCCTGGGCGATGCGGGTTTACCACAAACCCTTTGTCACCTGGATCTGGGTCGGTTGCCTGCTGATGGCTTTGGGCGGTGCCATGGCGGCGCTGGACCGCCGCTATCGCCGTAAAGCCCTGGCGAGCACGGCGCCAAGCCACGCCAAGGGAGTGCCGGCATGAACAAGAAGGCATTGATTCCGCTCGGGATTTTTGCCGTCCTGGTGGTCTTTCTGGCGATTGGCCTGACGCGTGACCCGCACGAAATTCCGTCGCCCTTTATCGGCAAGCCGGCACCGGCCTTTACCGCGCCGCGCCTGCAGGCGCCGGAGCAGCAATTTTCCGGCAAGGACATGCTGGGCAAGGTTTGGCTGCTCAACACCTGGGCTTCCTGGTGCGTCGCCTGCCGCCAGGAGCATCCGATCCTGATGGAGTTTGCCAAGACCAAGACGATTCCCGTGGTCGGTCTTGACTACAAGGATCAAAACACGGAAGGGCTGAAATGGCTGGCCCGCTTTGGCGACCCTTACGACCTCTCCATCACCGACAAGGACGGGCGCATCGGCATCGACTTCGGCGTCTATGGCGTGCCCGAGAGCTTCCTGATCGACAAGATGGGCATCATCCGCTACAAGCAGATTGGCCCGGTGACGGAAGAAGCGTTGCGCGACAAAATCATTCCCCTGGTGCGGGAGCTGCAAAAATGAAATACTGGCTGGCCCTCATCCTGGCGCTGCAATGCGCCCTCTCGTCCCATGCCGGCGAGGCCATCCCGCTGGCCGAGGATCCGGTGGTGGAGCAACGCATGATTGCCATTTCGGAGGAGTTGCGTTGCCTGGTCTGCCAGAACGAATCGCTGGCCGGCTCGCGCGCCGATCTGGCGCAGGATTTGCGCCGTGAGCTGCGCACCCTGATCAAGGCCAACAAGACCGATGCCGAAATCATGGAATACATGGTCAGCCGCTATGGCGACTTCGTGCGCTACCGTCCGCCCATGAAGCCGACCACCTGGCTGCTCTGGTTTGGCCCGTTTTTACTGCTGCTAGGCGGCTTGTTTTTCCTGGTGCGCATGGTGCGCCGCGGTCAAGGCCGCAAGCAGCCGCCGGCACTCGATCCGGAGCAGCGGCAAAAAGCGCAGTCTCTTCTCAAAGATACGGAACTTCCCTCATGACAGTTTTTATAGCAATTGCGGTATTGTTGACGGTGTTGGCACTGGCCTGGCTGGTGCGCCCGCTGCTGTGGCCGGCTGCCCGCTCCGGAGTCTCCAGCGAGCGCCTGAACGCTTCCATCTACCGCGATCAACTCGAGACCCTGGAACGCGACGTCGCGCGCGGCGTCATCTCGGCGGCTGACTGTGAAGCCACCAAGGACGAATTGCAGTTGCGTCTGCTGGACGACACGGCGGACTCGGCAGCCCTGCCACCGCCAGCCAGCACCGGCTTCTGGAGCGGACGGCGCACCGCCGCCGCGATCGCCCTGCTGTTGCCACTGGGGGCCGGCGGCATGTACTGGTGGCTGGGCACGCCGGCCGCGATCGACCCGGTGGCGGCCCAAAAAGCCAACAACGACCAGGTCGCGACCATGGTCGATACGCTGGCGGCGCGCCTGAAGGCCAATCCGGACAACCCCAAGGGCTGGGCCATGCTGGCACGCTCCTACAAGGTGATGGGACGTTTCGCCGAGGCCGAGCAGGCCTTTGTGAAGGCCGGCAACCTGGTCAACACCGAGCCAGACCTCCTGGTCGACTACGCCGACCTGCTGGCAGTGCGCGCCAACAACGACATCGAAGGCAAGCCGCTGGAACTGGTCAACAAGGCGCTGGCGCTGAACCCGCAGCATCCGATGGGTCTGATGATGTCGGGCGTTGCCGCCTACCGTCGCTCCGATTTCACGCTGGCCGTGAAGCAATGGGAGAAGCTGTTGACGGTGCTGGACCCGGGTTCACCGGACGCCCAGCAAGTGGAAGCCGATATTGCTGATGCGCGTGCCAAAGCGGGCCTGCCAACCGGCGCTGCCAAGGCAGCGTCAGGCGCCAAGCCCGGCGCCGGTGCCGATGCCGGCAAACTGCCGCCGGTGGACCCGGCCGCGGCGCCCGCCATGACGCCGGAAAAGATCAATCAGATGATAGACGGCCTGGCGGCGCGCCTGAAAGCCAACCCGGATGATCTGGCTGGCTGGATACGGCTGGGGCGCGCCTACAAGGTGCAGGGGCGCCTGGCCGAGGCCGAACAGGCTTATGGCAAGGCCGGCAAGCTGATCGACACCGATGCCGACCTGCTGACCCAGTATGCCGACTTGTTGGCCACGCGCTCCGGCAACATCGAGGGCCGGCCACTGGCGCTGGTGAACAAGGCACTGGTCTTGAACCCGAAGCATCCGGTGGCCTTGATGCTGGCCGGCACTGCCGCCTACCGGCGCTCCGACTATGCGCAAGCGGTGGCGCATTGGGAAAAAGTGCTGGCGGTACTGCCACCGGGGTCGCCTGACGCCAAGCAGGTGGAAGCTGAAATTGCCGATGCGCGTACCAAAGGCGGGCTCGGTCTGGCGCAGAAGGCCAAGCCCTGAGCCAGGCCTCAGATCATTTCGTCATTTCGCTTAGCTGGCGGCCAAAGGCCTCGACCCGCTGCCAGTCGGTGAACTCGATGATGGCCTTGGGATCGGTCGGGCCGTTCGTCATGAGCATGATGAAGCGGATCATGAGACGGTCGAAAAAGCGGTAACGCGGATAGTCCAGCTTGCCGGCGAAGACTTCCAGCAGTTTCGGTTTCCAGCTGATCTGGCGCAGGAATTTGATCAGGTAGGGGTTGGTCCCGGGCCGGTTTTTCTCCGGTTTGCGGGCCACGATGTTGACGGTAAAAAAAGCATTCGCCTTGCCCTCCAGCAAGGCCTGATGGCGGCCTATGAACTGCGCCACCTGCGGCTGGTGTTTGCCGTAGCGGATGCTGGCGCCGATGACGATGCTGTCAAAAGCCGGCAAGTCGAGCGCCTCGGCTTGCGCCAGCGCAGCCACGGTCACGCTGTGCCCCTGCTGCTCGATGACTTGGCGCAAGCGCTCGCAGATCCGTACCGTGTGGCCGTCGGTGGTCGAATAGGCAATTAGAAAGCGGCTCATCGAGCGGGTCCGCCCGACTGCTCGTCGTCCAGGTTGACGGCCTTGAACTTGCTGGCGAGGTGCTGCTGGGTGGCATCCGGTACCGGCGCGTAGTGCGAGAACTCGATGCTGTAGGAACCCTCGCCGCCGGTCAGCGACTTCAGGCGGCCCTGATAGTCGCCCAACTCGGCCAGCGGAATCACGGCGCTGATGGCCACCGCCGCGGCCGGCCGCGGTTGCGTTCCGGTGACTTGGCCGCGCTTGCTGGCAAGATCGCCCGTGAGGTCGCCGATGGTGGCTTCGGGCGCCAGCACCTCGATATTGACCAGCGGCTCCAGCACAATCGGGCGCGCTTGCCGCACTGCATCGATGGTGGCCTTGCGCCCGGCGGCGGTAAAGGCAATATCCTTGCCGTCGACCGCGTGGGTCTTGCCGTCATGCACCGTGACCCGCAGGTCGTGCAAGGGGTAGCCGGCCACCACGCCCTCGGCCAGCGCCTGGTGCACGCCTTTCTCCACCGCTGCCATGAAGACCCCGGGGATGGCACCGCCCTTGACGATGTCGACGAATTCGAAACCGGCGCCGCGCGCCAGCGGCTCGACGCGCAGCATGACCTCGCCGAACTGGCCGGCGCCACCGCTTTGTTTCTTGTGCCGGCAGTGGCCTTCGGCGTTGGCGGTGATGGTCTCCCGGTAGGCGATTTGCGGCGCGCTGGTGTCGAGTTCCATCTTGTACTGCTGCTGCATGCGCGAGAGCTTGGCCCGTAAGTGCATTTCACCGAGTCCACGGATCACGGTTTCATTGGTGCCGGGATGGCGCTCGATCTTGAAGCAGGGGTCTTCCAGCTCCAGCTTGTGCAGGATGTCGAACAGACGCTGCTCGTCGCCCTTGCGCCGCGTCTGCACCGCCAGGCCGTGCATCGGCTGCGGGAACGCCAGTGGTTTGAGATGAATGTTGTCCTCATCGTGCGAATCGTGCAGCACGCAGTCGAATTCAATCTCGTCGACCTTGGCCACGGCACCGATGTCGCCCGGCACCAGCTGATCCACTTCGACGTGGTCCTTGCCCTGCAGACGGTACAGATGGGCCACCTTGAACGCTCGTTTGGCGGAGCTGACGAACAGTTGCGCGTCGCGCCGGATGGTGCCCTGGTGCACCCGGAAGACGCCCAGTTTGCCGATGAACGGGTCGATCACCACCTTGAACACATGCGCCAACACGTGCAGTTCGTCATCGGGTTGGGCCTGGAAGGCTTGCGGCTCGGCGCCCGGTTCACCACGGTAGAACGGTGGCGGGTTGCCCTCGGCCGGATTGGGCGCCAGCCGCACCAGGGCGTCCAGCAGTTGCGGTATGCCGGCGCCGGTGCGGGCCGACACGAACAGGATCGGGATCAGATGGCCGGCGCGCAAGGCACGCTCGAACGGCGCATGCAACTCCTCCAGGCTGGGGTCGGCGCCGGTTTCAAGGTAGCGCGCCATCAGGCTGTCATCCTCTTCCACGATCTGATCGATCAGGCTGCGGTGCGCCGCCGCGATGGAGGCAAAGTCGCTCTCGCCGTCTTCATGACCCAGCAGTTCCACCACGTCTTGCCCGTTGTGCGTGGGCAGGTCCAGCAGCAGGCATTGCTTGCCGAAGCGTTCACGGATCTCCGCCACCAACACCGGCAAATCGACGTTGTCGGCATCGATCTTGTTGACCACCAGCATGCGGCACAAGCCGCGTTCGCCGGCCAGCGTGAACATGCGCTCGGTGGCCAGTTCAATGCCGGTCTGGGCGTTGATCACCACCAGCGCGGTATCGACCGCCGCCAATGCGCCCATCGACTGCCCGGCAAAGTCAGGGTAGCCGGGGGTGTCTATCAGGTGAATCCGGTTGCCGCTCCAATCGAAGCTGACCAGCGCCGCCTGCAATGAGTGCCCCAGTTCTTTCTCGATCGGGTCGAAGTCGCAAACGGTGTTGCCTTTTTCGACCGAGCCCCGACTCTGGATGGCCCCGCTGGCGGCCAGCAGACTCTCGGCCAGGGTGGTCTTGCCGGCGGCACCGTGCCCGACCAGGGCGACGGTGCGAATGTGGGTACAGCTTGTCTGACTCATGAGTGTCCCTTAAGTTGCTTGAAGTGACGAAATCAAGCACACATCTTACTGGACAAAAGAAGCGCCTCAGCGGCTGCGTCCGGCCTTGTATTTGCCGCTACCGGCGCCAATCACGCCATCGGCCCGCGCCAGGCGGGCCAGGGCTTTGGCGGCGTGGGCGTGGGTGATGGCCAGGCCCAGGGCGTCGGCGGCATCGGGGCCGGGCAGTCCCGGCAAGCTCAGCAGGCGGCGCACCATCTCCTGGACCTGGGTCTTGTCGGCGCGGCCATAACCAACCACCGCTTGCTTCATTTGCAGCGCGGTGTATTCAGCCACCGGCAAATCGTTGGACACCAAAGCGGTGACGCAGGCACCGCGGGCCTGGCCCAGCAACAAAGTCGATTGCGGGTTGACATTGACGAAGACGATTTCGACCGAGGCGCAATCGGGCTGGTAGCGCGTTATGACCTCTTTGACGCCGTCGAACAAAACCTTCAGGCGCGCCGGCAACTGGCCTTTTTCCAAGTGAGTGGTGCTGATGGTGCCGCTGGCCACATAAGTCAACTCCGATCCGGCTACGTCGATCAAGCCGAAGCCGGTGGTGCGCAGACCGGGGTCGATACCAAGAATTCTCATCCTAGAGCCCAAAATACCAGCGCACCGAATGAAAGAAGACCGGCGCGGCAAAGCACAGCGCATCGACCCGGTCCAGCAGCCCGCTGGCGCCGGTGACGGCGCTGCCCTGGCCGCGCCAGATCGGAATGCCACGGTCGCGCTTGAGGGCTTTCATCACCAGATGCCCGAACGACCCGGCGACACAGGCGATGAAGGACATTGCAAATGCCTGGCCCGGCACAAAAGGGGTAATGCCGGCCAGCAAGGCACCCAGCAGGCTGCCGACGGCGATGCCGATCCACCAGCTGGGCCAGTTGAAACTCTGGCTGATGGCCGCTGCCGCGGGCGCTCTTTGCAGCCGGCGCGAGGCCAGATGCTGCACGATCATGCTGGTCTGCACCACCAGCACCAGAAAGAAAATCAGAAACGCGTTCTTCTTGTCGTAGCCGGGGAAATCGAGCAGCAGCAAGGCCGGCACATGGCTCATGCCGTAGATGCAGACCATGATGCCCCATTGCAGTTTGGCGTTGCGTTCCAGAAAGCGCTGCGGGTCGTTGGCCAGCGCGCTGACCACCGGGATCGCCAGAAACACATAGACCGGGATGAAGACGGTGAACAGGTTGAACAATTCGTTGCCGACCAACGCGTACTGCAGTGGCAGCACGACAAAAAATGCCAACACCAAGCTGCGATGGTCGCCGCGGCGGGTCGGCGACAGCGTCATGAATTCACGCAGCGCAAAAAAAGATACCAGACCGAACAGCGTCAGCGCGACCCAGTCGCCAGCCAGCCAGCCGATCCAGAACACCAGCATGATGAGCCAACTGGTTCTGAGCACGCCATCGAAGTTGTGCAGGTCACTGCGCTGGCGCTGCGCCTTGGGGCTGTCGCCGAATTCGCGCATGGACAGCAACACGGCGGCGACACTGGCCAGCAGCAACAGGCCAAACACCAGGATGAACAAGGTCCCGACCTGTTGGTTGGGGTTGAGATTTTTCAGAAACTGGTACATCGCGGTTACACGTCGCGCAGCGCCATGACGGCGCTGCGAGCACGCTCCAGAAAAGCGCGCCGCTCCTCACCCGCAGCCAAATGAAGCGGGGCGCCGAAGGTGACCGAGCACAGCACCGGCACCGGCACCACCTCGCCCTTGGGCATGACGCGCTGCACATTGTTGATCCAGGCCGGCACCAGCTCGACCGCCGGAAACTTCAGCGCCAGGTTGTAGAGCCCGGCCTTGAAGGCCTGCGGTTCGTCCTTGTTGCCGCGCGTGCCTTCGGGAAACAGGATGATCGAGTCGCCATGCTCCAGCGCCTCGAACAGGGGCTCCAGCGGGTCTTCGTCGGCGTTGCGCTCGCGCGAAACATAAATGACGTTGAAGACCGCGGTCGTGATCCATTGCCGGAACGGGGTCTTGGTCCAGTAGTCCCTGGCCGCAATGGCGCGGGTGGTGGCGCGCAACTCCTTGGGCAGGGCGGCCCAGATCATCACCAGGTCGGCATGGCTTTGATGGTTGGCGAAGTAGATGCGTTGCTCGGCCTTGGGCGGGCAGCCGTACCAGCGGGCCTGCGATCCGGTTAGAACACGGATCAAACCCAGCAGGAAGTAGCTCATCAACTTGGCACGCATGAAGGGGATGATAATTGGAATGGGCGTGTCCTTGCCGCCATCACGACGCGAAAAAATGCGGCGCCCACTCAGGGCAATTCGGCGCCAGCCAGGCGGTTGGCAATCACGCCGGCGCGCTCGGCCAGGTAGCTGGAGTTGGGCAGTTTCTCAAAATACTTCGGGCGCGGCAGCATCACGGCCAGCCGGGCCGCCTCCAATGCGTTCAGTTCCGACGCCGATTTGTGAAAATAGTGTTGCGCCGCTGCTTCGGCGCCAAAAACGCCCTCGCCCCATTCGACGCTGTTGAGGTAAATTTCCAGAATCCGCTGCTTGCTGAGTAACGCCTCCAGCGCCAGCGTCAAGACCAGTTCCTGACCCTTGCGCAACAGGGTCCGCTCGCCGGTCAGGAACAAATTTTTGGCCAGTTGTTGTGTGATGGTGGAACCGCCCACCACTTTCGGTGAACGCACTGGTTTGCCGTTGGCCTTGGCGGCGCCGGCTTTTTTTCCGGCCTGTGTTTTCGCCACCTGGGCCTCGGCCCTGGCATTCTTTTGCCAAGCCTTTTCCAACGCGTCCCAGTCGACCCCATCGTGTCGGCTGAAACCATCGTCTTCGCTGGCAATCACCGCCTGCTTGAGCTTGTCGGAGATTTGTTCGTAGGGCCGCCACTGCTGGCGCCACGGCAAGCGACCTTTTTCCAGCCGCACGCGCCAGGCTTCGGAACGCTGGAAGGCGGTCGACTGGGGATCCAGCAGCGCCATGGTGGCGATTCGCAGAACAAAGAAAAGCTGCAAGGCGACGGCCGCCACTGCCAGCAAACCGAGCCAGCGTACAAAGGGTTTCAAAGGCCGTCATTGCGGACTTGATCCGCAATCCATGGATCCCGGATCGGGCCTGCCCCGGACTCCGATCCGGGGTCCGGGATGACCGTCGCCAGCGCGCCTGCCACGGGGCCCAATCCCGGGGTCCTCATGCGGCGCCCCGCAGCACCGCGTGCAACTCGGAGAGCACCTGCTGCGCCGGTGGACGCACGCCGCGCCAGAGCAAGAATGCCTCGGCCGCCTGTTCCACCAGCATGCCCAGGCCGTCACGCGCGCTGGCACCCTGCTCGACCGCCCAGCGCATGAAGCCTTGCGCCGCGCTCCCGTACATCAGGTCGTAAGCCAGGGCAGCGGGCTTGAGGGTGCTGCCGGCCACCGGTATGGCGCCACCGCCCAGGCTGCTGGCCGTGGCGTTGATGACAACATCGAAACTTCCGGCCAGCTCCGACAAGCCGCAGCAGAAAAGTTCCGTTTCTTGCGCCGCCGCGAGCGCCGCATGGCGCGCGGCCAGGGCCGCGGCCTTGGGCTCGCTGCGATTGGCCACGGTGATGCTGGCCGGCCGCGCCAGCAGCAGCGGGCCCAGCACGCCGGCCGCCGCACCGCCGGCCCCCAGCAGCAGCAGGTGGCGCCCGCTCAAGTCAAAGCCGGCGTTGCGCTGAATGTCATTGACCAGCCCGACACCATCGGTGTTGTCGGCCAGGATGGCGCCATCCCGGAAAGTCAAAGTGTTGGCGGCCTGGGCCAGCGCCACACGGTCGCTGCAATGGCCGGCCAGCGCCGCCGCCTGGAACTTGAAGGGCACGGTGACGTTACAGCCACGGCCGCCTTCGGCCATGAAAGCGCGCACTGCCGGCACGAAGCCGTCGAGTGCAACCAATCGCTTGCCATAGTGCAGGGTCTGGCCGGTGAGTTCGGCAAAGCGAGCATGAATCCACGGCGAGCGGCTGTGCTCCACCGGGTTTCCCAGCACGCAATAGAGGTCGATGGACATGGTCAATGTGCCGTGAGTAAGGTTTCCAGCGTTTCGTCGCGCGTGAATTTGAAGCGCGAGACGACCCAGATCTGCTCCGCTTGACGCCGCATCGCCGCGTTGAAGCGGCCGAACGGCGCCGCGCTTTTGACAATGGCCGCAGCACGCCGATCGAGTGCCCGGTTGCCGGAGCTTTCGACAATTTCGATCTGGTGAATCCGCCCATCGAAATTGACGGTGATACCCATCGTCAATTCTCCATACAGCTTCCGGCCCGCCGCCTCGGGAAAGTTTTCGGTGCCCTTGTCTTCGATGCGACGGCGCAACCGGTCGTAATAGACCGCATACACCTCTTCGCGGGTGGCCGGGCTGATGTAGCGCTTGCGCGGGCGCGTGTTTTCCAGCTTGATGCGCCGCTCGATCTCGGCCAGCAGCTTGCTCAATTGGCGCCGCATTTCCTCGCGCTGCACCTGGTCCGGCGCGGCATTGCTGGGCTGGCTGGGGTCGGATGGAGGCAGCGCCGCCAGCCTGGCTTTGACCTCGGCCAGCAGCAGATTCTGTTGCTCCTGCAACTGCTGCAATTGACGCGCCACCTGGGCCTCGGTTTGGTCACCCGCTTCAGCCAGCGGGGCCGGCGGCAGGGGACTGGTGGCACGCCCGCGCTCAGCCTCGCCGCCACCGGCCATGGCGGCCTGGGCAATGGCCAGCGCCTTGTCGGGGCGCTCGCTGGTGCGGGCGTTGACCAGAATGACTTCCAGTGGCGTGTCTTCAAAGACCCGGTTGAAGGCTTCGGGGTCGACAAAGCGCACCGTCAGCAGCGCGCCATGCACGGCGATGGAGACGCCGAGTGCGAGCTGGAGAGTGCTGAAAGACCGCAGGTTCACGGGGCTGGATTATCGCTGCCAGGGCTAGCGGCTTCGCTGTCGTTCTCGCGCAGGTCGACGGCAATCGCAATCGCAATCGGGCCGGCGGCGGCGCTTTCGTCATCTTCCTCGTCGCCGGCGGCGGCGTCGACCGCGCCTTCGGCCGCTGGCACGCTGTCCAGGCGCGCCAGCACGCTGCCACCGACATCCAGCGTCACCTCGTCAATGGCACCCAGCTTGACGCGCAGGCGCGCGCCCCGCGGCAGGCCCTGCGCACCCACGACCGGCAGCACCAGCGGCAGATCGTCGGAGCGCACCATGTTCTCCTTGAACACCGTGGCGGTAATTTCAGTGATGTTGTTTTGCTGCAAGTACTTGAGCGTCCAGAAGCGTTCCATCGCCCCCTGGTAAGCGTTGTAGGCGGAATAAGCGGCGTCGAAGCTGGAGATGATGGAAAACAGGTCAGCGTCCTTGGGCTTGAACGGCGCCGCCAGGGCCGCCGTCTTGCCATGACGGGCGCAGGCAATGATTTGCCACTGGTTCACCAGATCGGTGTAGCGACGCAGCGGCGAACTGCTCCAGGCGTAGCTTTTGACGCCGATGCCGGCATGCGGCAGGGCCTTGCTGCCCATGCGCACCTTGACGCCGGGCAGTAGCGAAGCCTGGCTGCGGTAAATGGCCGGCACGCCCAACTCGGCCAGCCAGTTGCCCCAGGTGCTGTTGGCCAGAATCATGGCCTCGGAGACGATCAGGTCCAGCGGCGCGCCACGCTGGCGCACGCTGATGCTGACTTGCTCATGGCCTTGCGGTTCGGCACCGTCGTTGCCCACCAGCCTGAAGTTGTAATCCGGCCGATTGAAAGTCTCGGGTTTGCCGCGCACCAGTTCACGAGCCGCCTTCAGATGCTTGGCCAGCCGGTATAAAAATGACAGCTGCGGGCGTTTGTGCTGTAAGGGCTGGGGGTCCATCCGGTGTGAAAAAGCGGGGTCCTCCAGCCACTCCTCGGTCACCACCGTGTCGAGCTGATCGTGCCGCAGATTGGCGCCGATGTGGACCCGCTCCAGCTTGGTCTCGCTGGCCTTGATCTCCAGGGTGGCCTCGTCCAGCGTGAGGTACAGGGATACCGCCGGGCAATCGCGCCCCTCTTGCAGCGTGTAACTCTGCACCACCTCGTCGGGCAGCATGGTGACCTTGTAGCCCGGCATGTAGACGGTGGACAAGCGGGCGCGGCCGATCAGGTCGATAGCGCTGCCGGGCACGATGGCCAGGCCCGGTGCCGCAATGTGGATACCCAGGCGGACGGTGCCGGAGCCCAGGCCTTGCACCGAGAGTGCGTCGTCGATCTCGGTGGTGGCCGAATCGTCGATGGAGAACGCGCGCGCCGTCGACAGGGGCAGTTCGTCGCGGATCGGCGGCGCCTCCAACTTGGCAAAACCGGTGCCCTTGGGAAAGTTCTCCAGCAGGAAGCGGCGCCAGTGAAACTGGTAAGGTGAATCAATGGCGCCGGCTTTGACCAGCAACTCCAGCACACCCAGATGGGTGGCGCGCGACGCCTCCACCACGGCCTTGTATTCGGGCGCATTCTTGTCCGGTTTGAACAATATCTTGTAAAGCTGCTCGCGCACCGGCGGCGGACAAATGCCCTGGCTCAGTTCCTTGACCCACTGCTCGGTCTGCAACGCAATCTGTTTCTTTTTCTCGATCGCCGCCAGCGCCTGGGCAATGATCTCAGCCGGCGCTTTACGGAAGCGCCCCTTGCCGGCGCGACGAAAGTAGTGCGGCGCCTCAAACAGACGCAGCAGCGTGCCGGCTTGCTGTTCCAGCGTGGCTTCCTTGCTGGCACTGCTGCTGAAATACTCGCGCGCCAGCTCGGCAAAACCAAACTCTTCATCGGGCGAAAACTCCCAGGCCAGCTCCAGCTCAATCGATTGGCTGATGGCTTGCGCCGACGCCAGCAATTGCGCCGGCGACGGTTTCTCGAACCGCAGCAGGATGTTGGCGGCCTTGACCTTGACCCGTTTGCCGCTGTCGAGCTCGACCTGCGCCGACGACTCCGCTTCCGACAGCACCCGGCCGGCCATGAATTTCCCGGCTTCTTCAAACAATAAAAACATAGACCGCATTGTCCCAGCAAAGCAGGCGCGGCGGCGCCGGACTCAATCCGAGCGGTTTCAGTCCAGCCCCAGGAACGCCATGACCGCCGGCAGGTGCCGTTCAAAGTCGCTCAGGGCGTGGTCGCCGCCTTCCAGCAAACGGATATGGGCGCCGGCGTAGCGCGCATGCATTTCGCGCCAGTCCAGCAACTCGTCGCCTTTGGCAATCACCACCATGTAACGCTGCGCCTGCGTCAGTTCCGGTAGCGCCAGATCGCGCAACTCCTGGACGAATTCGCTGCGGAAGAAAAAGCGCTGGGTCGGGTCGTGCCAGTTGCTTTGCTCGCCGATGTAGGTTTGCAGATCGCGTGCCGGATCAACCGCCGGATTGAGCAGCACCGCCCGGCAGCCGGTGGTCTGCGCCACCCAGGTCGCGTAAAACCCGCCCAGCGAAGAGCCCACCACCGCCATGCTGGCGCGCGGCCAGTCGGCAATGCCCCGCAGCACCTCGGCCATGGCCTGGCGTGGCGAGGGTGGCAGTTGCGGGCAGCACCAGGTCACGCTCGGGTGCCGGGCCGCCATGTGGCGCGCCATCAGGCTGGCCTTCTTTGACTGCGGCGAGGAGCGAAAACCATGCAGGTAAAGCAGATGGGTGATCGGTGGCTGAAGTGACATGGCCGCATCATAGTGGCGCCAACCGCCGGATTGGCGTGGCAAGGGATAATCAGGCCATGGCAGTCGTATTTAAAAACCCATCGCTCTGGCAGCGCCTGACGCCCTGGTTTCGCGGCTTTGACGGCCCGCTGGCATTTGCCGTCTTTTTGCTCGCCTGTATCGGTTTGCTGACCATGTATTCGTCCGGCTACGACCAGGGCACCCGGTTTGAGGATCACGGCCGCAACATGCTGCTGGCCGGCACCATTTTGTTCGTCGTGGCGCAGATTCCGCCGCAACGCTTGATGTCGCTGGCGCTGCCCTTGTACGTGGCGGGCGTGACGCTGCTGATTGCCGTGGCGATTTTTGGCGTTACAAAGAAGGGCGCGCGGCGCTGGCTCAATGTGGGCGTCACCATCCAACCCAGTGAAATCCTGAAGATCGCCGTGCCGCTGACGCTGGCCTGGTGGTTCCAGAAGCGCGAAGGCCAGCTGCGCCCGCTCGACTTTGCAGTCGCCGCGGCGTTACTGGCGCTGCCGATCGCCCTGATCGTGCGCCAGCCCGACCTGGGCACCGCCATTCTGGTGCTGTCGGCCGGCCTGTCGATCATTTTTTTCGCCGGCCTGTCCTGGAAGTGGATCTTGCCGCCGCTGCTGCTGGGCGTGCTGGGCGTCGCGCTGGTGGTCGGTTTTGAGCCGCAGTTGTGCGCCGAAGGCGTGCGTTGGCCGGTTTTGCACGATTACCAGCAGCAACGCATCTGCACCTTGCTGGACCCCACCCGTGACCCCTTGGGCAAGGGCTTTCACATCATCCAGGGCATGATCGCGATTGGCTCCGGCGGCTTCTGGGGCAAGGGCTTCATGCAAGGCACGCAGACCCATCTGGAGTTCATACCCGAGCGCACCACCGACTTTATATTTGCCGCTTTTTCCGAGGAGTTCGGTCTGTTCGGCAACCTGCTGCTGATCGCGGTCTTTGGCTTCCTGATCCTGCGCGGTCTGACCATTGCACTGGAAGCGCCAACCTTGTTTTCCAGACTGCTGGCGGGCAGCATCACGCTGATATTTTTCACCTACGCCTTTGTCAACATGGGCATGGTGAGCGGCATTTTGCCGGTGGTGGGCGTTCCCCTGCCCTTCATCAGCTACGGTGGCACCGCCATGGCGACACTGGGCATGGGGCTGGGGATATTGATGTCGATCGCCAAGTCGAAACGACTGGTGCAGTCGTAAAATCAAGCATGATCTCTCGCGAACCCACCATTGAACGCTTGGCCATCGCCAAGTCCCTGTTGCTCACGCCGTTCGGCCTGGACGAATCCCACCTGACCCGGGCGCTGGCGGAAATCAAGGCGCACCGGGTCAACGAAGCCGATCTTTACTTCCAGTACACCCGCTCCGAGGGCTGGAGCCTGGAAGAGGGCATTGTCAAAACCGGCTCCTTCAGCATCGATCAAGGCGTCGGCGTGCGGGCCGTCTGTGGCGAGAAGACGGCGTTTGCCTATTCCGACGACATCTCCGAGGCCTCGCTGCTGGACGCAGCCCGCACGGTTCGAACCATTTCCAGCGCGGCGCAGGCCGGGCGGGTCCGCAGCGCGACAAAAGTGGCGCGCGCTCGCTCGCTGTACCCGGGCCTGGACCCGATTGCCACTTTGGACAGCGCCAGCAAGGTTGCCTTGCTGGGAACCGTGGAGCGTCTGGCGCGCGCCAAGGATCCGCGCGTGGCCCAGGTCATGGCGGGGCTGGCCAGCGAATACGACGTGGTGCTGGTGGCGCGTGCCGATGGCACGCTGGCGGCCGATGTGCGGCCGCTGGTGCGTTTGTCGGTGACCGTCATCGCAGAGCAGACCATTGGCGGGAAGAGCCGCCGCGAAATGGGCTCTGCCGGCGGCGGCGGGCGCTTTGGCCTGGCCTATTTTGACGCGGCACGGATAGTCCAGTATGTGGACGAGGCGGTGCATGCCGCGCTGACCAATCTGGAGGCGCATGCCGCGCCGGCCGGCGAAATGACCGTGGTACTAGGTCCGGGTTGGCCCGGTATTTTGCTGCATGAGGCGATTGGGCACGGCTTGGAGGGCGACTTCAACCGCAAGGGTTCGAGTGCGTTCAGCGGCCGCATTGGGCAGCGCGTGGCGGCCAAAGGCGTCACAGTGCTGGATGACGGCACCCTGGCGGAGCGTCGCGGCTCACTCAATGTGGACGACGAAGGCAACGCCAGTCAGCGCAACGTGCTGATTGAGGACGGCATTCTCAAGGGCTACATTCAGGATGCCATGAATGCGCGCTTGATGGGCGTCGCGACCACCGGCAACGGGCGGCGCGAAAGCTATGCCTGTGTCCCGATGCCGCGCATGACCAACACCTACATGCTGGGCGGCGACAAGGATCCGAAGGAAATCATTGCCAGCATCAAAAAAGGCCTGTACGCCAGCAACTTCGGCGGTGGTCAGGTGGACATTACGTCGGGCAAATTCGTCTTCTCGGCGAGCGAAGCCTATTGGGTCGAGAACGGCAAAATTCTGTACCCGGTGCGGGGCGCCACCATCGTCGGCAATGGCCCGGACGCCCTGACCCGCGTCAGCATGATCGGCAACGACATGAAACTCGACAGCGGTGTCGGCACCTGCGGCAAAGAAGGCCAGAGCGTGCCGGTCGGCGTCGGCCAGCCGACCCTGCGCATTGACGGCTTGACGGTGGGCGGCACCGCCTGAAGCCTTGTGCTTGCGATCATCGGGATGACCCACCCTCATGCCGACGACGGCTTTGGACTGTGCTACATTTGACGCCATGAAGTCAGCCCGGTTTTACTTTAGCTATTTTTGGTTCTCAAGCGCCTGCGGCGGTAGAGAGTTCTGAACGTACCCAAAGAAAACGTCCTGATCTTCCAATAACCGCCGGCACCCCCGGCGGTTTTTTTATGCCTTTTTGACTTTACTTGACTGAAACCTTGCCCGACAGACCGCAGCTACGTGAAACAGGTTGCTCGGTCGTCCACCCTTTAGGAAGCTCACGATGAAATCACAAGCCACTGTCGCCAGCACCGATGCCTGGTATGCGAACCCGGTTGCCCACTCCACCGACCGCACCGGTCAGACCGACGACGAACGCATCAAGGACATCACCGTGTTACCGCCACCCGAGCACTTAATTCGCTTCTTCCCGATTCAAGGCACGGCGGCCGAATCGCTGATCGGCATGACACGCCGGCGCATCCACGACATCATGTCCGGCACCAATGACCGCTTGCTGGTGGTGATTGGCCCCTGCTCGATCCACGATCCGGCGGCGGCACTGGACTATGCGCGGCGGCTCAAAGCGCAGCGCGAAAAATATGCCGGCACGCTGGAAATCGTGATGCGGGTCTATTTTGAAAAACCGCGTACCACGATCGGCTGGAAAGGCCTGATCAACGACCCCTACCTGGACGAGACTTTTCGCATCGACGAAGGCCTGCGCATGGCGCGTCAGTTGCTGATTGAAATCAACCGCTTGGGCTTGCCGGCCGGTAGCGAGTTTCTGGATGTCATTTCTCCCCAGTACCTGGGCGATCTGATCTCCTGGGGTGCGATTGGAGCGCGTACCACCGAAAGTCAGGTGCACCGCGAACTGGCGTCCGGCTTGTCGGCCCCGATCGGTTTCAAAAACGGCACCGACGGCAACATCAAAATCGCCACCGACGCGATTCAGGCGGCGGCCGGCGGGCACCATTTTTTGTCGGTTCACAAGAACGGGCAAGTGGCGATTGTGCAAACCAATGGCAACCCCGACTGTCACGTCATCCTGCGCGGCGGCAAGGCGCCCAACTACGACGCGGCCAGTGTGGCAGCCGCCTGCAAAGGCCTGAAACTGGCGAAACTGCCGGCCACCCTGATGGTGGACTGCAGCCACGCCAACAGCAGCAAGCAGCACGAGAAGCAACTCGACGTGGCAGCTGATATTGCGGCCCAGATTGCGGCCGGCTCGACCAGCATCTTTGGCGTGATGGTGGAGAGCAATCTGCATGCCGGTGCCCAAAAATTCACCCCGGGCAAGGACGACTCCCTGCAACTGGAATACGGCAAGAGCATCACCGACGCCTGTCTGGGCTGGGATGACTCGCTGCGGGCGCTGGAGGTCTTGTCAAACGCCGTTCAGGCGCGGCGCAAACCTTAGAACTTGTCCGTAATCAGTTGGGGACAGAGCTGAAGATCTGTCCCGCAAGCAGCTAAGTTTTTTCCAATACCTGGAGCAGTTTGAGGTGTATGCCGCCAAAGCCGCCATTGCTCATGCACAGGATATGGTCACCGGCTCGCGCCTGGGCCACGACCTGAGCCACCAGCGCCTCAATGCTGTCCGCCACTTGCGCCCTGGCGCCCATGCCGGCCAAGGCTTCACGCGCATCCCAGCCCAGCGCGCCGCCGTGGCAAAACGCCAGATCGGCGTCTTCCAGGCTCCAGGGAAGCTGGGCCTTCATGGTGCCCAGCTTCATGGTGTTGGAGCGCGGCTCAAAAACCGCCAGGATGCGCCCACTGTGCCCGACCTTGCGGCGCAGCCCATTCAGCGTGGTCCGAATGGCCGTCGGGTGGTGGGCAAAGTCATCGTAAACGGTGATGCTGCCACCGGGACGTTGCACGCTGCCGCGCAGTTCCAGCCGCCGCTTCACATTTTCAAAGCGGCCCAAGGCGTCGGCGGCAAGCGCGGGTGAAACGCCGACGTGCTGGGCCGCCGCAATGGCCGCCAGCGCATTGAGCTGGTTATGCACGCCGGTAAGCGCCCACTTCACATGACCGGCAACCTGCCCCTGGTACAACACATCAAAGGCATCGGGCTCACCGGCGGCAGTGAAATCACTGACGGCCGCGCCAAAGCTGCGAACCTCGCTCCAGCAGCCCATGTGCAACACCCGCGCCAGACTTTCCTCCAGAGCGTTGACCAGCACGCGCCCGCTGGCGGGTACGGTACGCAGCAGGTGGTGAAACTGGCGCTCGATCGCCGCCAGATTGTCAAAAATATCGGCGTGGTCGAATTCGAGGTTGTTAAGCACCGCTGTACGCGGCCGGTAATGCACAAATTTGCTGCGCTTGTCGAAGAAAGCGGTGTCGTATTCGTCGGCTTCAATCACGAATGTAGGACCTTTGCCGAGGCGGGCAGAGACGCCAAAGTTCAGTGGCACGCCGCCGATCAGAAAACCGGGTTGCAGACCGGCAGATTCAAGGATCCAGGCGATCATGGCCGTGGTGGTGGTTTTACCGTGGGTACCGGCCACGGCAATCACATGCCTGCCCTGCAACACCTGTTCGGCCAGCCATTGCGGGCCGCTGGTGTAAAGCAGCCCGGCATCCAGGATGGCTTCCATCAGAGGAAACTTCGGACTGCCGTCGCTCAGATGCGCGCGGCTAAGCATATTGCCAACCACGAAAATGTCCGGCTGGAGGGCCAGCTGGTCGACGCCGAAACCTTCTATCAGGTCAATGCCCAGGGCGCGCAACTGATCGCTCATGGGCGGATAGACGCCGGCATCGCAACCGGTGACCTTGTGACCCGCTTCGCGCGCCAGCGCGGCCAGGCCACCCATGAAGGTGCCGCAAATGCCAAGAATATGAATGTGCATGCGCGAATTTTAGGCTGACACAACAGGGGCAGAATACGGCCTTATGGATACCCTGAAGTCAGAAATCTCGGCTGCCGCGGCCCGGCTGGTGGTGGAAGAGGGGCTCGAATATGGCGCCGCCAAGCGCCGTGCCGTCAAGCAACTGGGCTTGCCGGGGCGTAGCGCGTTACCCGGCAATGACGAAATCGAATCGGCTGTGATGGAACACATCGCGCTTTTCTGCGCCCAGACACAGGCCCGCGAACTGCGGGCACTGCGCCGCCTGGCCCTGACCTGGATGGAACGCCTGGCGGCGTTTCGGCCCCACTTGGGAGGAGCCGTATGGCACGGCACGGCAACCCGTTTGTCAGATATCTACATCCAGTTGTTTTGTGATGACAGCAAATCGACTGAAATTTCCCTGCTTGACCAACGGGTGAATTATGTGCCGCGCACCGTCACCGGCCTGCATGGCGAACCGGTGGAAGCACTCAGCGTGCATGCTTTCTGCCCGGACTTGAACGAAGAGGTGGGCTTGCATTTGCTGATTTATGACCGCGATGACCAGCGTGGCGCGCTACGGCCCGACGCCAAAGGGCGCAGCCCGCGAGGCGATCTGGCGGCGGTTCGGCGTTTATTGCATGATAGTCAACCATGACCGATACAACGCCAAGCTCCGGGATCGCAGAAACCGCCCTGCAAAACCGCAGGCGCTGGCTGCTGCGCGCAGTCGCCGCCGCGGCCACTTTGGCAGGTGCCGGCCTGGCTTGGCGAACTTCCAGGTCGCCAGAACCGCCACAAGCCATTGACTCGGAATTCTGGCGGTTGGAGTTTGCCACCCCGGACGGTGCCACGCTCCACATGGGCGCCCTGCGTGGCAAGCCTCTGCTGCTAAATTTCTGGGCCAGCTGGTGTCCACCCTGCGTAGAGGAACTCCCGCTATTAAACGGCTTCTTCAATCAAAATTCCGCCAACGGATGGCAGGTTATTGGATTGGCGGTTGATCAGCTCGACCCCGTGAAGCAATTTTTGGCTCGCACCCCGGTCACCTTCCCGGTCGCCATGGCAGGAAATTCCGGGATCGAGATCAGCCGATCCCTGGGGAACCTGATAGGCGGTTTACCGTTCACCGTGGTGGTGAGTTCCAGTGGGCAGCTGGTGCATCGTAAAATGGGCAAGGTGACGCCCAATGAGTTGCATGCTTGGGCGCTGCTGAAGTAGCCCTGGATTGCGTAGAGTTCGCACTGACCGGGCTCATCAGGAGGTCTCTACGGGACACTGGGAGATCTTCGGGTACGATTAAAATAATAGAAGAAGACAGTATTTTGATCTAATTTAATGTAAATTAGACGCCTGTTACTTGAAATTCGTTGGAGACCTCATGGATCTAAGAAAACTGAAAACACTGATTGACCTGGTATCGGAATCAAATGTTTCGGAACTGGAAATCACGGAAGCAGAGGGCAAGGTCCGCATTGTCAAGGGCGGCGGCGCCGTTCCCCAGCATTACGCCATGCCGGCGCCAGCACCGGTCAACATCCCCGGACCGGGCTTGACGCCGGCAGAACCTGCCGCAGCGCCGGCGCCCGCAGTTGTCGGCCATAGCGTCAAATCGCCCATGGTGGGTACCTTCTACCGGGCCGCCTCGCCAGGTGCCAAGTCTTTTGTGGAAATCGGCGACTCGATCAAGGTCGGCCAAACGGTATGCATTATCGAGGCGATGAAGATTCTCAACGAAATCGAGTCTGATAAATCAGGCGTTGTGACCCAGATTCTGTGCGAGAACGGACAAGCCGTCGAATACGGCCAGCCTTTGTTCGTGATTGAGTGAGGTTAAACGTCACTGTTTATGTTCAAAAAAATCCTGGTTGCCAATCGGGGCGAGATTGCCCTCAGAATTCAGCGCGCCTGTCGGGAACTCGGCGTCCGCGCGGTGATGGTCTATTCGGAGGCTGACCGTGAGGCCAAATACGTCAGACTGGCCGACGAAGCGGTGTGCATCGGGCCGGCCCAGTCGGCACTCAGCTATCTGAACATGCCGGCCATCATTTCGGCGGCTGAAGTGACGGACGCGGAGGCGATCCATCCCGGTTATGGTTTTTTGAGCGAAAACGCCGATTTTGCGGAACGGGTGGAAAAAAGCGGCTTTCAGTTCATTGGGCCGACACCCGAGTCGATCCGGCTGATGGGCGACAAGGTGTCAGCCAAGCAGGCGATGATCAAGGCGGGGGTTCCTTGCGTGCCCGGTTCGGAAGGTGAACTGCCAGACGATCCGCTGCAAATTCGTCGCATTGCGAAGGCAGTTGGCTACCCGGTCATCATCAAGGCGGCTGGCGGGGGCGGCGGGCGTGGCATGCGCGTGGTGCACACCGAAGCGGCCCTGGTGAATGCCGTCGCAATGACCAAGGCGGAAGCTGGCGCGGCGTTCGGCAATTCCGCCGTGTACCTGGAAAAATTTCTGCAAAACCCCAGGCATATCGAGATCCAGATTCTGGCCGACAAGTTCAAAAATGCGGTTTACCTTGGTGAGCGCGATTGCTCAATGCAGCGGCGACATCAAAAAATCATCGAGGAAGCGCCGGCACCCGGTATTGCGCGCAAGCTGATCGAACGCCTGGGTGAACGCTGCGTAACGGCGTGCAAGAAGATCGGCTACCGTGGCGCCGGAACTTTCGAGTTTCTGTATGAAGACGGGGAGTTCTACTTCATTGAGATGAATACCCGGGTCCAGGTTGAGCATCCGGTGACGGAAATGATCACCGGGGTCGATATCGTCAAGACCCAGATCATGGTTGCAGCCGGCGAAAAACTGCCCTTCACACAACGTCAGATCCAGATTCGAGGTCACGCCATCGAGTGTCGCGTGAATGCGGAAGACCCCTACAAATTCACCCCTTCACCGGGTCGGATCAGCATGTGGCACCCGCCGGGGGGGCCGGGCGTGCGGGTCGACTCGCACATCTATACCAATTATTTTGTCCCGTCCAATTACGATTCAATGATTGGCAAAATCATTGTCCACGGGGATACCCGCGAACAGGCTTTGGTGCGCATGCAAACGGCACTCGGCGAAACGGTGGTGGAAGGCATCAACACCAACATTGCCCTGCACCGGGAACTGATGGTGGATGCAAAATTCCTGTCCGGCGGCACCAACATTCATTACCTTGAAGAGTGGCTGAGCCAGCACCAACGCTAAACTGGAAGCTTGTGGGCCAGACCCGATCTGCCATTGATGGATTGCGGGTCAGGCCCGCAATGACAACGCCCCATCCGTTGCTGTGCAACAGTGTCGCTATTTTCTGAAACATCAATAGTGCTATCCATGTTTGAACTCAGTCTGCTATGCCGGCAAGATCAGGTCGAAACCCTGAGCGATGCTCTTGAAGCCTTGGACGCCTTGAGCGTCAGTGTGGAAGACGCTGACGCCCAGACCGATGCCGAGCAGGCCTTGTTTGGAGAACCCGGCATGCCGCCGCCGCAGGACGGCTGGCAGCGCTCCCGGTTATCGGCCCTGTATGCCTCCGAGGCTTTGGCGAAAAATGCGCTGGGCCTGTTGCAGGTTCAGGATTTTTTTGCCGACTGCAAGACGCTGGCGTTACGGGAAGTGCCGGAACAGGACTGGGTGCGCTTGACCCAGTCGCAGTTCGCGCCGGTCGATATCACGCCGGAGTTCTGGATTGTGCCAACCTGGCACGAACCCCCGGCGCAGGCCCGCGTCATCATCCGGCTCGATCCGGGTCTGGCGTTTGGCACCGGCACGCACCCGACGACCCGGATGTGTTTGCGCTGGATTGCGCGACATGGGCAAGTGGGCGCCTCGCTTGCGGCAAACAGACTCGGCCGGGTGCTCGATTATGGCTGCGGCTCCGGTATTCTTGCCATCGCTGCGGCCAAACATGGTGCCACCGACATTGACGCGGTCGACATCGACACGGCCGCGGTCCAATCCACGGTTCAGAACGCACAAGCCAATCAGGTCAGGCTGCACACCGGTTTGCCTGACATCGTAACGGGCAGTTATCAGACTGTGTTGGCCAACATTTTGGCGACCCCCCTGAAGCTGCTGGCACCGCTGCTTTGGTCGCGGCTGGCGCCGGCCGGATCGCTGGTGTTGGCCGGTATCCTCGAGCGCCAGGCCGATGAACTCAAAGAGGCCTACACCCCGTACTGCCAACTTGACATTTCGGATCAGGAAGATGGCTGGATTCTGATGACCGCAACCCGCTGATTGGCCTGGGGCTGGGCTCTACAATTCCGGGCAAATGAGCATGATCACACGTTGCCCGGGATGCCAGACCCTGTTCAAGGTGGTGCCCGATCAACTTCGGATTTCTGAAGGCTGGGTTCGATGCGGGCAATGCGATGCAATTTTTGATGCCTCGCTGCATCTGGTACCGCAGGCGCCGGACGCCCTGCCACAGAATGCCGACAGCGCCCCCCCATCGACCCCGGTGGATGGCGGTACTGCAACGCCGGAATTGGCATCGGCGCAGCCCGAGCCCATGATCCCGACTGAGCCGGATTCCAACGAAGACCAGGGCCCGGCTCTTCAGAGCACCACCGAATCGGGCGAAGTTTCTTTTCTGCGCAAGCCGCGTCAGGACACCTTGTGGCACAAGCCACTGGTGCGCGTTGCCCTGGCATTGCTAAGCCTGACGCTACTGCTGACTTTGGCCGGACAAATTGTGTTCCACGAGCGCGACCGGATAGCAGCCCAGCAACCGGACCTCAAACCATGGCTGCTGGCGTTTTGCGAGGCCTTCAATTGCCAGCTGTCGGCGCTGCGGCAGAAAGACTCGGTGCTGATCGACAGCGCCTCGTTTACCAAACTCAGGGAAGACGCCTACCGCCTGAATTTCACGCTAAAAAATACGGCCGCCGTGGCACTGGCGTTACCGGCGATCGAATTGACGTTGACCGATTCGCGCGATCAGCCGGTGCTGCGACGAGTCTTGCGGGCGACCGAACTGGGCGTCGGATCGGATTCCCTGGCAGCCGCCTCCGAGCGGCCGATTTCACTTGCTCTGGCTGTCAATGTCCCGGCTACCGCCGAGCGCATCGTCGGCTACCGTGTATATGCTTTTTATCCTTGAACTCAACCTGTAAAAACTATGGCTTCCATCATCTGTGGCTCACTGGCCTTTGACACCATCATGAACTTCGAGGGCCGCTTTGCCGAGCAAATACTGCCCGATCAATTGCACATTTTGAATGTGTCGTTTCTGGTGCCTGCACTGCGCCGTGATTTTGGCGGCTGCGCCGGCAACATTGCCTATGCACTCAAGCAACTTGGCGGAACCGCCTTACCCATGGCCACGCTTGGCAGCGATGGCGGCAGCTACCTGGAACGGCTGGCCGGTCAGGGCATCTCCACCGAATTCGTGCGCACCATTGACAGCGCTTACACGGCACAGGCAATGATCATCACGGACCGCGACAACAACCAGATCAATGGCTTTCACCCCGGCGCCATGGAGCACGCGCATCTGACCTCGATTGCGGCTCGCGGCGACATCAAACTCGGCATCATCGCGCCCGATGGACGCGATGCGATGTGGCAACATGCCGGGCAGTTTGCCATGGCCGGGATCCCTTTTGTCTTCGACCCGGGACAGCAACTCCCGAGGTTTGACGGGACGGAACTCAAGGCACTGCTGGGCCAGGCCAGTTGGGTCACGGTGAATGATTACGAAGGCCGGATGCTGAGTGATCGCACCGGCTGGGGTTACGCCGAGATTTCGCATCACGTGCGAGGACTGATCGTCACCCTGGGCGCCGAAGGCTGTGAGGTATGGGTTGACAGCAAAAAGACCCATGTTCCGGCGGTCAAGGCCGCGGCGCTGGTCGATCCCACCGGCTGCGGTGACGCGTTTCGAGGTGCCTTGCTGTTCGGACTGGAGCAGGGCTGGTCACTGGAACGTTGCGCGGTACTCGGAAACCGTTTGGGCGCACTCAAAATTGCAGGACGCGGACCCCAGAACTACACGGTCGATTTGAAATTGCTCGGTTTGTAGCGCTCAAGAAAAAGCCCGATGCGGTTAAGCATCGGGCTTGGAGCAGAACCTGCCTAGAGGTTCAAGGCTTGTTAGCCGTCGGAAATGGCCAAGCGGCCTGCGGGCTCAAAGTGGTCTGAGCAGCGGGGGCAGCTGGGGCAGGCGCTGCCTTGGCAGCGGGTGCTTTCGCGGCTTTCTTCGCGGCCGGCTTCTTGGCTGCTTTCTTGGCTACCGGTTTCTTGGCAGCCGGTTTCTTGGCTACAGCAGCCTTCTTGGCAGGCACCTTCTTGGCAGCAGCCTTCTTAGCTGGTGCAGCCTTCTTAGCTGGTGCAGCCTTCTTAGCTGGTGCAGCCTTCTTAGCTGGTGCAGCCTTCTTAGCCGGTGCAGCCTTCTTAGCCGGTGC